>NZ_JBYTCE010000009.1:0-241066 GCF_058789975.1 Paenibacillus sp. FW104-T2 | reverse complement strand
ATAATACATAATAAGTACTATATATATTTATTGAAATAAATAAGGAGTGCGAAACGAATGGAATTGCTGCAGCTCAAATATTTTCAAACCGTTGCCTATACCGAACATATCTCCAAAGCAGCTCAACAACTGAATATTGCTCAGCCCTCCTTAAGCCTGACGATCAAAAGATTAGAGGATGAGCTTGGTACAACCTTGTTTGATCGAAAAGGAAGAAACATTCAATTAAATTCGTCAGGGAAAATTCTGTTGAAGCATGTTAATCGGATTTTCACCGAAATTGAAAATGCACAACTGGAGATCCAATCGGAAGAACAACACGTTTCTAACATCATTCGAATTTCGATTACGAATCCAAGATTCCTTACCGGGCTAATTAGCGAATATATTAATAGCAACCCGCAAACTCAGATTCATCAAGGCATTGGAACGAAGAGCGAAATCATCACAAGCTTGCAAAAAGGGGACATCGATGTAGGAATAACAGGTCATCCGATCCAGGATGAGGAGATTGAGAGTTGTGTGCTGGTTAATGAGGATATTGTTCTTGTTGTACCTTCCCATCATCCGTACGCTGGAAAGACAAACATCTCGTTACATCTTTTTGCAAACGAACCCTTCATATCTCTTGCCGATAATGTGGAGTACAGCAACTTTACCACCATGCTCTGCGGGAAAGCAGGCTTCGTACCCAATCAGGCCTTTGAAGTGGATTCACACACACTGCTTGAAATCATCAAGCTTGATCAGGGAGTTGCTTTGTTACCTGTTTCCGTATGTAGAAAACTGGGGTTGCACTATATAAAAATTTTTGATGATTCAGCGATCTACCCGATTAGTTTATCCTGGACGAAACAAAAAACATTGTCTCCTTCGGTTCAACATTTTCGCGATTTTATCTCTATGTATTATGAATTGAATGCTGACCTCTTTACGGTGGTTAAGAACAGAAAGAATTCATGACAAAAAGGCAGCGGGATTCACCCGGCTGCCTTCTTCATTTTTACCCATCTTCCATTAGTGATGATTTAATCAGCTACGGCTGTCTGCACCGGGCCAAGATTGGTCAGGCTGACACCAGACAACGTAATTGTGGTGTTACCGTCTTCGTCACCTGTAATATTCCCCATATCAAATACGATACGGCTGTTTGCATAGCTTGGTTCGGTTGTATCGAATGTGAAGGTGTACTCTTGTTCTTCCGTGGATAAGCTCACTTGCTGCCCATAAAATCCATGCCACGCGTATCCAGCGGGAACATCCACCCAGCCGATACCCACCCCCATTTTGCGCGCTTTATCCGCTTTGGCCTTGAACGTCAGCTTATACTTGGTTCCCTGCTGCATTGCAAAACCTTCATTAATAACCTGCCGGTCCCACGGATTCGTTCCCGCCTGACCGATTACAGCTTGCAGCTGCTGATTCTCAACATGAATCGCAAGGTCAGATTCAACACCGGCTGCATATTTGAACCAGCCTTCACTTCCTTTGGCAAAGTCCCCATTCGGGATCAGATTGACGTGTACCGGCTGTCCCCCCTGATCCGCACCCGGGTTCACCTCGAACAACATCACATTTTGAATGGATACACTGTGCTCTTCCGCTAGCGGTCTGCCAAGACCAAAGTTCAGTAAGGCCGCCGCATCCGCTGTTTCTCCCATTGTAAATGTGAAGGTGTAAGGCTGCTTAATTTCAGTCAGATCTACGTTTTCATCCATATACTTGGCTTCGCCGCCATTACCTTGCAAGACCACAGCCTGTATTGATTTAGGTGCAGAGGCTGAAGCTTCAAAGCTCAGACGATAGGTCTTGTCAGCCTCAAGAGCAATCGAACCCTGCTGGAAAAACGAATCCCACTCATCGTCGGTTGCAGCCGGCAACGTAATATTAATTCCATGGTCTTTCCCATACGTAGCCGAGAGCACGTCGGGAATTAGAGTCCAATCCGTTCCATCTGCGGTCAGTTCGCCATTCCTTACTTTATTCTGTGAAACGTCCAACCAACGTGTATTATATTCGTTCCCTTCAAAATTGACATAATATGATGTTCCGGCTTTCAGTGAAACTGCTGGCAGATATACCGTCTTATAGGATTGCCATCCCCCCGTATCTCCAAGCAGAAGTTCGGAGCTTGCAACCGTTGTGCCTTGTTCATCCTGCACACTGAATCGAACTTTTGAATCGGCTTTGGCACTTGCCATCCTTGTGGAGAATGCATATACGCCATCATTTGCTGTATCGATTTTGAATTGCAGCAGATCACCTTCGTCCATGTAGCTGACATGTTTGCCGCCTTCATCGGAATTTTCGAGCTGCAGACCTTCCATCATCCATGCATCCGTGGCAGGAATATGAGTGTAGCCTTGAATTGTTACCGGCTTACCTCGTTTGGTCAGCTTCACATTGTCGATGTAGACCTTCCCTTCGGAACTGCCGAATAAAAGCTTCAGTTCGGCTGTTACCGTTGATGCTGTCGTTGCGTTCTGTCCGATCACAATTTCACCCGAATAATTCTTGAGTTCCTGACCAAGTTGGATCTGCTGTCCTTGATTCACCTGCACATCATGACCTTCTGCGGTAGACAAATCCAAATCCATCGTACGTGGCGAATCCGCCTTTGCATCAAAAGAGAATCCGTAGGTAGTGCCCGCTTCCAGCTTCATTCCCGGCTGTACCACAGCCACCTGATCAGAATGGCCGTTCGTTCGTAGAACGTCGACCACGAGCTGCCGTTCCATGATCGGGAACTTCAGGAAGTTGTTCACGGTAATCTGCGCTTCAGCATCAGACTTAACCTGTTTGGACCAGAAGCCGAGGCGATCCTTCCCTTGATCAAATGTGCCATTAAAGACATAATTTCCATCCGGCAGTGCTTTGCGTTCCACCGGAAGAGAGTCGGCTTCACCGATATCTGTCAACCGCACATTGGTCACCGTAACTTCACCTTCATTCAATCCCAGATTGAATTCAAACCTTGCATTGTTGTCTGCCCCATTCCGCATGTTGAAGGTGTATTCATACGGTTGCCAATCTGTAGTTAATGAGAAGCTCTTATCGTCGGAGTAATTTGTCCAGCTTTTTTCAAACTGCGTTACTTTCGAACGAATGACACGATCAGCAGATGCCTTGGCATCGAACTGCACTTTGTATTTTCTGTTTTTCTTCATATACATCGGCATTTGTGTCAGTTGTACGGAATAACTTTCGGTTCCGGCTTGTGAGATCGTTACTTTCGCTGCCTTGCCCTTCTGCACATCATCAATAACCTCTACCTTACCAGCCCCGCCTGCATTCGTGAGGAAATTCCATTCGTTCGGCACACCATCTACATTCACACCTTCAGAAAAGCGATCATTGTAGATCTGGTTTCCATCCGCTTGCGGTTCCCGCTGCCATTCAGGTTCGATCGGATTAGAAGTTACGTCCGGCCATTCGCTCAGTTTCTTGTACTCGTAAACCCGAACGAAATCAACATTCATCTTCTCAGAGACAAAATCACTTTCCGGCGATCCCGGCCAGTCTCCCCCAACGGCAAGATTGAGAATTAAATAGAACGGACGATCAAATGGAGCAGGAAAGGTGTAACTCTCCGGCTGTCGCGCTGCTGTCGTCTCCCAGTTATTCACCTGATGATGCAGTTTGCCGTCAACGTAGAAACGAATCATGCCAGGCAGCCATTCCACCTGAAAATCATGATAATCATCTGCAAACGATTCACCTTGCGGCAAGGTAAACTTGCCTTGATCATGCCCGTGAGAACCATCTGGTTTTGGGGAATCGTAATGGATCGTACTGTATACTTCATGATCTTTGTTTGTACCGCCAATCAACTCCATAATGTCGATCTCCCCGGAAGCTGGCCATCCTCCGTAATGTGCTTCATCTGTAGGCATCATCCAGATTGCAGGCCACATGCCCTGCTGCGCGGGCAATTTCGCTCGTACGACCACTTTTCCGTACGTCCAATCGCCCTTCTCTTTCGTAATCAGTTTACCAGAAGTATAATTTTTGCTGCCTTTCTGCTCCCGCTTTGCTTCAATCTGCAATACATTGCGGTTGCCATCCTTAACTATACGTGTGTTATTCGGGCTGTAATATTGCAACTCATTGTTGTACACAAGCTCCGTATCCTGAACGGTCCATTTGGATGCATCCACGGAAGGTGCATTGAATTCATCATTCCAGACCATTTCCCAATGCTCATCCGGAATCGTCGTTGCAGGAATCGGTTTTTCACCTGAAGGATTGCCCGGTACGGATGGTGTCGTTCCGCCTGAATTGGAAGAGCCGCCCCCACCTGTACTAGAATTATTGCCACCGTTAGAAGTACCTGGTGCAGCAGCGTTTGGTTGCTCGGACTGTCCTGTCCCAGGCGTAGTGCTATCCTTGTATTGTCCTGGTGCAACCGCTTTCCCATTAAGCAATACGTTGTCTGCATCTACGTCCAGCAGATTGATTTTACCTGTGCTGTCAATCATGGTATTACGGGCTTTGCTGCTTACTTTTAATGTATTAATCGTACTCTCGGCAGACAACTCAACTGTAGCCTTTTGTTCAATAAACAAGTTTTCAATTTGAGTTGTCCCTGTGATCTTCACATGTACCGGACTGGTGTTTTTGTCTACCACAACTCGATTTAGTTTGGAGTTATGAATATCGATTGAGTGGTTTCCTCCGCCCTTCACGATTACACTTCCAGTGACCGTTACCCCGTCGAGCTTCACTGTACCTTCTCCAATGGCTTCTGTAAGGAGCAAGTTGCCGTTAACTGTTGTATTTTTCAGTGTCACATCGGTTGAGCGGACAATCAGATTACCTTCTACGTTGGATTCATAGGTGCCGGGTTTGCTTTGAATATCTGCTATCAACGTAGACACGATGGTAGCAGCTTCTGCTCTCGTAATGTTGGATTCAGGTGCAAGATTTCCGTTGTATCCGTTTACAATTTTATTGTTTATAAAGTAGTTCATTGCATTCCTAGCATAATCAGCTACATCTTTGTCGTCTTTAAACGCAGAACCGAGCGATTTATTCTCACATCCTGTCGATAACTGAAACGCACGATCTGCCATCACGACAGCATCCTGCCGGGTAATCGGAAGCTGGGGGGACAGATGTGTTGCATCAGTTCCCTGAATAATGCCAGATCCACTTGCTCGTATGATCGCATCATAATACCAGTCTTTTTCACTAATGTCTGTGTATGACGCCGCGCCGGGGCCTCCAGCGAATCCGAACACCCGATCGAGCATTACAACAAATTCGGCACGGCTGATACGTTCACTCGGTCTGAATGTGCCGTCCGTATAACCTTTAGTGAGCGCCATATCCTGCATACGCATCACTGCATTTTCAGCCCAATGTCCCTGCAAATCTTTGTACGGTGCCCGAAGCAGGCTTGACGCCTGCTCCTGCTCCGTTACCGTTTGCTGCTTCATCTGTTCTGCCCCGACTACGGCCGGAGCTGCCAGTGAAACGATCATGCTTCCTGCTACAAGACAAGCCAACCCTTTTTTCACTCATATTCCTCCCTAGAATGTGTGGTCAATTGCAGGGCAGTACTACTCTTTTACTGCCCCAATGACGATACCTTTAACGAAAAAGCGTTGTAAGAATGGATATATGACCAAAATCGGCAATGCCCCGATGAAAATCTGTGCTGCACGAACCGTACGCTGGGAAACATTCTCCAGCATGGATGGGTCCACGTTGATTTTACTGAGGTCTTGCTGCACGATAATGGTTTGTAGCAAGGAAGCCAGTGGGTAATTTTTGACATCGGACATATAGATCATGCCGTCGAACCAAGAGTTCCACTGACCTACCATGGTAAACAATGACAAGGTTGCAATCGCAGGCATGGATAGCGGTACATATACCAGTGCCAGCGTTTTAATGTGACCTGCTCCATCCAGATAAGCTGCTTCCTCCAGCTCTTTAGGCAGACCACGGAAGAAGTTCATCATCAGAATAACATTCCACACGGACAGTGCACCTGGAAGCACCAGTGCCCAGATCGTATCCATCAGTCCTAGTTTCTGGACCAAGATATAACTCGGAATTAGACCTCCGCTGAACAAAATCGTAAATACAAAGAACCAGGTGTAGATCGAGCGGCCTTTGAAATTGAGATCTTCTTTCGACAGCGGGAATGCGGTAAGTAACATAATCACCATACCGATCACGGTAGCAATGACGGTTCGTTTAACCGAAACCAGCAAGGAATTAATGAAATTTGAATTGCCGAACGTTTTGACATATGCATCTGTCGTAAAGCCAATCGGCCAGAAGCCGACAAGATTGGCTGAGGCCGGTGCCATGCTGCTGAACGAAACGGCCAAAATATGAATAATAGGCAGAATGCAAAGCAGAGATAGTACGCCCAGAAAAATATAATTCGCAACGCTGAATATTCGATAGCCTTTTGTTTTGTAATACAAGCCCTTTTCTCCTCTCTACTAGAACACGCGGTAATTCGCCAATTTGTAAGCCATGCGATATGAGATAACGATCAGAATGGTTGCCACGACCGATTTGAACAATCCTACAGCCGTTGCGAAGCTCATTTTGCCATTCAAGATACCAAGACGGTATACGAAGGTATCGATGATATCACCTTTGTCATAAACGAGCGGATTGTACAGATTGAACACCTGATCAAACCCTGCATTCAAAATGTTTCCGATGGAGAGTGTCATGAGTACAATCGTGATCGGCATCAGGGCTGGAATCGTAATGTGCAGTGTTTGTTTGAACCGGTTTGCACCGTCCACTTCAGCAGCTTCGTACAGTGCCGGGTTAATACCGGACAGAGAAGCCAGAAATACAATCGTGCCAAAGCCAAATTCTTTCCACACATCACTAACAATCAGTGTTATCCGAAACCAAGTTCCATCCCCCAGGAAAAAGATCGGATCTCCGCCTAGTGCAACGACCAGTTTGTTCACCATACCGCCCTGCGGCGAAAGAATATCAAGCAATATTCCGCCCAGGATAACCCATGACAGAAAGTGCGGCAGATATACCAATGTTTGACTGACCCTTTTAAAAGCAGATAAACGAACTTCGTTCAACAAAATCGCAAACAGGAATGGAGCAATTAAACCTGCGATTATTTTGAAAAATGCAATGACCAGTGTGTTCCAGATGACCTGGCCTACGTCCGGGTATAAGAATAAATACTTGAAATTATCCCAACCTACCCATTTGGATTCGGTAAATCCAAGGTATGGTTTAAAATCCTGGAAAGCAATCACAATCCCGCCCATTGGTATGTACTGAAATACAATTGCCAGCAAAACCGCTGGTACGAGCATCAAATGCAAGGACCAATTCCGTTGCATGTTCCAGCGCTGTCTCGCCTTGATGGCACGCCCCTTGCGAGGCGTTTCTAACGTATGTTCCTTCACCCCTACATCCCCCATGTTCTAAAAATTTGTATTTTACAAGTGCATATGAACTTGTATATTAAAATTATAGCAACGGTTATTAGCAATCTATATCCTAATATTGCAACAACGATATCAATATTTTAATGAGTTGAGGGAGGCCCAGCATTGTTCGCACGTCTGAACGTCTTCACCAAAATTACACTGTTATTTGTAGCACTGCTTGTCCTGGTTTTGTTCCTGTACACCTATTCAAACCGGGAAAGTGTACGGGTGATCGAACACGAAATTCAGAACAATACCATGAATCATTTGTCCACTTTTGCTGACTCTGTAGAATCTAATATTTACCAATTATCTCTCTACGGAATGTCTATTGGACAAGATTCGAGTATTCAGGAATATCAGCGGCCGGATTACAAAGATGTGCCTTATGAACGTGTCAAAGTTGGAAGTGCCATTCTTGAAAAAATGAATCTGTATAATGCAGCCAGCAAATGGCATTCCACTATCACCCTTTATTTTCCAAGGTTGCAAAAAGTCATTTCCACGGATTATTATGCTTATATCCCGTATGCGGAGGATGAATTTTCCAAGCCGCTTTCGAAATCATGGGCATATAAGCAGAATCAATTTGTGTGGTACACGACCGATCCAACGACAGCGATCGACACTCCTGGGAAGTCAAGACTGATTACCAAGATCAGCTTTCCAGTGAATCATCTGACCAGCATGCTGGATCAGAACAAATTGAATAACAAAGGTGACCCTTTTATGTTCCATCCCGAGTTTGGCTTAATTAGCAACACTAGTGGGAATGGCACATTGACTGCGATTCAGTCCAAGCTGAAAGAGATGACTTTGCAAGGAAAAGGCGGATTCACCACGACGCTTGACCGTACAGAATACTATGTCTCGTACATACATTCAGACAGTCTGGGATGGTACTATGTAGACTACGTGCCTATGCAGCAAATTTTAGGGCCGATCACAAATAGTCGTAATCTCTTCTACGCTTCCATAGCCGTTTTGATTGCTATGAGTGTTGTGGTGTTGTATGTGCTGTATCGAAGTGTGCAGCTTCCATTGCTTCAACTCGTAAAGGGAACGAACCGTTTGTCGACTGGAGATTTCTCCGTTCGTCTGCATCATTCGTCACGTAATGAATTCAGTTTATTGTTTGCACGATTTAACATCATGGCGCAGCGAATTCAGGAGTTGATTGAGAACGTGTACGAAGAACAACTCCGAAGACGTGAAGCCACTTTGAAGCAGTTGCAATCACAGATTAACCCGCATTTCCTATACAACTGCCTCTTCTACATCAAAAATATGGCAAGGATGAAAAATGAGAAAGCCGTTGTGGCGATGGCGCTTAATTTAGGTGAGTATTATCGGTACATCACAAGATCCGAGAATGATCAGGCCACCATCAAAGAAGAGTTGAACATGGTGAAAAATTACCTAGAAATCCAGGCACTCCGGCTGGAACGCATGCATTTTACCATCGATGTACCGGACGATATGCTTCATAAAACGTTACCACGTTTAAGCTTACAACCTATCGTTGAGAACGCTATCATTCATGGCATTGAACCTCGTACTGAAGACGGTCATATCAACATAACAGGTTATCATAAGGATGAAATGTGTACGATTACCGTCGAGGACAGCGGGCTGGGTATGACCGAGAATCAGATGCAAGAGTTGGTCGACAATCTTAACAAACCGCTCGATGGCAACATGGGATGCGGAACTTGGAATGTTCATCAGCGTTTGTCTTTTTTGTATGGTGAAGATGCGGGTCTAAGTTATGAGCATACGCCTGGCGGAGGCGTTAAGGTAAGCATTACATGGTACAACAATATCAATGAGTAGGTGAAGTACATGTTACAAATGTTGTTAGTTGATGATGAACGTTCCGTTGTAGAAACGCTGGCGGAAACCATTCCGTGGGAAAGCTGTGGAATCGGTACTGTACACGAAGCCTTGTCAGGTGCCGTAGCACTGGAAATTATGGAGAATCATGATATTGATATCGTAATCACTGATATTCGCATGCCGGAGATGTCCGGTATTGAGTTAATCACAGCAATTCACGAAAAATGGTCGCATGTGCAGACGATTTTACTCTCGGGCTTTGCTGACTTCGAATACGCCAAACAAGCGATGGCTCAGGAAAGCTTTGATTATTTGCTGAAGCCTGTAAGTGATGAGGATCTAATCGAAACCGTACAGCGGCTTGTTGACCGGATCAAACAAAAATGGGAAGCGGCGGCCTCCTATCAACGTGCCTTACATGCATTCCAGGATAACTTGCCTTTATTGCAATCTACAATGCTCCATGAATTGCTGACAGGCAAAACCTATTCTCCCTCAACGCTCGCAGACAAGCTCGAATTGCTAAATCTGCCCTATTCGGTTGGTGAGGAGCTGGGCATGCTTGTCATTCGGATGGAAGAGCATCTATCCGAGATGGCTGACCATGATCTTTCGCTGATGCAATATGCCATTAGCAACATTATCAGCGAGGTGACGCAGCAGCATTTTCATATGTGGCATACGCGGGATGTCCATGACTATCTGGTTGTGCTGGTTAGTGTCAAAAAAGGCGGCACACCAAGTGTGAGCAAAGAGGAAAAACCTCAAGTGCTGCTGGAGCATTACGCTGCCCAAATTCAGACAAACGTTCAGTTATATTTAAAAGGGGCTATTTCCATTGCAGTCTCTCACTGGGGCAAATTCCCTAATGAGATTGGTGAAATTTATGAGAGTGCTGTCAGATCCATGCGGAAGCGTATGGGACATGCGCAGGGTTTGTTCATCACGGCTTCAGACGATAAGGATGTACACCCCCTTCCTGCCATCCGTTCTCTGTACAAGCCTCCAACCCTCATCAGTCTTCTGGAAGCTGGCCGCTTTGACGATGTGGAACAGAAGATTGAGGTCATTTTCGAGGAATTGCTCGAATCCGCGCAGCATCATGATATCGCGGAAACGACGATTGAGGTGTATCATGCCTTGGCTGGGGCCTTTGCTTATATCATCCACAAGAACGGAAAACAGATCTCTTCTGTTCTGCCTGCCGAAACGTACAAATACTTCCAGGCTCCAAGCTATGCTACCGCCCAGCAGTTGAAAGACTGGTCAATCCGTACACTTCATTCCATCAGTGAAGACGCAGAACAGGAGCTGAAGGACAATCACAGCACCATCGTTCGCAGTGTCAAAAGCTTTGTGGACCTGCATCTGGCTTCCGATGTATCTTTACCGGCTATTGCCGAACATGTCCACCTGCACCCTGTGTATCTATCCAAGGTATATAAGGCGGAGACAGGAGAAGCGCTGACAGCCTATGTCTATCGGTTACGGATGGAAAAAGCAGCTTATTATTTGCGATCCTCAAGCGCCAAGGTATTCGAAATTGCGGAGCTTGTCGGCTACAACAACACGGCGTATTTTATTCGGGTATTTAAAAAGTTTTACGATCTGACACCGCAGGAATATAGAGAGAATCTGCCGGTTTGAAGCAAAAAGGCCTCGCTGGAATGATTTCCAGCAAGGCCTTTTCTTTGTACTTTTCCACCTGCTTTAGCAGCTTGGTTAGGACGAAATAACGGATAAGATTTAATTACTTGGCTCGTACTTACTTTCCGCTCGTAACGGATTGGTACCACTCATTAACTTCCTTCGTATTTTGATCTCCACCTGAAGACTTCCACTTCTCTACAAACGTATCAAAAGCATCGATCGGAGCTTTACCATAGATGATTTGCGAGAACAGGTCCTTCTCCATTTTGGTTAAGATGTCGTTGTTCATTTGCATCGACATCGTTGGTGCACCTGTGAACATCTGTTTTAAAGCGATATCTTTTTGATCCTGAACAATCTTGGCCGCTTCCACCATTGGTACCGGTACACCGGACTTAAGTTTTTTCTCGAAAGGTGTTGTGGCTTCTTCACCGTTAGCAAACTTCGCAAGCGTAGCCATGTTCAGACTTGGGATACGTGCACCATCAAACGTTAATGTGTATTTCTCAGGTGCATAACCGCCTGTCACACTAGCATCCGTTGTTACTTTGCCGTCTTTCATTGCCCAGTCATATCCTTCAGCGAAGCCATTTTCGAATTCATCACCTGCTTTTGGATTAGCATAGTGATCAAATAGATAGTTTTGATATGTGAAAAAGACTTCTGGGTTTTTCATATCTTTGTTAATCAGAATTACACCGTTGTCGTTCGCGGTACCTCGTCTGCCTGCCTTTCCATCAGGTCCAGATGGGATCGGGTAAGCTTTGTACTCCGCTTCCGGATGGTTTTTCTTCACATCTTCAAGCGGCCATGACGGCATCCAGTGAGGGCCCACAACAATTCCGGCTTTACCTGCTGTAAACTCTTCTGCTGCTTTGGTTTCATCATATACCCCAGCCTCTTCTGGAATATATCCTTTTTTCATCCAGTCAGCCAGTGTTGCCAAAGCTTGTTTTGCTCCTGGATTTACAGAACCGTACTCCAGCTTGCCTTCTGCGTTCAGATTCCACTGGTTTGGCATCGTGCCGTAGGCTCCGAAGACCCAACCAGCATCAGACATCCATGTGCTGAGCCAGTTTTTGAATCCGATGGTCAGACCGTAGGTGTCTTTTTTACCATTGCCATCCGGGTCTTTATTCGTAAACGTTTCCATAATCGCTTCAAGATCAGCCAGTGTTTCAGGTGCTTTCAAATTAAACTTCTTCATCCAATCCTCGCGAATCCACATCACTGGATCACTATTGTAGGAGTAATCCAGAATCGGAATACCAATCCGTTTACCATCCTGCATGTACGGATACCATACGGAAGGATCTTCATTCACGGCAGCTTTCCAGGTATCACTTGCATATTGATCAAACAATTCACCAGCATCAACGAACTTGCCCGTTTCAATCAGCTCACGTGCCAGATTGAAGTCGCCGCGATATGAGATGATGTCCGGCATTTCTGCATTGGAAGCCAGCGACAGGCGAAGCTTCGTTTCAAACGCATTGTTGGTCGATGGTGATACCCACTGATTTTTTAGTTCAATGCCGAGCTTGTCTTTTGCCCATTTGGTGTGCACGTTATTGTCCTGATCTTCACCAGATTTGAATTTGATTTCGGGTCCCCAGGGACGTAAATAAGTAAGTGTTACGGGTGGATCATACTTCCCGTCCTTCAATTCCAGTGCAGTACTCGGTGTGCTCGGTGCAGCCTCTTTGCTTGCTCCACTGTTACATCCGCTAAGAACTGCTGTAAGCGCCAACATTCCTGCCAAAGCCAAACCGCCAATCTTTCTTTTCTTGATTGTTTTCAACTTGTGAGTCCCCCTGTATGTAGTGATGTTGTCTACAGAGTCCATCATAATGAATGAACCATATGAATGCCCATACTAATATTGCAACATTTATTGTATTAATTTAGGATATTAAAAAGTGAATACGGATGTTGTATTAGTACAACGTCTTACTCTTATCTCTCTTGTTTATCAGGGTGACCGAAAGGTTCCAGCAAGGTTTATATCTGCTTGGCATCCTATGGTTGGCCTAACGGTTCGATAAACTGCTCGGGTGATCAATTGTTATTGGTATCGCTGCTGTTACTCATACTCATGGTTTTCCGTCCACTGTATGTCGAGTTCATTTCATTTCCACCCTTTTCCCTCATCATCTTACGTTACGATTGTTCTGTAAAGGTTGAAAATGATCATAAAAAAACAGTGGATTGCGGAAGTAAATCCGCTCCTCTGTTTCTTGCAGTTTATGGCACTAGTTGGACCTGATCGTGAGTTTCTGTTAATTACTCGTATATTTCACCCAATCATACTCAGCATGCAATGGATTAGCACCATTATAAGACCCGAGCCAGCTATCCACACCCGTTCCATTCCAGATATTCATCATAATTTTACCTGGTGTTTTCGGAATATTGGTTGTAGCTGTATGTTTCAGCACGCCATCGACGTACCACTTAATGTGACCTGGTTGCCAATCAAACGCATACGTATGGAATCCCTGGGACGCATCGAAGCCCAGATTTACGATCTTCTCATGATTTCCAACGCCGTTTGTATAATAATTGAATTGTACTTTCGTTGTGTCTTTGCCAAGGAACTCGATATCAATCTCATCCCATTGTGTGCCATCAGAAGGACCGGTATAGGTGAAAAAAGAGGATACAATTCCTGTATTTTTAGCAGGCTTCATACTTACTTCATAGAGACCATAGCCGTAAGTATTCGTTGACCGATATTCTCCACAATCAAACTTGTTGTATGAAGGACTTGTCAGACTCAAGCGCAGCTTGCCATCATTCGTAAAATTAGCATTATTCGCCCGCCACGTGCAGTTGAACATGGAACCGTTGGAATACCCATCTGCCTTCTGCCAGGTACTTGCATTGTGATACGTCAGCGGTTCCCAAAACACCCACCCAGCAAAAGCGCTTACCGAAATAAATAATGAAACCACTCCAGATACCATTAATGTGAACCAAGTCTTCCTCTTCATCAATACACCTCCATTTCGTATTCCAACCGTGTAAACAATTTTCTGAAACTACCTTCGCTCCTAGATTCAACAGCCGTGCTTGATTTAATCAGTTATAAAAGCGCTTACATTGGTTGGTATTTCCATTTTATATGGTCCATAATGGGTGAACTATAGCAAAGTTTAAAGAAAACATATTCATTTTTTAAGATCGTTCTTCCTTTTTCAGTTGTCATGTATAAAAGCCCATTTTTAAAGAATGGGCCTCGTTATTTACTACGTACGACTCGTAATCCCTGATCGGGACCAATGCCATTCGCATCGAATTTTCCTGGATAGGAAATCTCTGCTGTATTTACACTACTGACCCAGCCCCCACCCTTGCTGACTCTCCAGGTGTTGTCCGGGGTCTCCGGATGGCTGTGCCATTCCCAGCACCATTCTCTAACATTACCAGACATATCATAGATACCAAGTTCATTGGCCTTCTGCTGACCTACTGGCTTGGTTTGATTCCGATTGTTTTCAATGGCTGGCCAGTTCCAGTCTCCTGTTAACGGCTTTTCACCGGCATTCATCCAGTACCACGCCACTTCGTCTGGATTGTTGCCTCCGCTATAAGTAAAATTCTCACTCTTTTGTCCGCCACTTGCGGCATATTCCCATTCTTCTGCCGTTGGCAGACGATATCCATTCGCATCTTCATTGATGGTTACAGTCCATTTAACATTATCATTTTCATTCTTATTATTCGGATCCAGCGTTTCTTTATCAATAGTGTAATACGGTTTAAGGTTTTCCTTCATGCTGCGTGCATTACAGTACTCGATCGCATCATACCAACTCACCCTTTCAACGGGCCGTTCTTCCCCTTTAAAACCAGAGGGATTGTCCCCCATAACGTCAGCCCATTGTTTCTGGGTCACTTCATATTTGCCGATATAAAAGTCAGACAGTATGATGTCTTTGCCACTATAATTGCTTTTACTGCTCTTGAATGCCCCACCCTCTACCAATACAAGATCATCACTCACGGTAGTACTGCTGCCTGTCGAACAAGCACTTAATCCAACAAAAGCTGCGATGAGCAGAAATATCATCCACTTTCTCATCTGTAGGTCTCCTTTAAAACGGGAATGGAGAGCAAGACAGATCCATAGACCTGCCTTGCCTAAGTTTTAGACTAGCCGATTGAAAAGAGAGCGCTTACCAAACGGTCACATTCGAGCTACCGCTACTTTGATATCCTTCGGTCGCCATCACTTGATAGGACCAGCTGTTACCCAAGTACATGCCTTTGCTCGCCCACGCATTTACGTGATTCTGGAACGTAATTTGGGAGTTTACACCGATTGGACGTTTGGATTGTCTAACACTCCAGTATTGCGGGAATGTTGAATACCCATCAATGGACGGCTGATTGTATCTCATCGTAGTATAGATGTCATATGTGCCGCCATCACTGTTTACTGTGCCTTTGTATGTTCCGGTTGGCCGGTATGTTCCCCAGTTGTCCACCACGTAGTATTCAATAAGTGCATTCCGTGTCCACCCGTAAAACGTCAAATATCCGTTGCCGGATGGAGAGAATACACCCGCATTGTAATTCACTACACGATTAGGTGTACCGTAAGTCCACCCTTTACCGACAACAAAGTTCCCCGTGTTCTGCCAGTTTACACTGTAGTTTCCTCCCGAACCGTTCACGGCATTAACAGTACCCCCGCCATCTGTCCAGTTCTGCCAGTAATCTGTAGCACCTGTCGTAGCGGCGAATACACCAAAACTCATGGAAGCGGCAAGGACAACAGTCAACAATTTTTTTCCGAATTTAAACATGGTAAAAACCTCCTGATATTTGGATTAGGTTTTGAATAATTCGGTACTTTTTCCGGGTAGACACTGGAGTTGGAGTTGAATTGGTATTTATTTGAATAGACGTTTGGAAAACAGATACAAATCATTTTTCCACACTGGCCAGTCATGACCTCCGCTCTCTTCAAACCAGATGTGCGGTACGCCCTGCTGTTCCAAATATTGATGTACGTCAACGCTAATTTGGATAAGGTTATCCTGATCACCACAGGAGATCCAAAGGAGCGACAAAAGCGAGATTGCTTCCTGCGGATTAGGAAGGAGCAGCTCTGGCGCTTTGGTGTTTGGAGCGGGAGAGAAGGCACCGACCCAAGCGAAATGGTTGAGATTGCCCAGCCCTATGTTTAAGGACTGGCCTCCGCCCATGGATAAGCCGGCAATTGCCCTATTATCCCTGGTTGTACTTGCGGGATAGTTGGATTCAATATAAGGAATAAGGTCATGAATCAAGTCGGATTCAAATCGTTCAAAGGCTTGTATTTTCTCCGGGTCAAATAGATCACCCTCGGCTCGATCGTTGGGCATGGCGCGACCGTTGGGCAAAACAACTATCATAGGCTCAAGCAGGTTATCGTTGTACAGATTGTCCAAGATGATCTGCGGGCTACCATGCTGCTGCCATTCCATCTCATCTCCACCGATCCCGTGAAGCAGATAAAGTACAGGGTATGTGTTTTCGGAAGAAAATCCTGGAGGTGTGTACACCAGTGCTTTCCGTGTATTCCCAACCGTAGTGGAATCATACTCTATCGTCTCTATTGCTCCGCGAGGTATATCATTGCGGTATTGGTCAAATCCAGCCGGTGCTGAAGATATCATGTACAGTACTCCCTTCATAGGTGCATTTAGCTATTGGATTAATCTCCGGCTTTTGTTTTGTTAACTGACATAGCCAAAACCAAGAATCGTGAAGTGTTTATTCTCGTGCCCTTCTGCCATTTCGATCTCGATAGTATGCTCGCTGACGTGCTTATCTTGAATCAGGAGCATGGCATGACAGCGTGTCCAATTTACTTCATGCGGATTGGCTTGTTTGGTGAGAACACCATCCACTTTGATCCGGGCTGTTCCAAACTCGTCGCTTCCAGAGTCTTTGAAGATTAAAAGAAGACATCTGCAGCGCATTTGCAGCTTGAACTTTTGCGTTTCGGCCCTCTCATCGCGGGTATACATCCAATTGTGCGGGAAGAGCGGCGTAGCATAATCGTGATCATCCATCTCGGCCATCTGCAGGTCGGTATCCGTCTGCGCGAAGCAACCCGGATCGATTTTGGGAAGCTGATTGCCATTTTTCCGATCCAGCAGTTTCACGTGCACGAAATCGTCCCCAATCAGAGGCGGCCTTCTCAGATCATGATCTTCCTGGTCCAGTTCGGCATGATTCACTGCATCAAACAGGTGACCCAGTGCATCGGCCATGATCTGATGTCCCAGGTTGGTCGGATGATATATATCATGAAAATATTGCTCTTTGGTTACGACGTTACCTTCTTGCTTGGTCTTGTGGAATTGCTCGACAAGAGCATCCTTCATGCTCACCATGGGCAGATTGTAATGCCAGCCCACCGGAGCTAGACGATCCTGTAGATTCCAGTCATTCTCAAAGACACTGAACAAAAGGATGACGGCAGGCTTGTTATCTGCAGCAAGCGCTTTCAATATTAAACTTTCGTAACAGTTCCCTCGGGTTTCATCGTCCGCATCATTAACTGCAAACTCAATGACGACGATATCCGGTTGAATTTGACCATCTCCAAGCACATCACGATCATAGCGTATCATTCCCAGTTCGGAAGGCGTTCCGCCTACTCCGGCTTTAACCAGTTGAATGGAACGACTGTCTGATGGAGCAAACATCGCCTTGAACCGCTCATACGATCGATAGGCGTAACTACGGAGATGAATAGGAATTGCGCCAGCGCCGTGGGTGATAGAACCACCGATATAAGCCATAACAACAGGTTCACCCTGTCCAGCCTTCTGAATCGCCCGTTTTAATCTGGCATTGTGACCTTTGTTCAAAAGAGATTGGCTAATCATGTTGTGATATTCAGGGGAGCAGTAATCGAACGTTGCCTCGTTATTCGTCTCCTTCACTCCAACGGGATCGCGCGGTGCAGTTATCCCTTGGTGAATATCTGCTTCTGGTGTATCTCCTGCATCGCGAACCATGTTTACCACCATCCTTTCTTCGATCATAAAGTTCATGTCATTTGAAGGAATCCAAACGGGTAAAACTTTATGCTTGGTGGGTCCTTCCTCACGAGTTTAACACTTACATAATTTTACAGATACCCGATAAAGTATAGGACTTGCAGCAATCATATCATTTCATTTTGGTCATGATAATCGGAAAAAGGAAAGAACTAAGATTTCCAATGTAAACGCTTTAATTTATACACATTTACCGTGATATAATGGGTTTAACGTTTGCATTAAAAGGAGGAAAACCCATGAATATCACCGGTCAAGGCGCCTATGATACCAATACATATATCAATCTCTTTCACAAGTTTGGTTATGATGAACAGGAAATAAACGCACGGCTGGAGGAGTCGTGGAACGAGCTGTTTTATGGAGAAGAGAATACGCGAATCTATTACCCGATGGGTCAGGACAAAGGCTATTTACTCGACACCGGTAATAACGATGTTCGCTCCGAAGGCATGTCTTATGGCATGATGATGGCTGTGCAGATGGACAAAAAAGAAGAATTCGATCGGCTTTGGAATTATTCCCATACGTTCATGCAGCATGCTGAAGGTCGATACAAGGATTATTTTGCCTGGCACTGCAAACCGGATGGAACCCGCTTATCTCAAGGACCTGCACCTGATGGTGAGGAGTTTTTCGCCATGGCTCTGTTCTTTGCTTCTAACCGCTGGGGTGATGGGGATGCCCCTTTTAACTATAAGGAACAAGCCAGAAAAATCCTCCGCGCATGCATTCATCAAGGTGAAAATGGCGAGGGAGATCCCATGTGGGACCCGGAAACCAAGCTGATCAAATTTGTACCGGAATCACCATTCAGTGATCCATCCTACCATCTCCCCCATTTCTATGAGTTGTTTGCATTATATGCGGATGAAGACGATCAAGCCTTCTGGAGAGATGCAGCGGCGGCAAGTCGAGCTTATCTGCATACCGCCTGTCATCCTGTAACCGGGCTTTCGCCTGAATATGCGAACTATGACGGATCACCCGCTCCTGTTCAGCCGCATGGTGATTTTAGACACTTTTACAGCGATGCTTACCGGGTTGCCGCGAATATAGCTCTGGACTGGGAATGGTTCCGCCAGGATCCCTGGCAGGTGGAGCAGTCCAATCGAATTCATTCCTTCTTCAGCAGCATTGATGTCGCCGAATATCGCAGATATACCATTGAGGGTGAACCGTTCGATGAACCTTCCTTGCATCCGATCGGTCTGCTCGCTACCAACGCCATGGCCTCACTGGCTGCAGATGGTCCACATGTGGAACATTTCGTACGCCTCTTTTGGAACACCCCCCTGCGCCAGGGTCAGCGCCGCTATTATGATAACTGTCTGTATTTTTTCAGCTTGCTGGCTTTAAGCGGCAGATATCGGATATATTAATCACTCTACAATGAGTCATCGTACAAACGAGTTCATAAGCATCACAGCGCATTGCACAGACTGAAATCTCAACGTAAAGAGGACCTTTCCGGCAATAACAGCCGTGAAGGTCCTCTTGTTCAATAATGTTAATTGCTAACCGCGATAAATTTCCATTGTTGATTCGTTGCACCCGTGTACGTATTCTGCTGCAACTTGGCACCATCGGATGTGGAAGCGTTTTCCACTTCAATCGCTTTGTTGCTGTTCACGTTAATGATACTCCAATATCCATTCCCCAGATCGTTGACTTTGAAATGCTGTGCGGTCGTGTTCAGATTGCTCATGAGCTGAACCGCTTCACCGTTCGTGAGAGTACCGTTGCGAATATCAATCACTTTGTCCGGTGAGTTCACGCTGGTTAGGGTATAGCTGCCACCACCGATGGAGGTCAGAACCCACTTCTGAGGATTGCCGCCCAGATCGCTCCATTGCTGAAGCTGAAGATTGTTTTGATTTTGCCCCCCAGGAACGTCAATGACCTTATTGGAATGTCTGGCCACAATTTTGTAGGTTGCACCTGACACTAGCCCGGTTGTGGGTCCACCACCATTTCCGCTACCTGGATACGATTGAGCACGTTCATGGTACCAGTTGAACAGGAATCGTCCCATGGCACTTCGTGAAGCATCGCCATCCCATTTCAGTCCAGCCGTTGGATCGGCAAAAGAGCTGCGCTGCCCCGGCTCAAGAATGAAGCCGTTCATGTGAGCCGCAATACTAACGTTTCCAGCCGCGTTGAAGATGGTTTTGGTATTGGTACCGAAACCTTCGTTGCTGCCATTAAACAGGTTCCAATAGGCCGAATCACCAGGCTTGTTTTTAAACCAGGTTACTTCCGTGATATTGATCGGATACTTGTCTGCAGCTGCTTTCACATTGGTATTCCACTGATCTTGCAATATGGAGAAGTTATCGTACGCGCCGTAACCCGGATACCAGTGAACCGCATATCCGTAGTTGTTCAGGGGATCCGTCAGTGGATGGCTTGCCGTCAGACTGTAGAACTGGTTATACCCCAGACCTGCAGCCCAGATTACGTTATCGGCACCCTGGTTACGAATCGTGGAGATGATGGAGTTCTGGAAATTGCGCAGATCATTCCAGTGATCCACAAAGTCATTCTCCCCGTTGTATCCGCCCCAATGTCCATTCGCATACGATTTCACTGGCTCGTTAATGAGCTCAAAGTGAACGTTATCGGCACTTTTAATCTCGGGACGAGACGCAAGATATCCCCAGATTTGATTAAATTTCTGCAGGTTGGAAGCGGTGGTTGCCTGGTCATCCTTCAACGTAAAGTCGAGTCCCAGGACGACATACACGCCTTTGGTTTTGGCATATTGAATGTACGGGATAATGACGTTCTGCGTAACGGTTTGCACACCGGCAAAATTATATGTACCCGCCGCCACATCACCCATATCCTCACGATCAATGAACAGACGTACCTGATTCATGTTCCATCCATGATTGCTGCCGTATTTCGGACTTGTGTCCGCAAATGTATCGGTAATGTCCTTCAGGTAAGCCAGGGTAGCCGCATGACGATTGTTGCCGTGAAGATTAAGATAATAATTGCTGTTCTGATACGTCCAGTAGGCACCTGAAGGTTGATGCCAACCGTTCAGAAGCACAGGCTGATTGTTGCTGTTCACCAGATTCTTGCCACTTACGTGAAGCTTGCCCATAGGCATGCCAACCCACGCCTCTGCGCGGCTTCCTCCCCATGGAGCAATCGTAATCAGTAAAGCCAATACGAGTAAAAGTTTACAAGACATCCACATCTTTTTCACTTTATATCCTCCTGTCATGATCGATTGCTTTTCCTCAATGCAATATCCGATGATTGCAGCAAAATCTACGAGTAGACTAAGCTTCAGTTGGCGCACGCTTCCGCAACCCGTTCCATACGTTCAGGCGCAAGACTCCTCCTCCTCCTCTCTTCAGATCGTATCGATCTGTTTCGGATCTTTCTTCACGGTTAAGCCTAACGTTTTAGCCAACGATTCCTGTACGTTCTACACTCTCCACGAAATAACGCTGCACGAAGAGATAGATGACAATCAAAGGCAGAATGGCGAGCAATATTCCCGTATCCTGAATCATGCTTAGATAAAAAGGATCCGCCTTAGAGGCTCCATCACTTACTTGTTGGGCCAGATTATATGGAAGCGAAGACAGTTGGGTCGACATGACCTTACTTGAAGTCAGATACGTAGTCGTGTAGAAGCTATCATTCCACTGCCATACAAAGGAAAACAGCATCACGGTCACCATGGATGGAATTGCATTCGGGAGCATAATTCGGGCAAAGGTCCGCCCAATGCCTGCCCCGTCCACATATGCAGCCTCTTCCACTTCCTTCGGAATGCCGCGGAAGAACTGACGAAAGATGAAAATATACAACCCGGCTTTAAGCGAATTGGCCGTAATGGCGGTCAGAATGAACGGCCAGTAGGTATTCAGCAGGTTCACCGGTTTGCCGGTAATCAGTGTCATCAAGCCCATCAGGTCGAAGCTTTTCAGATTCAGATACACCGGAATCAAAATCGTCGTGGGTGGAACGAGAATCGTGAGAATCACGCCTGCGAACAGCAAATTGCTCCCCTTGAACTTCAACCGGGCGAAACCATACCCTGCAAGGGCACAGGACGCTGTCGTTAACAGTGTTGTTGTCGCTGACAGCGCGAAGGTATTGAACAGCGTCGCCCAGTAATCCATAACCCGGATAGCCTGCTGAAAGTTATCGATCGAGAAATTCTGGGGGATCCATACCACCACTGCAGAATACAGGTCACCCTTATCTTTGATGGACGTTGAGATTTTCTGAAATATTGGAAAGAGGATAACAAAGGAAAGTCCAGTAATCAGTACGAACCGAATCACGGACCAGAGCCAGCCTTTCCAGTGTTCCAGCGATAATAATCGAGAAGTCGTCACGCTGAACGTCCTCCTTTCTAATCTTGATAGAAGACTCGTTTCGAGAAAATAATGGATACAATCACGAGAATGATGGCAATCGCCAGAAAATACACCCATGCCATCGCCGAGCTGAGGCCAAAGTCGAATTTCACGAATCCGGTATCCCGGATCAGTTCAGTCATGGCGTTATTGGCAAACGAGTCGATAATGGTGTAGATCGCATTGACAAAGATCAGCGGACTGACCATCGGGAATGTAATCTTCCAGAATGCTTCGTACCCGGTAGCACCTTCCATTTTGGATGCCTCATAGAGCTGAGGCGAAATGGTCTGGATGCCAGCCAAAAAGATCAAAATCTGCACGCCCGACTGGCTGACAATCTGATAAATCCGATCAACGGCACTGCTCAGATACGTTACGATCCATTCGCTCACCCCGGCATCCAACATCAGATTTTCGAGCTCAAATGTACCTAGTGCGCTTCCTCCAGTACTGTTCTGGTTAACAGCATCAATCAAGCTGGTGCTCTCCAGTGACATGATGACACCGGATGCCAAAATAACGGGCAAGAAGAATATGGAACGTGCCACTGCCCGGCCTCTGAACTTCTGGTTCAGAATGACGGCGAGAAACAGGCTAAATATGACAATAAGAGGCACATTGACAAGCACATCGGTAATCGACTCGATCAACGCTCGGTTAAAACTGGTATTGACGGTGAGTGCCTGAATATAATTGGCGACCCCGGTGAATTGAATGGCAATGCCTTCCGCATTGGCCTGAATCGTGCTCATGCTGTAACGCAGCGACGCGAGCAGCGGGATGAAGAAAAATAATACGAATCCAACCAGCCATGGAAGCACGTAGATGACGCCCCACATGGCTTTCTGCTGAGCGTACGTACGACTTCCCGATTTCCATTTCAGGATTGTCTTCAGAGCTGCTCACCACCAGTCACATAACCTTGGGCTTCCACGGATTGGCCCTCAACCTCTACAGGAAAATCATTATAATTCACGATCACGAAGCCACCGCCATCATAGGTTGTTCGGTACACACCTTCCGCCAATGCTTCATGCGACTGCATGAAACGCCCGGCAAATGGAAGATTGGTCTGATTGACCTCGTTGTACATCTCGGCAGCCAGATCCACCCACTGCTTGTAATTTGCCGCGTACAGATCGTCATAATCGGTCTGTTTGACTACATGATTAGGTGCATTAAACCAGGCAAAGTACGGACTTGCACCGTATTCGATCAGCTTTAGCACATATTGTCTCGGGTTCGTATACGTCGAAAGATTGTATGGAGATCCCGTGTAACTAATATTTCCATGAACCACCAATTGAAAGAATGGAATCTCCTCATCCTCCAGTTTGAACTGGCTGCTGTTCATTGGCGCATCCGTCAGTCCGGTAACATACGGCAGCGCGTAGCCATTTCCACCTTCGGCCACAACGGAGCCTGCCTGCTGTTTGATCTGTTCGAGGGCTTTGGTGACCACGCCCAACGCTTCCGTTCGATCCAGCTGCTTCTTGGGATTCATGTCGCTGTTCAGCTGTTCAGCCAGATCCTTCAGGCTCAGTGAATGCGCTTGCTCTTCTTTTGAAATCGACTTCATCTCATCCAGCATCTCTGTTGTAACCTGATCCAGCTTGTTGGGCGAAAGTACATAGGATGGTGACCTATCCCGATCACGGCGCTGTAAGGCTTGATTCATCGGATACACGACAGCCGGTTCCTGGGTTAACGTTCGTGAAGCCTCTCTATTCGGTTTGAATCCTTTCTTCGACTGCACATTCAGCAGAGCCACATCCGGATAAAATGCGATACCCGCTTCCCGTGCGTAATCACTAAAGTCACGCATACCTTTCTTGCCGCCAATGGCTCCGTCCACCGAAATGGAATCCGGCAGCCGATGGTGCAGTCCATCATTGAACCATCCGGCGTAGCGAACCTGAATGTTGGATACATTTTTCTCCGTCAGCGTGGACAGAATCTGCTTGGCTTCCTCAAAGGTCGTAAGCGCCTCTGTCGAATCATAAGGAATCCCCAGCATATGCTGCCTGGTTGTCATCCCGCCGAACAATTTCAGATAAAATGGAATGCCGGCCTGTTCTTTACCCGCTTGCTGCTCGGGCAGTCCGCCGGTATGTAACAGGTAATTCCGATAGAGTTCGGCCAGCCCCGAATAGGAAGCCTTCTCCCCGCCGACAAAGGCGTAACGGACAACAAAGTCTGACGCTGTCGGTTTTTTCTGGAATTTGGGAAGTGTTCGCACCATGTCACTTGCCTGAAGCGTTACATCGCTCTTATTCATGACATAGAAGCTTGGATATACGTTGTTATAGCTGTTCAGCTTGCCGCTGATATCCGCATTCACCGTTGCCACAGCGTCCCCTTCCT
Source organism: Paenibacillus sp. FW104-T2 (assembly GCF_058789975.1). Taxonomy (NCBI): domain Bacteria; kingdom Bacillati; phylum Bacillota; class Bacilli; order Caryophanales; family Paenibacillaceae; genus Paenibacillus; species Paenibacillus sp. FW104-T2. The sequence goes on along the minus strand of NZ_JBYTCE010000009.1, from coordinate 216,334 downwards.
CGATAATGCCAAGGAAAGCTCCCTCTTTGCGAATTAGACCAAAGACTGGCAACCGGGCTTTGGCTTCCGCCGATCCGGCTTCCCGCAGCTTCATCGTCAAATCCGGGCCATAAATATCTTGTTGATACCCTGGATATTGGAGCTTCCCATTGTTAAAATGGATCAGTGCTCCCGAGCCGTCCGGTACAAATATCGCCCCCTCTTCTTTCATCCCTCCGGCTCCGAAATATTCCAGTACGGAAATGGTGTTGATCGGATATTCTTCCGGAAAATGAATGCCGGATGCTGGAACACGCACCAGCAGATTCTCTCCATCCAATTCATATTCCAAAGTCATCATGAAGAGCCGCGGTCCACTGCGCTCCTGATCAATCCCGTGTTCGGCATGATCCTGTGCCAGGTCTTCTTCCGTATAACCAGCCGTGTCAAATGCCTTCAGGGCACGGGACAACTGGAGTCCCTGCAGGGCCTTGTCAATTCGAACATAGACTCCCTCATCTTTATCTTCGGTATACCCGATCTTCAAGGCGCGTTCTCCTGCCTTGTCGAGCTGTGCTAACAACTTTTGCTCAAATCGTTCCTTGCTGATTTTGACCGGCAAATCTTCAATTGAGCGCTCGGTGCTCCCGAATTGATAGTGAACCCGGACCCCGCTTGGCATAGCCTCGTAGCTAACCTGCTTGTGACCGATACTATCCGTATAAGAATTCACCGTACTGCTCTGACCCTGGCTGTTGAAAAAGCTAAGTCTGGCCTGGGATGACAGAAGATCTTTGTTAATCCCGGCCGCTATCCCGTCCTGCTCTCGATCTGCCGGATTGCTGCGCCAGATCTGTCCGCTCTTTCTGTCCAGGACAGCAATCTCTGCCGTCTTTTCATCGATAAACAGCTGCAAGGCTTCATTCCTGGCAATACCAATCATGCCTTGTAGGCGAGGATCGCTGAAAGAAGATTTCAGTTGTTCTCCGGGAGGCAGGGAGGGAAGATCGGCCTGATCTACAGCTGCTGCTGCCTCACGAGCTTGCGGTGATAGCGAGAACTGGCAGCCACTTAGAAGCAGACTGCCAATCAGCAGCATTCCGGTTATTTTTTTTGCTACAGCATATTTCACTGGATGTCCTCCTTCCTTAGCCCCGAAGCACGATTTCTTGATAGATGGTTACGACAAACGATATGATCTGCTGCACAAGACTGAAGAAAAGCAGGCACAGAAAAGCCATAAAAGCCATGGCTACGAGGGTAAGCAGCATCGTAAGCACCGTCTTAGCCGGTGTGTACTGATGAACGGTCATGTTGCCTACGAATAACAGATACACCGTCCAAGCCACAGCAAGTGCATTGGAGAAATAATAAAAGGCTGTCTCCTGCGCGGAAATGACGAGACTCAGCCAGATCCACGGGAAATGAATCAGGAGCAGCGGCACCAGTGCAAAACACGTCGACATGAAAATCTCCGAAAACTTGCCTTCCCCGTCCATCAGGGTCGTTAACGACCAGTTGGCGACACACCAGAACAGTACCGGGATCATGACATACAACACTTCAAGCAGGCTGTTCAGATACTTGGGATTGTTAAAATTAATGAGAAATCCGCTGTACTGGGCATGCAAAATCTTGGTAACTGTCAGCAGCAGCATGATCATACAGGCAATCAGCAATGTCGTTCGTTGATTACGTTCATATTTCAGTTCCCAGTACCCATCGAACGGGTGAAAGATGAGGTGCATCGGATACTTGTAAAGCTGCTTACTTGGCGCTTGCATTTGTTGTCCTCCTTTTCTGCCTGCGAACGATGACGACGGTAACAAACGCAGCAACAGCAAGGAATAGACCGGACATCATCCACGAAAAATGCTCACGCATCAGCTCCTTGCGGAACAAGAGAAAAGCTTTGGAGTAACCCTGCCGCTCCATGCTCCGTTTGAAATATTGCGCAGATTCGGCGTAATCCTTCTGGCGAAGCAGCGACTTGCCAATACCCGCATAGGCATACTCCAGATTCGCATTCATCTCGGCGGCCTTGGCGAACAGCACCGAGGATTGATCTTCATCCCCGTTGTAATAACTGCGCACCGCTTCGTGCAGCGTACGCCCGTATTCCGTGATCTCGAATACCGTAATCTCACCGAGCGCCTTATCCAGCACAAGTATTCGGTCTCCTGCACGTTCCAGTGCAACTGGTGTGTTAAACTGTCCCAACCGATTGCCTATCCCCCCAAAAATATGGAGCAGGTATCCATCACCGTTATAGGTGAATATTCTCCCTCTGTTGGAGTCAAGCACCGAATACATGTCACTGTCTCCCACGTCTACATCAATCAGGCGCGATGGCCCTGCTTCATTCGTGTACATCAGATCACCTTGTGGGTAATGATAGCCTTGTCTGCGCAAGATATCGGTCCCCTGGGCATTCAGCTTCTTGATTGGATCTTTGCCGCGGTCACCGCTTGTGGCATAGATGAATCCCTCTTCATCCATATCCAGGTTGGTGAATTCCGTCGGCGTGAACATGACCATCTGACTGCGCTGCTCGCGCGTGGCAAACCGTTTCCACAAATACTCTACCGGGTCAACTTGAACCCTGTTCGCTCCGATAAAGGAGGAAAATGTACCGTCGGCACTGAACTCCATGAATCCGTCAAATACACCCGCTGCCATGACGTAAATGCGCTCTCCTTTATCCATGACAACCCGAACGGGTTTGAATTGAAAATCCGCTTGTAACAGATCCGATTTCGGCTCTTCCACAACCTTGACCAATTGGCCTTGTTCATTCAGATGAACGACCCGTTGATTGTCGGTATCCGCAATGAGAAGATCCCCTTTTTCACTCACATACAGCCCTTGCGGATTATTGAATTGCTCCTTCTTTCCCTCACGTTCAAAGGAATCAATCGTCCGGACCAGCTTCAAATTACGATCCATTTCCACAATGCGACCATTGCCGGAATCCAGTACGAACACTCGCTGATCCGCGGTGACATGCATGTCACTTGGTTCTTTGAATGCCCCAGCGTTCACTTTTTTTCCCGTAATGATGGACGTGGCCTCGTATGCTGCAGGAGCCGGAACGGAATCGCCCCAGTAGGAATATTGGTAAGCATCCTGCTTGCCATCTGCACTCGCGGGTACTGCTTCTTGGCTGAACCACAGGAGGCAGACCATGCCCATGATGATCCAGCCCTGCTTGTTCCATGTGCTTTTCCGCACCTCGCTGCCTCCTTTCTACTCTTTCATGCCCGAAGTAGCCATCGTCTGCATGACGCTGCTCTGGGAGATGATGAACAGGGTAATCGGTACGATCATTAGCATCAGTGCTACCGCTGCACCAACTCCCGCTCTCGCTATTCCTCCCTGAACAATCTGGCTGAGCGCGTAATGCAATGTTTTAAGATTTTCACTGTAAATAAAACTTCCACCGTCTGTTCCCCAGAGGGCCGGAAACTGCAAAATCATCAGAGTAAGCCAAGCCGGCTTCACATTAGGCATCACAATACTCCAGAAAATACGGTATTCATTCGCGCCATCAATCTTCGCTGCCTCCAGCAGTGCATCCGGGATCTGTTCCATGAACTGTTTCATCAGGAACAGTCCTAAGGAGAACGCTAGGGATGGCACGATAATCGAAGCATGACTGTTAATCCAGCCGAGCCAGGACATCACCATGTAGTTCGGGATGGCAGTGACATGCGGCGAAAACATGAGGGACAGAATGACAATCGTGAACAATACCTTAGAACCGGGAAAACGATATTTCGCCAGTGGATAAGCCGCCGCAGAGGCCAGAAGGATATGTCCTGCCGTCCCCAGGATCGTAATGAGCAATGTATTGGCAATATAGCGGGATAGCGGTACCCACGAATTGCCCATCAAATTGATCAGATCCGCGAAATTCTCCGTTGTTGGATTGTTCACCCAAAAGCGCGGTGGAAAAATAAACAATTCATCCAGTGGCTTAAATGCGTTGTTAACAGCATAGATGAGAGGTAACACCATAAATGATCCAAACACGGCCAGCAGGGCAAACAGCATCAGGCTGACGGTAAATGACCGATTCAGTCTTTTGGGCATGCCGAACACGGCACGTACTTTGCTGGTCATTGTCATTCACCTATCTTTCTCAGCATTTTTTGCGTCAAGACGTTAGTACCAAGCATCAGTGCAAACAGCACCGTTGCAATGGCCGAGGCATATCCCATCTCGAAGCGAATGGTGCCAAAGTCCATCAAATGGGTAACGACCGTATGCGCTGCATAGTTAACACTTGGGAAACCGGCCAGGGCAATCGAAATTTCAGCTACAGCAAATGAAGCCGTAATCTGCATGACCGCGCCAAACATGAGTTGGGGTCTCATCGATGGCAGGGTAATATACCAGAGCTCCTGCCAGCGATTTTTGATCCCATCCACTGTACCGGCTTCCACCAGGGAGCGGTCAATCGTCTGCAGACCTGCGATAAAAGCCAGGAAGCTGGTTCCAAGACTGAGCCATAGCTGAACGATAATGACGATGGCCAGCACGTATCTCTCATCTGCGAGCCATTGGATGGGTTCCAGGGTGACACCCAGACGCATCAGGAAGCCATTCATGTACCCGTAGCTGTCACCGGAGAAGATGATCAGCCAGATGAAAAACACGTTACCGGATATGGATGGAGCGTAGAATACCAGCGTCATGACCGCCCGGATTTTAGGCGACAGTTCATTGATGATCCAGGCAAACAAAAAGCAGGCAATATAACTGACTGGGCCGGTGATAACGGCAAACAGCAGCGTATTTTTCAGAGCAATTAAAAAGACATCGTCCCCCAGGAACAGGCGTGAATAGTTTTGCCAGCCGATAAAACGCGGCAGCTCCAGCATATTAAAATGGAAAAAGCTGAGCCCAAGCGAAATGCCGACCGGTATGACAGTGAACATGAAAAAGATCAACATAAACGGTGCCATCAATACGTAATAGTGTCTGCTGAGATACAGATCCCTCTTCAAAAGGGACCACCTGCCCGCTGGACGCGTATGGATGGCAGGAGCGGCTGCTGTCTTGGTTGTTTTGGCTTGCAACCGTTACCCTCCCTTCCTTCTACTTCAGATTGAATTCCTTGCGCTTTAACTCGATTTCATCATCGATATACAGGACATAGTCCGACAGGGCCTCACGCGGGTTTTCGTTGGCGTTAACCACCTTACGGAATGCATTGTCCAGATGCCTGCCTGTGAAATAACCTCCCGGAAGCTGCGGGATACCTTGTACCCATTTCCATTGTTTCTCCAGATTTTGATAATCCTTCACGGGCCAAGGCAGCTGCTGCAATGCCTTAATATTCGCCGTCGGGTAGCGGGCAGCCGCTCCCATCAGGCCTTCCATTTCTCTTCCGTATTCGATCTGGGTCTGCTCATCGGTCCACCATTTCATGAACTTCCATGCAGCTTCCTTGTTGCCTGCATTTTCAAGCATCATCACGGCGCTGGTCGCACTGGCTACCTCATGCCGTATAGAACCGTCCGGAAGCTCAGTACCCTGAACAATGGTAAAATCCCAGAGGTTGCGAATTTCCGGTGCCATAACCGTCAGCATGTTGTACGTCGTATAATCGGCGATGCCAATCGGCATTTCCCCAGTACGGAATCGGTTTGGAAAGTCTGCCTTGAGCGGAAATTTGTAATTGGTATAGAACTGGGTCCAGCGTTTAAAAGCATCCATTGAAATCTCCGAATCCAGTGCACTCTTCTTCTGATCTTCCGTATAGAAGGTGCCATCATTTTGATACAACAGCATGGCAAAAGTAGAGTTCGGTACAAGGTTTGCATTGTTCAACGTATCCTCGATGGGCAGATAGAACTCCATGTTGTGTTTCTGCAGCACCGCGATAGCGTTATAGACGTCCTGCCATGTCTTCGGCGGTTCAAGGCCCAGCTCATTCAGGATATCTTTACGGTAAAAAAGCATCGGGAAGTGCTGCTGCTCCGGCAGCGCGTAGACCCCGTCATTGTAACGGTAAGGCGTCAGTCCGCTTTCACGGAACCGTCCGGAAACTTCTTCGAAGTCCGGGAACTTGCTCAGATCCGCTGCCGCATTTCTCATCGCATAGTTCACGGGTATGTCCTCACCCATCTGCATGGCCACGTCCGGTCCTTCCCCCGAAAGCGTTGCAGGCAGCAGAATGTTGGGCGGAACAAGACGCAATTGTACCGAGACATCGGTATCCGGGGTAAACGAATCATCGATCAGACCCTTAAGCACCTGGGCTTGGTCCCGTCCAGTTGTAATCCAGACGGTAATCGCGTCTTTCTTTTGCTCCACGTTGCCGATACTGTCGTAATCTTCCGTATAGGAAGCCACATAGGCACCCAGTTCATGCTTTACTTGCTGGATGGCAGAAGAATTTGTATCCGGCAAAGACCCACCTGGCTGGGATACGACAAGGTAATCCATCGTAATGGGCTGCTCTCGCACGGTCAGAATCCAGGTGCCAAGTCCGCCCACGTTAATCTTGAATGTATCCAATCGTTTCGGTACCGTCTCCGGTCTGGCTACCATATCCCTAAGCTGAACGACCATTGCATTCAGAATCGCGACTTTATCGCTCTGCTCACCCGTGGCCTGCTCCAGATAGGTTGCTACCGAGCTAAGTGTATCCGCCTGTCGTTCAAACACCTCGGTCATCTCCGGAATACGCCGTTCGAGCTGATAGTCCCGCAGCGGATCAGGCTGGTTCGAAGTGATCATTAATATTTTGCGGTACATCTCGTTCAGTTCCAGCACGCTGGACTCCACCGTACGGAGCAGCGGGGCAATATCACCCAGTGTGACCGTCATCCGAATACGGTGTTTCCCTTTTTCAAGATGGAACTGATAGGGCTGTTCTTCTCCGGCTCCGAGGACTTGCGTTTGCCAGGAAGGACTGTAATTAAAACGAATGCGTTTCATTTCCTTGAACGGTACCTTGCCGTCAATGGTCAGACTGCGGGTGGCATAAATGCCGCGCAGTTGGTCCTGCTTCACCTTCAGCGCGAGCTGATATAACCCGTCTTCCGGCACGTCAATCTCCCACTCAATCCATTCACCAGGCAGCTTCCAGTTTATCCCTCCAATGGCATTAATCCGAATCTTCGAAACGTGATATGGCTCCAGTGAAGGACTGGATCGATCCGAGATGGGTGACAGTGTCGGCGAGGACTTGCTCGCTGCCTGCTCTGCCTGAACCTTCAACATGACAGGCTCAGCCGGTTTCAAGCCACGTGTCTCATAACTTGCCTTCAAATCCGCATAGGAAGGGACGTCCTCTTCCTGATACAGTTCGATATAATCAATGGCCATGCTCTCTCTAAGCGAGGTGAGCGTTAAATCCTGTGTACCCTTTTCAAAATAAAATTGGAACGGCTCCTCGAAGTAACCTGCGCTATCCCTGAAGGAAGCGAGCTGCCACTCGGGCTGTTCCACCTGTCTCGGCCTGAGATCGTTGCCACGGTCATCCCGCCTGATGTCTTCTTCCCGATTGCCCCACACCCTGTCGAACAGCAAGACGTCAGCGCCCCTGAATGGAACGTGCCCGTTTAGCTCCAGCCTGCGTTCAATCCCTGAACTCTTGCCTTCAACGGGATAATAGTGGATGCGGACATGGTACAGACCACTCACTTGAACGGGCACATCCCAGCGAATGCTTCCGGTTTCAGGCGTAATGACGGCTTTGCCATCTAATCCCTCATATCCCTGTACAACTTCGAATGCTCCGCCTTCCGCCTGAACATAAGATTCACCTTCAATTCGTATGACGTTGTCCGGCTTGGCGCTGCTGGCATGCATACTCTGATAATGTTCATAGCTGCTTTCATCGTCCGTGTTCGAGACCGCTTCAAAATCTTCGAGCGCATGTACCGTTCCCGTGCTTTGATCACGCGATGGATAGATCGTCCAGATCGAGAACACTAAGGCCAGGACAAGCACCAGAATCAGCCCCATTTTCTTACGTGACCGCATGTTCGAATGTATCCCCTTTCCTGTAAGCGTAGCGACCATAAAACGGTTGACTAACTAACCCGGACAGACCGCACCGATACGGATACGTTCTGCCCGTGTATAGTGTAGGTGCTTATTTATATACCTCATCAATCGCTGCCTGGAAGGGAGCCTTGTATTTCTCAATCAGCGTAGATACGGATACGCCCTCTTTAAGCTCTGCATCAAAGTCCCAGAATGGCAAGGAAGGGAATGTATTATGGTCGAGTACAAGCATGCCCTCTGCAACCTCTCTAGCGTTATTGATGTCTGCCTCATCCGTCAGGTGTGTCTCCAGCGTGGATTGGCCGGGATACTCGTAGATCGAATCAATCTCGTTAATTTTCTCCCAGATGTACATCAGTTGTTCCGGATTCTCCACCGCTTTAGGGATTGTAATTGCCTGGTAGCGTGATTCACCGGAGTGATACGCCGTAGCACTTGGTCCTTTGGGAAAAGGTACAAAGCCGATATCATAATCCTTCATATCCGTCATAATGCCTTCCACCTCGTACATTGCTCCTGCGTACATCAGTGTATTACCTTGACGGAAGAAGGTGGATGGTTCTGTCCAGTCGCCGCCTTCTGAAGCTCTGCCGACTTTCTCGGTTGCCATTTTGGACAGGAAGTTCAGCGCCTCTTTGGTCTTCGGATCTTCCAGGTTCTGCTTATCTTCTTTGGTCAGAGAAGCTTCGTTGGAATACAAAACGGGTTCAAGAAGACCTGTCTGAGCAAGTCCCCACGTATCCAGCTTGCCATCATTGTTTCGATCCTTGTTTGCTTCTTTTGCGACGCTAAGGAATGTATCCCAGTTCCATTCATCGGCATCCACATATTCCTGCAATGGCTTCAAGCCCAGTTCCTGCATAAGGGTCCGATTGTAGAAAATGCCGTTAATAAATGAAGATTGATCTTCGGTAAACCCGTAGCCCTTGCCTTCGTACTGCATGTATTCCTTGGTCGTTTTCTGGTTGAATACCTTGTCGTTTTTGATATAGTCATCCACTGGCCACAACAGATCCTGTTTGGTCAATGCGGGGATGGCGTAATCCTTACCGAGCCTTACAAAGTCCCCAAGCGGTTCACCTGCCATCAGGGAAGCCACCACTTTCTCCTGATACTCACCAAAGTCGATGGAAACATATTCGATGTTAAAGTTGTGTTTTTTCTTCAGTGCTTCTAGATTTTCGAGGCGCTGAATATTGTCCGGGTTATTGTCCTGAATCTCCATATCCCACCAAGCAACCACTTTGATGGTCCGGCCGCCCATATCAAAATCCATCTCCGGCGTGGAGTTTTCATTCTCGGGCTCCGTTTCGGCAGGTTGTTGCTCCTCCTGAGGTGCCGGTTTCTCCGGTTCAGGTTGTGCGGTTGGCGTAGAACTGCATGCAGCAATTAGTAGCATGACCGCGAATACCAGGCTCAGCAGCATAAACTTGTTTTTTCTCATCGTCTTCCCCCCTGATTGTCGTTTGCTCCCACAGTGTATCTCTCGGATGAAAGCGCAAACAACCCGATGAAACTTAGATATTTACCCTGTCAAATTATAGAAATGCAGGATTTGAAAGAGATACGCTGTCTTTTTAATGTGAATTGGTAAAGAAATGCACTGTCTGAAAAAAGTTGCACATTGTATGCGCTTTCTTTTATTCCCATAATAAAAATATGCCTTTATCCAGAGATGAACCGCCCGAACGAAATTCAGGAAGGTGAGGTCATGCTTCTTGTACAATATGCTGCTTGTCGATTACAGTCGCCGTTGGTGCAGAGAACTTCAGCATCTGCTGAACCATAACAAATCGCAGTATGTGATCGGTGAATGTGTCCATTCTGCTCCTGCAGCCCTGACTGCTTTGTCTGAAAGGCAATTTGTCATTGTTGTTGTATTTACGGAGCAGTATGATACGGCTGGGCTGTGGTTATGTCACCACATACGGAAAACCAGTGATATTCCAATCCTTCTACTGGGTGGAAGAGATCACTACCGACTTGTGCGGAAAGCACTGGCTTATCAGGTAAATGACTATTTGTCTGGTCCAGTCCGTCCCTCGGATCTGCTGAACAGTTTACTTGGCATGCAGAGCAGGCTGAGCTCTGAACCAGTCAAACAAAGTATGCCTAGTAAATCCCCTATTCCAATCTACGGAAAAGCAATGAACTCCAGTCATGTCATCCGCCTTGTCAAAGCCTATATCCGGGATCATCTGGGGGATGAAATCACGTTAAGGAAAATTTCCGATATGCTGCATTTCAATTGCGCCTACCTGGGCCAGAAGTTCAAGCTGGAGGAAAATATGTCTTTCACGGATTACTTGCTTCAACAGCGTATGGAGAAAGCCAAGCAGCTTCTATCCTCAACCCGTTTGCGAATATACGAAATAGCTATAGAGGTCGGTTATAAGGATATTGATTGGTTTTACAAAAAGTTCAAATCGTATACCGGTTCAAGTCCCAATGCCTACCGGAGACAGAAAACCCATACGGCATAGGTAGGAATGAATCTGTTTACTATTTGGAACTCTTCCAGTCAAACCAAAAACGCAGGAGCATCTGCTCCTGCGTTTTTATCATATCCGGATCCTTATGACATCTGATGAAGACAGTTAACCTATCGTAAATGTACAAAAGCATACTTGAATCTTGTAACCTGTCCCAGCCATTCATGTCTGTTTCTTACATAGCCACTATCGAACCAGTAAGGATTCGCGATATTCCTGCGGCGTCATACCTGTCAGCTTCTTGAATAGACGAGTAAACGAATGAGCTGCTTCATAACCGACTTGCAGCGCGATCTCCCGTACCATAAGATCCGTATGGGCCAGCAGCTCCTTGGCTCTTCGAATGCGGCAATCGTCAATAAACTCGGACAAGTTGATCCCGGTTTCCTGCTTGAAGAATCGGGAGAGATAGGATGGGTTGAAATGATTCAATTCAGCCAGTCGGACCAAGGATAAATCCTTCTCCAGATTATTTTTGATGTATGTGCATATCGTTTGGGTCACCAAATTAGCCCGTTCCGCTTCATTGGCCTGTTTGAATTGAACCAACTGATCAGCTGCCTGGTACAGGTTGTGTACGGCCTCCCGTATACTTCGATAATCTCCGTGATGAAGAAGGCTTCGCTGATCAGGGATCTCATGCGGAAGCCTCCAACGATTGAATGTGGTGTACAGCATCAGTGCCAAGTGATAGTACGTCTCCATCGCTCGCTCCATAATCATGTCCTGATGCAGCAATTCATTGATCAGCTCTTCAAAGACGTCATAAAAAGACTGGAACCTGCCGGTTTCCAAATAACCGATCATTAGTTCGATTCGGCTTGAAATGCGCAAATAATCCTTGGAAGCTCCCACTGCAGTTTCTTCGGTTTTATCTGTTAACACCATGGATATCCCGTCCCCGATCTTCATCCATTGCAGGAGACGCAAACGTTCGTATTGTCTAGGAATTTGGGACCATGGACAGCCCTGTCCGCTTAATGCAAATGCAATGGATACACCTAATGAGGACTGGCAAGCTTCTTGTACAAGTTCCAATGTCCCTTCGACATAGGTGACAAAATGATCGTCCGAGCTGATGTTCTCTCTATTCGGTTGAATCAGCCAGACCGCATCGCCATAATGATCGGTTACGCTGGCAGATATCGCATGTTCACGAATAAGCGAAGAGCCGATCACTCGAATGGATGCTTGAACATGTTCGAGATCAGCCGGGTTTACAGGCATTGTGTTAAATCGTCCAAGCACCAGGTACACCGGGGAATCGGCTTGCAATTCAATGTTTCTTCGAGTCAGTTCAGCTTGGATCTCATCTGCTGAACCGGCCGGCTTACACTGCTGAAGCAGCTTACGCACATATTCCTCCTGCTGCATAGCGGCTAATCTGGAAGTGATCTCATCAGACTGTTCCAGCACTTCATTCATGGTATGACTTTGCCGAATCTCTTGGATCACCTGTTCGACGACGGACATCACTTTGTCATAGCCCTCCGTTTTGAGTAAATACCTTACGTTGCCCATTTGAAAAGCCTTGTAGGCATAATCAAAATCACTGTGTCCTGTCAAGAATATAACGCGGCATTGTGGCCATCGGGCCTTAATCTCCTCGGTCAGCTCCAGGCCGCTTGTTCCCGGCATGCGGATATCTGTCAGTACAATGTCTATCCTGGAGCGCCGCATCCAAGATAACGCCTCCGCAGCAGAATAGGCTTTGCACACGTCAAGGTTGTCTGGCATATATCTGGCAAACGTCTCATACAGACTATCCGTGATAATCTCCTCATCGTCCACGATCAAAAGTCTATACATTCGTTATTCGTCTCCCCTTCCTTCCGCCTGAATCCGAACAGCGACCCTTAGCCCCTGCAGCTCACTCCTGGAGAGAAAAAGACCGCTTTTTTCCCCATAGGTCAGTCTAAGGCGCCGGTGTATATTCATTAATCCGGTCATTTCATCTGTACTTGTTTCATTCAGCAGCCGCTCCTGGAGGAGCTTAATATCTTCCATGCGCAGCTCGTTTCCGTTGTCTTCCACGACAAATTCGATATAGGATTCCTCCATATAGAAATGTACGCGCAAGAGACCTGTATCTGTATTTTTTTCAAGACTGTGCTCGTAAGCATTCTCAATAATCGGCTGAATAATCAGCCTGGGCACCTGAATCTGTTCCATCTCCAGGGGTACCTGCCCGAAGTCCACCTTGATGCGTCTGGAGAATCGCAGCTGCTGAATTTCCGTATAGATTCTCGAATGCTCCACTTCCTCCTTCAAGGGAACATGATCTGTCCCGTTTCGGGTGATGAAGCGGAAGTACTCGCCAAGCATGTTCGTAAATTGTTCAATGCGATCCGTATCTCCTGTTCTCGCCAGGGAATTTAAAATAAAGAAGCTATTGTACAGAAAATGCGGATTAATCTGGGATTGAAGCTGTCTTAATTCTGCCCGCTGCATCATCATGGTCATTTTGAAATCACGGTCAATCAGCTGCCGAAGATTTTCGATCATAAGATTGAAACGGCTGTACAAAAAACCGAATTCATCTTTTCGATGATGGTTGATTGGAATGTCCAGCACGCCTCCCTCCATTTTCTTGAACCTTTTGACAAGCAGCAGCAGCGGCATATGGATCAGCTTGTAGCTGGAATACAGATACGCTGCAATGGCGATAAATGAAGTGATGGCAAAAATCCAGGCCCATTGAACAAATCTGCTGAGAGGTTTAGTTACGATTTCCTCCGGCAAATAGGTGGCTACGGACAAGCCCAGCGTACTTATATGAAGCTGGTTCACATGATACACGGTATCGTCCACACTCACCTGAAAGTTGGTTTGCGAGTTTGTCAGGCTGGACTTGCGGTGACTGGACAGAATGGCATCACGCCGCTGGTCCGAGATGGCAAGCCCCGTTTTGTCCTCGATCAGCAATGTTGCACTCTCGGGATAAAGATTAAGCTGTGACAATTCATTCTGAACTTCCGCGTTATCCAGTTCCACTTGGACAACAAACAGCGGATCCTCACCTCTTTGGCCTGTTAGTCTAACAGCGCTAAGATTCAAGCTGTCACCTTTCACAGTAAAGCGAATCCCTTTTTCTTCTCGAGTTGAACTAAAGTAGCTAAAGGATTCCTGATCAAAGTCATCAATGCCCTGCACGGCCGATACGCTCTTGTTGACCGAAGGGATATGTACGTAAACGTTCCGGATGTAAGCACTGCTGTTTTTGAAAGCAGCCAATCGTTCCGATAAATAATTCAACGTTTCACGTCGTTCCACTTGATCCATCATGTTCCATAGAATGGCAAGCCGGTTCAGTTTGCGATCTTCCGCGATGTCGAACTGCTGCAGTTCCATCCATTCGATCTCCCTGTTCAGCTCCATGGCAAATTGGTTCAAGCGCCGATCAGTCGACAAGGATATTTCCTGGCTTGCCGTATCGTAACTCCAGTGATATAGATATACCCCAAGAAGAATCAGCGGAATGACAAAAGCCAGGTAAGTCATGATTAGTCTTGCAAATATGCTGTTGAGCCACGACTGGGCAGGGATCCTAAACAACCCTTTCACCTCCTGTAAGCCAAACCACGAAAGGATTGTGAATTAATTCGAAGATGCCAACGAGCCGTGATCCCCTCCACCATTGGTTCTGAACCACGCATTCACCTCCGATGTAATTTCTTCCCCACCGAGCTTGTACCAATCGTCGACGAACCGATCAAACTCTTCGAGGGGTGAACCAAGGATAATATTCATGTAGGCTTCAAGCTGGAGATCTCGAAGAATAATTTGCCGGTCAACCATGCTTTCAGTTATCCCACCCGTATATTCGTCGTACATCAACTGTCCGTTCAAGTCATAGGCATCGGCAATGCTAAAAGCACCCGAAGGGCCATAGGTCTGTTTCCATCCCCATCCACTCTTTACGCCTTCGGAGTCATAAGCAACTATTCGTTTGTGGATCGCAAGTGCTTCATTCTCCAGGCTGGAGTAGTCTCCTTTTTCTGTGGCGTCACGAATATCTCTGTAAGCATCTATGTTTTTGGTTCCTGGAAACGGAGTTACTGGCGAAAGCTTCCACACGGCAAGTGAGTCATCATTGTAGTACTTTTCATACTCAGCTTGTTCACCCCAGTTTTTGTCCAGATGCAGATTCATAAGCTTAACGATGACCTCAGGATGGGCAAATCCTTTTTTTACGGCAAAATATTGTCCTGTATTGGAACGCAGCGGGACCCGTATGTCTTTTCCAGACTCGGCCACAAGAGGGTATGCTTGCCACTCTGCGCTCGGGTCCTTATCGCGCGTAGTCTGAAGCATGAATGGGGTCCACTGTTCACCATACAGCATGCCTATTTTACCGTCCTGAACCAGTCGAGACTCCTTGCTTCCGTTTTTGTAGGCAAACTCGGGATCCACCTGGCCATTAAGGTATAAGTTTCGCAGCATCTCAAGCGCTTGTTTGACCTCTGGTTGTATGCCACCGTAAACGAGATTCCCCTTCTTGTCCTTGATCCAGATATTCGGATAAGCCTCGTAACCCGCCATGAATCCGGATACACCCATGACGGGATCCCACAAATAACTCGTCATCGCCATTCCATAGGTGTCGTTTTTCCCGTTACCATCAGGGTCCCCTTTGGTGAACGCTTCCGATATGTTTAGGACATCCTCCATCGTTCTTGGGGGCTGTAGATCCAGTTTTTCCAGCCAATCCTTTCTGATCCACAGATACTGCGCGGTTTCAATGGAAGATGACGATTCAGGGATGGCCATCAGTCTACCGTTTATGGTAGCAGCGTCGAACGCACCTCTACCCTCAGCCTCCAATATTTTTTTGGTAAGAGGAGTGGCTTGCGTTTGGTACACTTCGGTTAGGTCTTCAATTAATCCGGCATTGCTTAACTGCCTGAGCTGGTATGGGTTTACTTTGACAACGTCAGGGAAACGGCCTGAAGCAAGGGCTACCCCTAGCTTCTGATTATAAACATCACCCGTTGCGATCCAGTCATAACGAATCTGAATTCCCAATTCTTCTTCATACAAGCGTGTCCAGCGATTATCTATCAGACTTTCACCCGGTAACTCCTCAACCATTCGCTCCAGTTCCTCCTCTGTTTCCCTGACAAAAGTGACTTGTATGGACGGAACATATTTTCCTTTCTCCTCGGAAGGCTCTCCCTGCTGCCCCGTGGGTAACGGTTGCGTCTGCTCAGACATTCCTTGCATAAGGCTTACAGGCATGAGCACCGCAAGGAGCAGAATCAAGGTCCATCTTGTTCTGTACTTCCATCGATTAGACACGACAACTTGCCCCACTTTCTATTGGAATGAATCATGCCATTTATTTTATGGATCATCCGGAATTCAATCATTCTATACCTAAAGATCTGTAGGCGTACAAAAAGCCGCCACCAGGCGACTTTATGCATACCATTGTGTGTTCGTTGCCTAGATGACCCGGTATTCGAAATTGGAGAAATCGGCTATACCTCCAATAACCTTCGTTGAGTAGAGGAATAAGCCAATCCGGCAGCCCATGAAATGATCCAGTTTATAGAACATCTTGTGGGGAATGCCTAGCGACTTCCACTCTGTGCCATCGAGGTAGGCAAACGAACACTCATCCTGATTGTTCACAAAATGACCTGACGCCTGGAGAGTAACGACCGGCCCGGCTACGGGGATTCGAGCATGTTCCGTGGCAGGCTCCTGATCAATCAAATTCCCGAATATGCTGGAATCCTCACTTTCCCGTGCATGCATGACAAGGTAGAACTGTCCTTCATCCCTAGTTAACGCAATCAGACCGTAAGTTCCTATTAAAAAACATATGCCTGCATAATCACCATCGTTTAATCCGCTGCCGTCCAGTGTCACGTTAGCCGTACATGCAGGTCCCATCGCGCGCTGGGTTAATGTGTTTACGGCAAACGTTAAGTTCGGACTGAGCTGACCGCTCCGAATACGATATGTACCAGGCTTCTCGGTTACAGTCCAAAGTTCATCATGGGGCGTATGATTCCACTGCCAAAAATCACGCAGGCGTAATCTACCGTCTTCTCCAATGTGATAACTGAAATCGTCGCTGCCTACCAGTGGGCTGTATTGATAATCCGGCCTTGTGCTAGGAATATCAATTTCTTTTGGTGCCTTGCTTGCAAAAACGGGTATACTGCCTTCGAAATGCATGGGAACAAGTACCGGAATCCGACCCACGGCTCCATGATCCTGAAACAGCATGGCGTACCACTCACCATCCGGAGTATCGACGATCCCTCCTTGAGCAACACCAGAATTGAAATACCCCATATCGTCGTTAAAACATTCTCCACCGACAAATTCACCATCTAACGAATCCGCCATAAAGTATGCCTGGGTTCTTCGTCCCGCCTCTTTGGAAATGTGAATCAGGAACACATAATACTTTCCATCGATTTTATAGAAATGGGCACCCTCGTACCCCAGATGGTAAGGCTCTCGCTCTTTTACGATTAAACGCTGCAATCCCCCCGGTTTAGGTCCTGACAGATCAGTCTTTAACTCGATCAGATGAATTTCGGTATTGCCATGTACCAGATATACCCGGTCGTCATCGTCAAAGAAAAGAGAGCAATCATGATAAAAGCCATCAACAATGCGTTTGTTCCATGGCCCCAATATAGATGAAGAGGTGTACAAATACGTCTTTCGCGTATCGTTCGCTACAAAGATTACATAAAAAGTCCCTTGATGATACCGAAGTGAAGCTGCCCACATTCCTTTACTATAAATCTGCTTGCCGTCTTCCAGTCTTTGGGCGGGCGTGTCATCCAGTCTATCATACACGTGAGTTGCCACTTCCCATTGCATCAGATCATAGGAACGCAGGATGACACATCCTGGCATCATATGCATCGTCGTACTCACCATGTAATACGTATCTTCAACGCGGATGACATCGAGATCCGGATAATCGGCCCATAGAATGGGATTGTGATGAACCATGCCTTAATACACCCCACTTATTTTGAATATTGTAAAAATATCGTTAAAAATAGCAATTCAAACACTGACTCCTCAGTCAAACCCATTTTACATGTTTTAATCCAGAAGCAACAGAAAAAAATAACATCGTTCTCCACTATAATGAAGGTTGATACCACTTCCGCATACAGCATAATAAATTCCCATGCAATCGTTATATGACAAGAAGATTAATCATGAGTTGACGAGTGCTAGTGATTTTATGGATGCAAGAACAATCACATCCTATAGTAAAAGGTGGAGTAATAAAATCATTATTTAAGCGCTTTCAAAAATAGATAAGCCAATGTGACCTTCTCTTTAAAACCAAATACATGCCCAAAAAAAGATTTAAAGGGCGGCTTCAAGGATGATTATATAAGTAGGGAGGCCCGTGAGGCCTCCCCTTAAACTTGTTATTTTTCCGGGTATGGGTCAATCATGCGAATGGTTCCATCGGAGTTATACGTCAGTTCGGCAAATTTGACACAGCGCTTGTAATCGACACCGCCGGAGAGGGAACAGTCATGATAAAATAAATACCATTTATCCTCAAATTGAACAATGGAATGATGTGTGGTCCATCCCAAAACAGGCGGTAATATAGTGCCCTGGAACGTGAATGGTCCCATAGGATTGTCACCTGTAGCATATACCAGCTTGTGCGTTGTCCCCGTGGAGTAAGACAAGTAATACTTGCCATTATACTTGTGCATCCATGGTCCTTCGAAATATCTGCTTTCTTCGTTGCTCGCGGTAAGTGGCTTGCCTTCCTGATCCAAGATTACAATTTCCAATGCTTCCGTAGACATAGAAAGCATATCCTCGCTGAGCTTAGCAATTCTTGGGCCAAGGGCAGGCGCATCCGGAGCAGGACCTTCGGCATCTTCCACGTAGCTTCCCGTCTGCCACTTCTCCAACTGTCCGCCCCACAGCCCGCCAAAGAGCATGTAGGCCGCGTCGTCCTCGTCAATAAATACGGCAGGGTCAATGCTGAAGCTGCCTGGGATGTACTGCTCCTCAGGTTGGAATGGACCTTGGGGAGAAGAGCTTGTTGCTACGCCGATCCGGAAGATGCCGTCATGATCACGTGCGGGGAAAAACAGATAATATTTTCCGTTTTTGTATGCAGCATCTGGCGCCCACATCTGACTGGATGCCCACGGGACATCCTTAACGTGAAGCACTTCACCATGATCCACGACCGGTGAATTCAGATCGGCCATGGACAATACATGATAATCCTCCATTTTGTATTGGTCTCCGTTGTCATTCACCGGACCGTCATGATCCAGATCATGAGATGGATAGATATAGATCCGATCTTCAAAAACATGTGCTGATGGATCTGCAGTATAGATGTGGGTGACTAACGGTTGATGCGGTTTAGGCACTTCAGACATTCAAATACTCCCTTTCAAAAAAGATGATTCAATTTCAACATTTTTTCGGACGCTTTAACGATAAAAGTATCACTTTTTCTCCATTGCAGCACGCTTCGGAATTTGAGCGACGCGCTCATAAGCCGGTTTGGGAGCATGCGACTCATCGAACAAAAATGGCCAATTTTTCCTGCCTCTGACCGGGAAATGATCAAGCCAGGTATAATCATCGGCTGCTCCCCAGAATGTGACGGCACTGATGTGTTCACGATATTCGTAAAGAAGACGGAAAATGGATTCATAACGCTGGGCTTGAAGTTCCAGCATTCCCTTCTCAGGACGAGTCAGGTCCGTACGTCGGTCGTCAAAGCGAAATACCGATACGTCAAGCTCAGTGAGCTGAAGCTGAAGGCCAAGCTGGGCATAACGCTCAATGGCAGCACGCATGTCGTCCAGCGTCGGGTCGTATAAATTCCAGTGTGCCTGCAAACCTACCCCATGAATCGGTACGCCTTGATCCAGCAGTGAACGAACAAGCCGGTAGATGCGCTCCCGCTTATGCGGGTTGGACTCGTTGTAGTCGTTATAAAACAAGAGAGCCTGTGGATCTGCTTCATGAGCAAACTCGAATGCTTTGGCAATAAAGTCCTCCCCGACAATATCCAGCCACTTGGAAGGCCGCAAAAATGCACTTTCATCATTCTCATCAGAGATGACCTCATTCACAACATCCCAGCAGTAGATCACATCCTTATATCTGCCGACGACAGTCTGAATATGCGAGCGAAGCCGTTCAAGAAGTAAATCCCGCTCCGCCTTTCCGCCCGTTTCGTTTTCGAACAACCAATCGGGAGTCTGATTATGCCAGACCAGCGTATGTCCTCGCAGTGCCATGCCTTGCTCTCTGGCAAATGCCGCTATGACGTCTGCGTTCTCGAACGTGTACAGATTCTCCTCTGGGTGTAGGCTTGAAAATTTCATCTCATTTTCTGCGGTCAAGCTGTTGAAGTGGTGGGCCAGCAGTGAGCGCTGGCTGTCGATCGTCAAGGGATTAACCGCTGCACCGATATGAAAAGCATCCTTATATAACGCCTTCAATGATTCCTCTTCACGCCTGGATTCCATAATTCCCCTCCTCCTGATTACCGAATAAGTAATATTAGTTCGTCTCGTTAGATCAGTTAGCTAGATTTCATAATCGAACCAATCGAAGCATGCAGGTGTATGACTTGCCTGGCCGTTGCCCGTGGCATATAACCCGACTACCGCTCCGGTAAAGCACATTTTATGCACAAAGTCCTCCGGAGAGATGGCCCGTGCCGAACCCGTGCCAAGAGTTACCCAGTCCTGTTCATCCAAGGAGCAGCTCAGTTTATAGTCCGTCTCCGTTGATTCAATCCGAAGAAACAGCTGCTCTGCTTCAGTCTCATTCTCGTACACGATTTTCGACTCTCCACGTACCGTCAGACGGGCAAAAATGAGGTTGCGTCCTTCCGACCTTTTAACACCAAGCTCATAATGTGCATCCTCATCCCGGCGAATGCACATGCCCGCTTCTTCTCCATCAGCAGTCGGCACAAATGTCATGCTGGTTGTGTAGCTGGCCTGAAGATGCTGCTGTCTACGGCCAATAAACGTAATCTGACCAACGTCGCTGAGATTTGCCTCTTGCCCGTAAAGTGTCAAAGAACCCGGATTATCCGTTATGGAGCATGCTCCTTCTGACGGATTGCGCACAAACATCCACTGCGGACCCAGTTCTTCATTGAAGTCATCCCGGCCTGCAACAATTGCTGCATTACCATCCGCTTGAGAAGGAACTGACATCGGTATACGCTGAATCGTCATGTCCAGGCTTACCGTACCTTCATTGTTGTCAATGTGCGGCCAGCCCTCATTCCAGACAACCGGCGCAAGGAATGTTTCGCGTCCAAGCACGCTATATCCGTCTTCTGTCAAGCGGACGCCAAGGAATACAGCCCACCATTCTCCGTGATGATCCTCCACCAGATCGGCATGGCCCAAATACTGAATAGGGTGGTCCAAATGGCGGTGAGTCAGAATCGGCTCTGGATACCGTTCGAACGGGCCATACGGATGTTCGCTGCGACCGATGATTTCGCGATGCTCCTTGGCCGTCCCTCCGGAAGCAGACATCATATAGTACATCCCGTTGATTTTGTACAAGTGCGGCCCCTCGGTCCACGGTCCACCGTCTCCGTGCCATACCACCTGCGGTTCGGACAACGCCTCTCCTGTCGTGATGTCGATCTCATATTGAATGGCATGAGAATCGTAGTCGGCTCCTTGCTGAGCCGTAACATACACTTTTCCGTCATCGTCAAAAAACAGAGAGGGGTCAATTCCTCCATACGGAATGCGAATCGGATCAGACCAAGGTCCGGCAGGGTTGGTTGCCGTAACATAGAAGTTCCCGATACCTCTAACATCTGTCGTGATCATATAAAACGTACCTTCGTGGTATCGCAGCGCAGGGGCATAAATCCCGTCCGAGCTCTTCTGACCAGTCAAATCAAGCTGGCTCACCCGATCCAATACGTTGCCGATCTGCTCCCAGTGAATCAGATCCGGGCTCCGAAAAATCGGAACCCCCGGAAAATACTCAAACGAACTGCAAACAAGGTAAAAGTAATCCTCTGCCTTCACAATGCTCGGATCCGGATAGAATCCGGGAAGAATCGGGTTCGCATAGCGAATTTGTTGTACTTGAAGCTGTGACATTTATTCCTTCACACTCCCTACATTAAGTCCTACGACAAAGTATTTTTGCATGAACGGGTATACAAGCAAAATCGGAACGGAAGCCACAATGGTCACGGCCGCACGAATGGAAATTGGAGTTACCTGAGTCGAATGCTCTGCCCCTATACCATTGGCAACGGAAGGATTGCTGTTGGCGTTCATGCTGGAAGACAACAATTTCATCAATTCATATTGCAGCGTGCTGAGCTCTTGACGAGACGACGTGTACAGAAAAGCATCAAACCAGGAGTTCCAAGCCCCGACCGCAACGAAGAGCGCAATGGTCGCCAGTACAGGTTTACATAGCGGGAAAATAATTTTCCAGAAAATTCGGAAATCTCCTGCACCGTCTATTTTCGCAGATTCAATCAAGCTTTCAGGTATCGTGTAAATATAAGTACGAATGACGATCAGGTTAAACGCACTTACCAGTGATGGCAGGACATACACCCAGAAGGAGTTAATCAAATGCAAATCCTTCATAAGGAAGTATCCCGGAATCAGACCAGCGTTGAAATACATGGTCAGTACAAAAACAGTTGTAATCAGCTTACGGAAGATATAATCGCGCCGGCTCAGCGTGTAGGCCAGCATGGTGGTCAAGAAAATATTAAGCAGAGTAGAAAGTACGGTCCGCGCAACTGAAATCAAAAATGCATTATAGATCGTGCCCGAAGCAAAAACTGCTTTGTAATTCTGCAAGGTGAAATCACGAGGCCATAAATATAAGCCTCCCCGAATGGTGTCATTCCCTGCATTAAACGAAACTACAATGGTGTTTAAAAATGGATACAGCGTCACAATTACGAGTACGATCATGAAGATCGTATTAAAGGTGCCGAACAGAAACGGTTCAAGTCCTCTGGCACCAGGACGGCGTACAGAAAGCGCCGATGTATTTCCTAAACCGGACAATGGTGTTTTTTTCATCTTATAAGAGCCTCTCTTCCCCAAGCCGCTTGGCTGTCCAATTCGCTACAAGCAACATCGTAATGCTGACCACGGTCTTGAATATACCGCCTGCAGTCGCAAGCGAATAGTTACCCTGTGCAATCCCGTATTTGAGCACAAAGATATCAATCGTTTCTGCCCAGTCAACAACCAATCCGTTACCCAGCAAATATTGAACCTCAAAACCGGCCTCTAGAATATGCCCGATCGACATAATCAACAGGATGACAATGGTAGGCTTGATTCCAGGCAAGGTGACATTCCACATTTTTTGATAACGGTTAGCTCCATCAATGTCTGCAGCTTCGTACTGTGCCGGGTCAATCGAGGCCATGGCCGCCAAATAAATGATGGTACTCCATCCAACCTCTTTCCAAATGTGGGAGCTTGCAACAACGCCCCAGAAATACTTGCCTTCCGTCAGCCATAAAATAGGCTCATCAATTAAATGCAATTTCATCAGGATATCGTTGACAATACCGTCAGAAGCAAGCGATGTCGCTACGATTCCGGTAACGATAATCCATGATAAGAAGTGAGGCAGATACGAGATCGTCTGTACCGTCCGCTTCCACATGACCTTTTTGATCTCATTAAGCAGCAATGCCAGAACAATAGCGGTTACGAAACCCAGAATCATGTTGATGATACTCATCGCTAGCGTATTGCGAAGCACTCGCAAAAAATTGTCATCGGTAAATAAAAACTGGAAATGCTTAAATCCTACCCACGTCTGCTGTGAGAAACTCCGGGCCGGTTTATAATCCTGAAAGGCCATCGTCCAACCCCATACAGGTACATACGCAAAGACAATAATGTACGCAAGCAGAGGAACAGACATCCAAATGAGTTGTCTCTGTGCTTTAATATTCTGCCAAGTTATCCGCCTAATTTTCGGTTTTTTCTTCGGGCGGAGCGGCTTGGTACCCACTACAATTTCCTCCATAATATCAAGCTCCCTATCCATCTTTATAATCAAAGGAAAACGTCGAAACAACCAGAACACATCTGCCATAACCATGTTTCAAAAGAATCAGGAAGGAAGGTTATCTTCCTTCCTGACATAAGTTGTTTTTATTTCACAGACCAGTTATCAATTCTCCACTTCAACACTTCATTGATACGATCTTCATATGCCTTGATGTCAAGCTTTTGAATCTCGGAAACGTATTCGTTCCAAACATTGTCAAACTCTGATGTACCGGCCAAGATTGCTTTTGGCAGATATTTGGTCGACAATTCGTTCAACTTCGTATTGGCAATCTTGGCTGGAGATCCCTCTACCACATCGACAGACCAAGCAGGGTAAGTTACCGGATTCTCTGGTGGAGCACTGAAGAAATCGACATAGCTATTGAAACCATATGCATCCAAAACTTCCTTATCAAACGGTTTCAAGCTTGCCTGGTATTCTTCTGGCTGATTACTTGCCGAAGTTGCGTTGCCATCGCTAAAGTACCCTTCCGTTTTCGGCGCAGTTCCATAAAATGCGTCAGCTTTGTTGGCAAGCTTCCAAGCAGCATCCGATGCATTATCGCGTTGCTCTTGTGTCTTCATGAAGCGGCCTTCTTCATTGACATAATAGTCTTCATCCACAATGCCCCAAGTGAGTGTTTTCTGCCATTCTTCCTCCATCAGTTTGTCGAGCACTTTGAGGATTTTTACAGGGTCTTTGGCACTCACGGTAATACCGAAACCATTGTTGAGATTCAGTGCTGCGCGGTCACGATAATAATCTTTAGTGTTGCTGTCATACACAAGCGGGAAACCTACATAAGTGCGTTCAATTTTGTCTTGCGTTATGAGTGAATCTTCCGCGCTTTGGAAATTCCAATGTTGATCAAACATGCCGAGTACGGAACCACTGGACAATTTGGCCATGTATTGATCGTAGTTCTGTGCAAACGCTTCCTTATCAAGCAAGCCTTGGGCATTGATTTCATTTAACTTTTGATAGTACTGTTTGGCATAATCCTTATCGGCGAAGATCTCCGCCTTGCCATCGTTGACGACCACTCCGCCATCATTCGGATGACCGATCAAATGCTGAGGCGGGTTCAACAAGCCCCAGTTTTTCCAGTCATAGTTCAGGACCTCAAAACCGATGGTCGGCTTGCCGTCAATCGTCGGATATTTCTCTTTGTATTTCGCGATCAGGTCGAAGTATTCATCCAGTGTTTTTGGAGTCGGGTAACCGAACTCTTTCAGTACGGCTTTTTGAATCCAGAACGCCGGACCGCTGTAATAGGTGTCAGCTACTTCGCCGTTATATGCACCATAGTTTGGCAGGTAGTAGATATGTCCATCATTTGGATCCTTCATTTGATTCCAGTACTTCTCATAATGTTTTTTCAAATTCGGGGCGTGTTCCTCAATCAGATCTTCAAGCGGAATGACTGAACCTGCAGCTGTCAGTTTGGTATCAGCTGAGATCAGGTCTGGATAATCCCCACCAGCAATCATAACGCCAAGCTTTTGGTTTTTGTCACCGGCCAGAAATTCGAACTTGAATGATACGCCAAGCTCATCCTTCATTTTCTTGTAAATCTTGTTGTCAGCGGTTGGCTGCTGTCCGGCCTCGTTAAGGAATACCGAGATTTCTATCGGATTGTCAGGCCCTACCTCTGTACCACTTCCCTCTTCTCCGCTGCCTGAGTCATTTGTACCACCGGAACAACCAGCCAGTACAACGCTCAGTGACAACAACATGGTTGCCCCCATACGGAAAAACTTCTTTTTACTTTCCCCCATAAAGCACCTCCAAAGTTTGATTACGCCTTCATGAAAGCCCTTTCATTTGAATAATTTCATTATAAATTTAATGTTAAATGGAAAATACACCCGAATTATAGCTCTTTCCGAGAAAAACTCAGGTTTTCATTCTATAATCTATAGATTCAACCGTTCGCGATTTTATAAAGGTATTTTGTTAGACATGTTTCTTATATTCATTCGGAGACATGTTCAGCCTTTTCTCAAACTGCTTCAAAAAATGAT
Source organism: Paenibacillus sp. FW104-T2 (assembly GCF_058789975.1). NCBI lineage: Bacteria > Bacillati > Bacillota > Bacilli > Caryophanales > Paenibacillaceae > Paenibacillus > Paenibacillus sp. FW104-T2. The sequence continues at coordinate 190,749 of NZ_JBYTCE010000009.1, read as the reverse complement.
GGTAGGTGGAGTATCCAACTTTTTCCGAGACCTCGCTATTTTTGTACTGATTCAATTGGAGTAAACGGCAAGCTTCCTCAATCCTCAAATTATGTAGCAGTTCGTTGAAACCAATGCCATTTTTTCGTATAAGCAGCTGTCCCAGGTAGGCTGGATGCAAAAAGAAACGCTCGGCAAGCATTTTAATGCTCAAGCCTTCCCGGTAATGCTCATGAATGTAATCGTTGATATCCTGTACTATACCCTGCGCTTCGGAAGCATTCTCCTTAAGCAAAAGTTCAAAACAGACTCTCCCGCACGACTGCAGCATGTCGACCAGATCAATCCATGTCAGTAGGCGTTCATCCAGATTGGGAATATCAAACAGACGATTTGGAGCACTCGTATCCTCTGCCAGTTCGGATCTCATATATGCTCGAATCTCATGAAGTAGGTAGATCACGTATTTGCGGGCCTCCTCCGGGTGAACTCGTAACTGGCGAAAAGATCGCTCCATATAATCCACTGCTGACCTGTAAGCATCGTGATCAATGAGTTGAAATGCCCCCAAGATTCTCGCTGTGAGCTCCACCTGATCATCATGTCTTTGGAACGTAAGATCCTTAAGGCTCTCATAGTCCATCACGCTGTTCCTATTCGTTTCATAAAAGGTATGCAGGAGCGCTTTTTCTGCTGTGACCCTGGAATGATTAATGAAAAGAAGTGAAGACACCGCTTCACCAATAGCCATAAATGCGCGAAAGTTCGCCAAACGGCGTGCCAATTCCTCCAATCGGTGTCTGGCTGTGCTGCTCGAACCATGGGAGGCTGGTTCAGCACTGCCAAACACGATGGAAACCAGATCATTTCGCAAGCGAATCACATACATGGCTTTTGACCTGTCCAAAAATTCCGCAGCAACCGTGCTCCACCTGCAATAATCCTCTGCCGCGATCTGAACGAGGCATACATTCCAAACATGAGAGGAGCCAGACAAGGACTCCAGTACACCAGCAGCTTCTGTGGACAATCCTTTGCCAATCAGAGCCTCCTTTATCGCCAGATTTTCCTTCTCTCTCTGTGCCACCTGCCCGACGTATAGTTGTTCCCGCTCCTTAGCCAGTTCCTGTCCCACCTGACGGATCTCTAGCTCGGCCTGTTCCTCATCCAGCGGTTTAAGCAAATAGCGTGAAACTCTATATTTGAGTGCCTTTCGTGCATAATCAAAATCACTGTACCCTGTCAGGATAATGAATTTGGTAGACTCGTTGCCCCTGCGTCTCCACTCCTCAATCATCTCCAGGCCGTTCATCACCGGCATATGAATATCAACCATGACCAGTTCGGGCTTCAGCTCCTCCATTTGCTTCAGGCCTTCCGAACCGTTTCCGCAGACCCCGCACACCTCAAAGCCAAGGTTCTCCCATGGTATCCATAACTGCAGACCCTCAAGCGCCAAAGGCTCATCGTCAATTAACAACACTTTAAATGCCATCGTCCACGCCTCCTTTTACATCCTGACGTTCCAGTAATTGCAACGGGATTTCAAAGGATACCTCAGTCCCCTCCCCAATCCTGCTTACCAAATTAAAATTCACTTTATCGTCGTAGTACAATTCAAGACGGCGATACACATTTCGTATTCCAATATTGTATCCACCGCTCTCTTCCTTGCTTCGCATGTGATACAGAACCTCTTGAAGCCGTTCCTTGTCCATACCCTTTCCATTGTCAGATACGACAACACGCAGATGCTCGTTCACAATTTCAGCCTGAATCTTCACATAGCCAAGCCCCTCAATGGCCTGGATGCCATGTTTGCAAGCATTTTCCGCCAGCTGTTGGATACTCATTTTGGGTATTTTATATCGCCTTGCCTCTTCAGTGATGTCAATATAGTATTCAAACTTGTCCCGGAAACGGAATTTCTCAATTCCCAGGTACATGACCGTAAAGCTCATTTCCTCCTCCAGCGTGACCACATCGTCCTTCCAGTTCAACAGACGGCGAAGCAGCTTGGACAGATCCTTGATAATATCCTTCACGTCCGCATAGTTATTTTTCGTGCTAACTACAAGCAGCGCATTCAACGTATTAAATAGAAAGTGAGGATTCATCTGGCTTTGCAGCAGATTAAGCTCTGCTCGAATGCGCTCAGCCTCCTGGCTTCGCTGCTGAATTTCTAGCTTGTACACGTTGTTGATCAATGAATGGATTCGTGCCGTCATCATATTGAAATTGCTAATCAAATGGCCAATCTCGTCATGTCCACCATCCATGTTGATTAGTTCGAATTTCTCGTTACCCACCTTCTGCATATGTCTCGACAGCCGCTTGACACGATAATTGTAGGAACGGAGCATGACATAAATGAAAATGGAAGTGATCAGGGTAATAATCCCGGCCAGCATTCCAAAATAAAGCTGCATGGATAACATTGCTTGTTTGACACGTGTTTCCTGAGGAACACCAATAAGCTTCCAGCCTTTCACATAACTAGCACTGCCGATTGGAACGATATGCAAGTCTTTGTCTGCCGCTTTGCTCATATCAAACAAAGCATAGCTACTCTCCATCTCGCCCTGATACTTGTCATCCGCAGATACAATAATTTGATTCTGGGCATTCACCAGATACAGATCCAGAGAACTCTTTTCTCTGGCAATCACATCATAGAAGCGACTAACGTAGAAATCGATGCGTACCAATTTCTGATAAGAGTTGTCGGCGTTGTAGTAATCCATTTTTTCAATCACGCTTAAATACGAAGAGGTTGCTGCACGATCATTCGTTGCCTGATCACGGTATGCAAGCACTTTGAGTGTTTCCCCAGCGGCCTTCCACTGCTCGAACCAGGTTCCGGAGCGTACGTCGTTGTCCAGAACATAGTAATCCCCGCCAGGCACAATGGTCGGATTTTCGGTGTAAACCCCTATTCGCTGAATTTGGTTGTTCACAGGAATATAGGAAGTCACCCGGTGACGAAGCTGATCATCGAGTGTGTTATAGAAATCCAGCTGACTGTCATACACCCGATCCATGGATTCGGTCAACAACTTGTCCGTAATCAAGGCATGACTGACGGCGACGCCACCATCAATCATGGTATGAATATCCTTTCTCGCACGCTCCAGTGAGATTTGTAAATTCTGCTCTTCCCGTTCCTTGATCAACCCTGACATACGATCCATAAACAAAACATTGCTTACAAAGATAGGAAGCAAAATACCAATGACATATATCAAGATAAATTTGTAATTCAAGGGTATATCGTTCACGATGCTGCGAAAACGGAATGTTCTGAACATGTTTGCTATCGCCATCCTTCATTCGTACTTCTTCATCTCTCGGGGGATCTATTGCTGCTTACGATATGCCGAAGGCGCCATGCCGGTCATTCGCTTGAACTGACTTACAAAATAGTCTGCATTCGGATAACCAGACTGTACCGCAATGTCAGCAACGCATGCGCAGCTTTGGCGTAATAGTCTTTTTGCTTCCTCAATCCGTTTATCGTTTAAATATTCCCGAAACGTTTTGCCCGTCTGCTGCTTGAATGCCTGCCCCAAATAATTGGCGTTCATGTGAAATTGATGTGCGAGCTCCTGAAGCTGCAGCTTCTTACGGAATTCCTGATTGACATATTGCACCACACGAAAAATGGTGCTGGATTCCTTCTCTTTTCTCCGCTCCTGCAGCGCCTCCAAAGCGTTCAAACTTAACACACGTGCATAATCCCGAAATGCTGGATAGGAGTCGATTTTAGTAATGCCGCCTGCCTTATTTTGAACGTGAAGCATAAAACTGCCCATATCTCCATCCAGCTCTTTCAACTCCTTGAGAACACTCATTTCAAGGGCAAGCAATTGAACCCGGACGTATTCCATATTGGAGAAGGGCAATCCTAAGTCAGGATCAGCAAGAAGTGCTTGAATCTTCCCTTCCAACCTATCCTGTTCACCAGAAAGAATGACTTCCATCAGATTGGCTAAAGCTTTTTGATTTACGCTGGCCAATGGGTCACTCTGCGGCAGATCCTGATGTTGAACAAATCCGCCCCCTCCCTGATAACGCTTCCATTTTAGAGCGAATAAAGCTTTCTCGTAGGCTGACCGCATACCGATTTGTGTGCCCGAATGATGTCCAACGGCCACAATCATGGAGGAATGACCAGCATAGGTCTCCACAATATTTCTGCCCATTGACTCAAGCAGGTTCAAAGAATTATCGATATCGGCAGCGAACACACCTAGGTTTCCTTCAGCATCCACAAAAGGTTCCGACCAATGGACACCACCAAAAGCGTGTATTCGCCCTTTCACGTCATCTTTACTGATATCCGTGGCAATTAGAAGACAGGCCATATCCTCATGACCTTCCATTTGCAGCATGGTATTCACTTCGTCCTGCAGCTCCATGCTGTCTTCCCCTTGAATCAGGCGATCAAACAAACAATTCACATACAGGGCACGATCACGCTGGTGTACTTCTGCCGAAATCTGTTCTTCCTGGATTTTACGGCCCATCTGTTCCAATACGTTTTCTATCTCGATTTCATCAATAGGCTTGAGCAAGTAGTCCTCTACTCTCTGCTCCAACGCTGTTTTTACATACTCAAAGCTGTCATATCCACTTAATATAACGAATCGGGGTGCTTTGGCCAGTTCATGCTTGGAACGGTCAATCAGTTCCAGGCCACTCACAGAGGGCATATGAATATCTGTAAACACCAGATCCGGTTGAAGACTTTCGATCATGGACCAGGCGGCATTGCCATTCTCCGCCTCACCACAAATGCGAAAACCGTATTTGTCCCAATTCACCATGGTTCTCAGTCCTTCGAGCACCCACGGCTCATCATCCACCAACAAAACATTCATCATTTATGTTTCCCCCTCTCCATTAAATGAAGCACGTATCGTGTTTGATAGCGAACTTATAATGTTTCATTTCTTTCAACCAATACTATCATATGCTTAGCATCATTAAACCTAAAAAATACGTCGATCTTCTCTCCTGATGGAGAGAGATTCAACACATCTGGCACTATCCTCAGGTCTAAGTGACTATAATAATAACTGTGTAACATTCTAATTATCCAGAGCTTTTAGCACATATACAACATACAATACTTGATTTAGCATCCAAAGCTTTACTATTTAATAGTAAATAATGATACTGCGACATGTTCACAGCGTAATGAAGAGATCTGCATGTAAATTGTACAGAAGAAATAAAGGATATGATCAGCCCTAATCACTTTGAGGCCTGCATGCATAAATTAGCTTCATAGCAACACAAGGTTATGGAGGGCTGAAAAATGAATGAAATATGTAAAAATGCCAAATCGACAGGCACAAATTCTAATAAGTCCCGTTTCTACAGGGACATTTGGGAATGGGGAGCTTCCGTTTCCTCCGGCGGAGATGAAAAAGTCTCCCCTTTTGATTTTGGTGAAGCCGCTAAATACGAGGTACCGAAAACCCTTGAAACGAAAATTCATCGTTATCTGATGCCCTATACAGTTCATCCCGAAGGCGGGTATGTTGCATACATATCGAATGGTCGTGTTTGGGGAACATCAGGTTCTGTCCTGACATCAGATGAAAAACTGATCTTCGACCTTTCTCCCGAATACGATGGAAGACTTAACAGAATGCTGACACTGGAAGAACACCCTGCTTTGTATCGGAGTAAGGTACAGGAGCAACAGTATCTCCATGGGACTTCGGCCGTTTTGACTTTTTGCGGGAGTCATAATTATTTTCATTGGTTATATGATGTGCTGCCGCGACTGGGTATGCTTCGAATTTTAAATGTTCCTTTTCAATCGCTGATCATGAATCCGAATCCTTATGCATCATTTGTAGAAGAAACGTTATTGATGTTTGGCGTATCGAAATCGTCCGTGATTCGTACTGGAGACAATCGGGAACTTCAGGCTGACAGGTTGGTCGTGCCTTCCTTAATGATGAACTCGCACTATCCGCCTTGGGCTACATCTGTCCTTCGCATGTTTATGCTACCTGAACGAGACACAACGCTGCATTCACCGGAACGCATTTTCATTTCCCGGAACAAAGCCGCTGCACGACGGATAGCTAACGAGGGTGAAGTCATCCGGCTTTTGGAGACGTACGGGTTTGTTCCGATCTATCTGGAAGATTGGAGTGTTGCCCAGCAGATTCAGCTCTTTGCTTCGTCAAAAGCGATCGTTTCACCGCACGGAGCCGGGCTGGCCAATCTCGCTTTTTGCATGAAGGACACCCTTGTCGTAGAAATTTTTCATATCCGGCATGTAGTCCCTACTTACTGGATGATCAGCAACCATAACAAACTTGATTATTATATGATGTATGGGCAAGATGACGGAACGACACCGGACCTTTTTCCGGGATTAGAGGACTTCACCGTGGATCTGGATCGACTGGAGCAAACGCTGCGTATAGCTGGACTGAATAAAAGGGATACCTGAACAGCCGTTCAGGTCCCTTAGAGCCACTCATCACTAATCGGTAAGGAAGCGGGTTCCTATATGGTCATTACTTAAAATATAAAGGGCTACTGACTAGGAAGTCAGCAGCCCTTTGTTGAACTCGGGACATGCATCAGACTGATGATTATGGACCGATGAATTTGCATATAACATCATGGACTATTCATGTGACAGCAAAAAGAGAAAGAATTTTATGCTCTCATAGTTGTTTTCCCTTGTCACAATATTCGGTTCTTGGGATCGAAGGACGATCGTTTAAGCGAACCCGCTTTCTTCATACCTATCTAAGTTTCTCCATCCTCCGCAGGCGGATATATCCTCTGCCCCTTCTTCAGTGTAGCCCTCGCATATAAAACCAGACACCTCTGTCCCGTCCTGCAATTCAATTTTGCCTATACCAAGCGGGGCCGGAATTAATGCAGCGAACGCGCCAAAAGATGCTATAGGCATCTCCCACAATTCAAGCGCAATAGCAGTGCCTCCTACCTTTTTCTTCAGCAACCCGGGCTTAGCCGGAACTGTAGGCAGTTTCACCATTTGATACTTCTCCGCCGTATGCGACTCACGAACAAATTGACCCCCGTGTTCCAGCATCTGCTTCTCCAGTGGATAACCTCTCATGTGCAGGCCGCAGACGGCAACCAGGATCGTTTCTTGCCTTTTTGCTTCCAGAGGCGGCAAATTTACTTCAAGAAACGCGGCCGCAGCGTTTTCCATCAAGTGCTCATTGCCAGACAGCGAAAATAACGTAATTCCAAAAGGCATCTGAGACGCGGCATCACCCGCTGGTACAGCCACCGCACATAAATCTAGAAGATTACAATGGTTCGTATACCGCCCCATGTCCGAATTCGTAGCTATCGGATCGGCTTCAACCTGTCCTCTCGTCCATGTGCCTCCACAGGTCGGCATGATTAGAACCGCTTCCTGGAGAAGCTTGTTGCTTATCATTCGCAGCTCCTGAAGCTTATGCATCGCGGTAAATACGGAAGCTGCGTCATGCTTGCCTGATCCGCCTGATCGCAAGACTTGTTCCGTCACCGGGAAAGTGACTCCTGGACTTGATTCAATGAATTCACCTACACTGGCCCAGCGCTCAGCTACCCAAGGTCCATCATACAGAAGTGTGGCAGCCGCCTCGAAGAGAGCGTAATCAACATACTCGACTGGCAGCTCCAATCGTTTGATCCTCTGGACGGCTGAATCCCATGCCTTGCTGTATTCCTCCGCCAACGGACCAAAAAACGTTAATGGTTTTTCAGGCAGATACAACTTTTTGGGAAGCTTATCGACCAATCGCGGCATTTCCTTGGACCATGGGTCTGATGATTCAAGGCCTCGTACTTGCATATCGACAATCCTTGCTTCGTCTATTGAATGGGTAAATACAGTTACACAGTCCAGACTGGCACAAGCGGGAACAACACCTTTTGTCGACCAGGCTCCGAGACTCGGTTTATAGCCGATGAGACGGTTCAGCGCCGCAGGAACCCTTCCGGAGCCCGCTGTATCCGTGCCCAGGGCGAATGCCGCCTGTCCCCTCGCTACCGCTACAGCCGATCCCGAACTGGACCCGCCGCTTATCCATTCAGCGCTCAGTGCGTTATGTGTCTCACCATAAGGACTCCGAGTGCCTACAAGCCCGGTTGCGAATTGATCCATATTGGTTTTACCTACAGGAATCGCACCGGCATTTAACAATCGTTCTACAACTGTAGCAGGCCTGTCTGGAACAAATGCATATTCGGGACAGCCAGCCGTTGTTGGTGTTTCAGCCAAATCGATGTTGTCCTTAATGGCGAAGGGTACACCCCACAGTGGTAAGGAAGTATCCATTGTTTGGAGACGGTCCAAATACGGCTTGATTCTCTCCAGCACAGGCGGAGTGATCCAAATATTCATCCCTTCGTCCTCACGGGAACGGCGGATGATCTCTTCAATGACCTGCTCCGGCTTGAGCTTCCCGCTCCCATATTGCGCTTGTAGCCAGTTTATTGTCAGTTCACGCGGTATTTTCATATCCAGCTTACTCATCCGTCATCCCTCCTTGACGCGTACATATCAATCAGGCTGGTCTCATTTCATTCAGCTTCATCGCTAGATGCAGCTGCAGCACATCATCGCCATTATCCATGCTGATCCCCAGCAATTCACACACCCGCTCTACACGATAGGAAACGGTATTATAATGGGTAAAAAGCTCCGCTGACGTCTTTTTCACATTACGATTATGCTTAAAGTATACCTTTAACGTTTCAAACAGCTGGGAATTATGTTTCGCATCGTACGCAAGCAAGGGCAGAATGAATCGATCACGATACTCCTGAACCTCCTCCGTATCAGGCAGATGGTATAAAAGCTGAAACACGCCTAGCTTCATATAGTCCACATAAGGTTCACGGTAATCGCAAATGGAGCTGATATGATGAATTTTTTTGGCATCGTTATAGCTTTCGTATACCTTCTCCGCAGCTTCGGTTCGATTGCCGATACAGAGAGAATAGCTCTCAGCAGGGAAAATCACTTTCATATCAGCGATAATGGCTTCCATCGCCACATTCCGAATTCCATGCATTTCTTCTGCGAAAAGAAGGACAAGCTCTCCCTCCAGTATGGTTGCCTGAAGCCCCACACATCTGGATTTGGTTCTCAATCTTTTAATCGCCTGCTGCATGGTCCTGATGCTAGGTTTGACGTTCAGAAATCGCACTAACGCGACATGCCGCGTTTGATCATCATCAAGTGCATGCCCGCACGCTTCCGCTCGCAGCCTCAAATCCTCAATGGTTACAATTCGGCCCGTAACCCAGTCCTGCAGAAACTGATCGACGTACTTCAGCTCTACTTCCCGCCTGGCGTTGGTATTGATCATCTCGAGTCCTACCAAAACACCTACGCGGTCGATCGTCAGTCGATCGACAACCGAGTGCTCCTGATTCCATTCCAGCAGAACCAGCAAGCATTTGTCGTATTGCTTGTCATTAACGGCTGATACATATACACGAATTCGGCGCTCGCCTAGTGTTATGAAACTCACACCGAGGCTGCTCTCCTCCCGCAGACCGGACCACAGTATCGGATTATCTGCCTCCACAATCTCCTCTGCCTGGGGAGAGAGGAACAGATGATTCGAGTCATCAAGCAATACAATGGGATTGTTCAATATGCCATCCAGCGTTTGCAAAAATTCCTCTAAACCTTTCCCGTACAGGAGCTGTTGAGAAAGCTTTTGAAAACGGCTTTGCAACAGCGAAAGCTCTCTTGCCTCCTGCACAAGGACCCGCTCCATAATATCCCGGACAACATCCGAAAATACGGTCGCGGCCGGAAGCTCGAAGATCGGAAAGCCCAATTGGTCAGCCAGCTCGAGTGCACGGGCAGGAATATGATCGATGAATCGTTTGGTTTTGATCCCCAGCGCCGATACACCTTTCTCCACCAGCTGCGGTATGATATCCGCAATAGCCTCCGGCTGATCACGAAATGGAAATCCACTGGTAATCAGAAACTCCCCCGGGCGTACCCAATCGATCACATCGGGCACTTCCATCACGTTGACACGATTAATCATTCGCTGCATGCCACTCGCTCCAGCCAAGACGACAGCTTCCTTAAAGTCGGGGATCAACAAAACATCACTGCACGTGAATCCTGCCTTCTTGTGATCTGCCATCTCCCATCCCGCCTGACTATTTCAATTTGGTGGTAAAGACATCTTCCACTAATGTCGTATTAAAAAAGGAGTTAACCGGAGTATCTTCTTCAACCGGCAAAAAAATACTGATCTGCTCTGTCGGCTGTACATCGTCATTGGCTACCGAATGAATAACGCCTGCCGGGACATGGAATGTATCTCCTGCCTGGTAGCTCTTCCATTCTCCATTGCACAGCAGTTTCACTTTACCTACCGTGATGTGAATGATTTCGGCTACATCATGATAGTGAGGCAGTACCTGACCGCCGACTCCAATCTTTTCCCACAAAACAGAGCTGGCACGAAACCCCATCTGATCTGCCTGTTCCGCAGACACAATCTCGCGGTGATACAGGTGAATATGATTCGGCATTAATCCCCATTGCATGTCTTCTCCAGTGATAACCTCAGTTTTCTTGGCTGTAATCATCGTGTCATTCCTCCATTTGTTTTTTATGGATGTATCCCGTCTATTTCCTACGTTTAAAAACGACCGCCACCGGCCCGCCGCCAGCCGGCCCCTGATGTTCGGCTCCACCCGACACATAGATCATTGGATCACCACACACCGAAGCAAGCACACCTCCGACGACAGCTCGCGCATGTCTCGTATGGTTGATATCCGAATCATCAAGCATCGTGTGCCGGTGACCCCGGATGAATCCGGTGGGATCAGCCTCTGCCTTAGCCATCACCTGCACCATTTCAGCATCTGCATGAACATCCAGCAGGCGCTTGAGTGCAGGAGCGTCAATAGAATCGTTCATTACAGCATGGTCGATAAAATACGGACCTTCCGCAAAGTCAGAATTGCCGAAGACGATCACCTCACAATACGCCAGCTCGCTGCCTGCCGACGTGGAGGCTACACTGCTGAACAGATGCCATGAATCGCAGATGTCCGTATCTTGAAGTCCAGCCCGTTCCACCTCGCCAAGAGCAACTGCCGCACCTAGTGCAGAGGCTCCTCGTGAATATCCCATGGATTTGTAGGTATCTTCTGTCACAGTGGTTTGAGATCTGCTCAATGCATCATGCACTCCTTCCGACGTTAGCAGCGGACACTTAATTTGCACAAAATGTACATCTGCCGAAGATTCAATGCCGGCTTCCGCTATGGCCCGCTGAACGGCAGCTTCCACCTCGTCCACTTGAGCCAGCCTTCCTATTTCCTCTGGAAGGAAATCACGTGTTTTCGCGACGCCAATGGCCAGCGATTTCTGATCTTGTTTCTGACCATCTTGAATATAAGCACCTTTACGGCTAATCACTGTAAAGTGAGGGCTCAATATGCCCTCGGTTCCTCCAGACATGACATAGGATATGGAAGAAGTTGATTCTTTCCGATATTCGGCAAAAAATTGCTTTAACGCCAGCACAGCATAACCGCGCGTAAAATCGTTCACGCAGCCATTGCCCTCTGTTTTGCCTAATACTGCAACCACATCTTGAGGATCAATGATTCCCTCTTGGATCGCTTTCTCCATCGCAGCCGTATCGTTAGGCGAACGGCTTGGAATACGGTTCACCGTGCATCTCATCATAGGTCATCCGTCCTTTGCCAGAATATAATTCTTCTCTCAAGTAAGCTGATGGCCCAAAAGAGAACCAGTCCGCATAGTGCGGATGCAATAATTGCGGAGAACATCACAGGTGTATCCATATGGTATGAAGATACCAAGACGACATAGCCGAGCCCTTTGTTAGCGCCGACAAATTCACCGACAATGGCACCCACGATAGCCAGCGAGGTCGAAATTTTCAACGCTGAAAACACATAGGGTAAACTTGCAGGCAGCCGTAATTTCCAGAAAATTTCCGACTTGGTGCCTTTATATGTGGAGAACAGCTCCCATGCTTCGTGCTCAATGGCTTTCAGACCCTTTACGCTGTTGACCAAAATAGGGAAGAAACAGATTAGCATGGAGGCTACGACCTTGGAGGAATATCCCGTCCCCATCCATACGACCAGAAGCGGGGCCAGAGCGACAAGCGGGGTCGTTTTGAGTGCAATCGCCAGCGGGAATACTCCCTTTTCAATGGGTTTGGAATGCACGAAGATCACTGCGGTAATCAATCCCAGGACATTGGCAAGCACGAAGCCTGCCAAAGCTTCCAGCAGCGTGACCAGCATATGTGACCATAAGGAGCTGTCCATTACCGATAAGATGCCTGTGGGAGATGGAAGCAAATAAAGGGGAATGTCGAAAAGGCGTACAATGAGTTCCCATAATATAAGAAAGGCAACGGCGAATACGACAGGATACATGGCATCTTTGATCTTGGTTTTCATAGGTGTTTGACCCGCTTTCTTAACTCATTGACAGTCTGGTGGAAGGCCGGAAGTTCATCCATTCCAATCTCCCTTGGTGAAGGCAGGGGAACCGAAATAATATCCTCCACGCCGGCAGGCCTTGGTGACATCATGATCACGCGGTTGGATAGCAGCACGGATTCCTGAATCGAGTGGGTAACCATAACAACTGTACTTAGGCTCGTTTCGGGACTCTCCCATAGACGCAGCAGCTCGAAATTCAGCTTTTCTCTCGTAAATTCATCGAGCGCCCCAAAGGGCTCATCCATAAGCAATACTGTCGGATCTGCAGCAAGTGCCCTTGCAATCGCAATCCGCTGCTGCATGCCGCCGCTCAGCTGATGCGGAAAATGATTCATGAAATCCTGAAGTCCAACCAGCCGCAGCGAGGATTCCGCTTTTTCCTTGATCTCTTTTTTGGTGAACTTCTTCTCTCCGATGGTGAGAGGCAGGGATATATTTTGGATTGCGGTTAGCCAGGGCATCAATACAGGCTTCTGAAACACCATGCCGAGCGAGAGATCCTTCGATGGATAGACGATCTCTCCTCCTGCATTGGGTTGAAGCAGATCGAGCATTAACCGGAGCAGCGTAGACTTCCCGCAGCCGCTTGGGCCGAGAATGGAAACAAACTCATTTTTATAAATATCAATCGACACATTATTCAATACGTTGACGTCACCAAAGGATAAGGAGCAATTTTTCAACGTAACCGCGATGTCGCTTTTGGAAGAATTGGTTGTCTGTTGTTCATGCAGCCCCGAAGCTTCTTTCTCCAGACCACTGGCCGTTGTTAGCATAAAATCACACCCTATTCGATAAATTCGTTTGAAAAGACGTCTTCAAGCTTTTGCTCTTCCTTCAAGAATTCCAGATCGATCAAGTTCTGTTGCAGTACGTCCCATGCCTCTGATTCCATCTTGCCGAGGGGAAGATTCTCCGGCTCCAGCAAAGGAATGCTTGCGTTCATCATGCTAACTTCATGATCAATGGTCAATTTATCCCCGTATTTCAAGCCAAATTCGGCAGCCTCTTCCGGGTTCTCAATAGCGTAGCTCCAGCCCTTCATGGAAGCCTGTACAAAGCTTTTCACCATTTCGGGATCACGCTCGATGATGTCCTCTGTCGTAAACAACGTATCCGCATAAAAGTTAATATCATAATCGCTCGGCTCAATAATATTGACTTCATTCCCCTGCTCCTGTACGGCGAGGACCTCATTAATGACATAACCCGGCCATGCTTTTACCTGTCCGCTGAGTAATGGGCTGAGATCATATTTTGCTGGCATTTCCTCCACCTTGGTTCCGTCTATGCCCGCATTCTTCACCATCGCTCGGTAAGTCAACTCTTCATTTCCTCCAAGCTTCACACCGATCTTCTGGCCGACCAGATCCTCCATTTTCGTGATCCCTGAATCCTTGAGGCTAAATAGCACAAATGGCGTTTTTCTGTAAATGGCGGACAGCGCCTTCACGGGAACCCCTTTCTCCCTGGCCATCAGGATTTGATCTGCGCCCGTCACGCCAAATTGCTCCGCACCTGATGCAATCATCTGTACAGAAGGAAAATCCGCGCCGCCTGGTCTGATCTCAACATCCAAACCCGCTTCTTTGTAAAACCCCTTCTCTACGGCGGTATAGAAGCCGGCAAACTGTGCTTGGTGAACCCATTTTAGACGCAGAACCACTTTTTTCAGTTCACCGGATTCTCCATCTCCTGAAGCAGAGCTAGGCACATCGTTCGACCCGCAAGCTGTTAGTGCGAGCAAACAAACCGACATTACGATAAGCAGTGACTTTCTGGACCATCTCCACATATGATTTCCTCCCATGCTGTTGTTTTTCTATTGCTATGGCAGTGTTACTTAAAAGGCAGCTAGCGCCTTTAAAACCTCGCTGGAGTTACTGACGCTGCCGAACACGCCTCCCTGCATTTTGACCATCTGGAGCGCTGCGCGATGATTATCAGGGGCGGTTGCTCCCGTGCAGTCTTCCAGAATCAGACATTCATATCCTCTGTCGTTGGCTTCACGCATGGTTGTGTGCACACAAACATCCGTTGTAATTCCCGTTAAGATCAGATGAGTGATGCCTTTATTCTTGAGGATTAGATCCAGGTCTGTAGCATAAAAACTGCCTTTACCCGGCTTATCAATGATCGATTCACCTTCGATGGGAGCGAGCTCCTCTATAATCTGCCAGCCCGGTTCACCTCGAACCAAAATGCGCCCTGCCGGTCCGGAAGAACCGATCTCGGCCCCGATCTGTTTGCTGCGCCAACGTTTGTTTGCAGGCAGATCGGATAGGTCCGGTTTATGTCCCTCTCTCGTGTGAATGACGTGAAAATCTTCTATCTCCCTGACCCGATGCAAGAGCTTTCGAATAGGCTCAATGGGTTTGGCCGTCAGAGACAAGTCATACCCCATCTGTTCCACATACCCGCCTTTGCCGCAAAAATCGATTTGCATATCAATAATGATTAATGCGGTTTTACGGGGATCAATGCTCCCGTCGTAAGGCCAACTGTAAGGTGCTGCTGTAATTTGCATAGATATTCTCCTTTCAGAACAGAAACTGAGATCCCTGTGTTTATTTAGATGTTATATAACCTTACTTATTCCTTCATTTATTCTTCTTGTGTCATATTATATTACGAACATTTCTGAATGTCTTTGTAGTTTTCCATAAAAAAGCTTCATTATTTTTTGTTATTTTTCACAACCATTCAATCAATGTGTTATAAATTATCACATAACCCTTTATCTCCTGGCCTAAAGAGCAACAAAAAAAGCCGCTGATTCAGCGACTCTTGATTGGTATGAGTTGTTAAGATGATAATACTACCTATCTTTGACCTTATAGAATTGTGCAGTTATGTAGCCACTCCCTGGTTCAGGATCATACTGTATTCGATAAAGTCGATCCGTTCCACGCGATAGAGGTCATAAATCTGCTCCCTGGTATTGATGGATCCGTATAATTCAGAATGCGAAACATTGGCCAGTTTTACATAGGGCAGTTTTTGTGCAGCTTTGCTCGACCGAATATTTTGTTTGCGAATCTTCAAAAATACCGTTTCTATGGCATGTTCGAGAAATAGTTCACTCAAAAAGATGGATTTCGCCCGTTGACTGTATCCGTTACCGAAGTAAGGTGCTCCAATCCATGTGGCCAGAAACCCTGTATGGTTTACGATATGATACAAATCAATGGTTCCAATGGGCAGGCCCGCTTCGTTTAGAATTGTACGGGAAATCGTGGTTTTCTGTTCTTCCTCGTCTATCAACTGTTTGGTCAGGAATACATATTCCTCAGGTGAATGACATTGGTAACGAACATAAGGTGACACTGAGGGGTCGTTCAATAAGCAGTACAGTGCGTGGCATTCATGCAAATCGCGTTTTTTTAACATTCTGTCTACCACCTAGTCCTTTTAGTTCGCTATATAAGCAAATTAAGTATATAAAAGGTATTGTGGCGTTTAATGAATTCTGTATGTGGCTTATGTAAAATTCATTTGGCAATATGATATTTGTGTTTGAATGATACCAAACGAGTAATGCATAAAAAAAGGCATGTCCTTTCTTATGAGAGGACATGCCTTTTATACGATTAAACGCATGATTGGATTACTGCATACCCTGCATAATGGCATTAATAATCCCTTGCTGGGTAACCGTATTGTTTGAGCGGTTAAACAAAGCGAAACCATGCTGACCGTTATGGCCATTGTCCCAATACACCGGCACGGCCCCGTACTTCTTGGCAGTTGCCGTTACCGCCTTGGCATAAGCTTGACGATAAACGTTATTGGTGGAGTCATACGTCGTTTTGTCGATGGATCCGAATTCTCCAATGACAACCGGATAGCCCTGCATTACAAACTTATCGTACATCGATTTGAACTGTGCATTCAGATAGTCTTCCTGACCCCAGGTTGATTTCTTCGAAGGATTTGTTGCCGCTGCGCCCCACTGCGTGATATTTCCATTCTCCTCACCAGCAAAATCCCACGGAGAGTAGTAATGTGCAGAGATCATAATTCTCTTCTGAGAACTCGGGATTGCCGAGGATCTGAAATGATCTGTAGGAAGAGCAAAGCCATAATTACCCACCGTATAGTCAATATTCGTGTTCCAGCCTGGAATCAGTAGCCATCTGGCGTTGTTGTTGCCCCCAGTCTGCCTGACCGTGTCCACAAAAATTTGATTATAGGCGTTCAAGTTAGCATAGTATGCCGCATTCGGATTGCCGTAATTTCCGTCGAACACTTCATTCATCGATTCAAAAATAAGACGCTCGTTATAATTGCTGAACTTGGTAGCAATCTGCTGCCACACCTTTTGGTATTTTTCTTTAATTGCAGCCTGATTGCTGCCATTCACAAGAAGCCATCCGCCCGGGATGGAATTATACCCATCTCCATGAATGTTAATAACGACATATAAACCTTCATTATATGCATAATCAACGACGGTTTGGACTCGATTCAACCACGCAGCGTTAATCGTATAATTGGGAGCGCTTCCAATATGATTGAAATAGGATACAGGAATGCGAATGGTCTTGAAGCCTGCTGCCTTTACCTTTTTAATCAACTCTGGAGTAACGACAGGATTGCCCCAAGCCGTTTCACTAGGGACGCCATTCACCGTTGCTTCAAGCTGGTTCCCCAGATTCCATCCTGCACCCATCTCCGATACGATCTGTGAAGCGTTCAATGATCTGAAATCCGCTGCCGATGCTTTCGTACTCCACCCGGTCAATGCCGCAGCCGCAAACAATACAAGTGCCAAACTGCAAAAGCCAAATTTCTTCATTTTTTTGAGCATAACCAAACCTCCGCTTATTGTCATTTTTTACAAGCAGTGCCGTTACTCTCTTTATACCAATTGAAGGAATCGAGCAGATGTCCCTCCCTTCTATATCGATCACACCAATGAAATGGTCGCCTATCATCAACAGAATAACACAAAAATGGAAAATAAAGAACAATATTCTGCATGGGATTTTCGACGAAAACAATCTGTCCCAATATTGGCTATATCCCGTCATACTCAGAAATTCTTTAGAAAAATCCTGCCCAAATATTCAGAGTTTTTCTCTATTATTGCTGTGACCTATTTACCAATTAGACATACCATTCAACTTTTTTTCGGAGTGATGTAGACATTGAATGATTATTGGCTTTTGCAACAATTTCAGCTATTTCTCGCCTACCTATTTCCAATAATATTCACATGTTTTTTCGTTTTTTTATACGGTTTGGTGATTTGGTGCATGGTTAGGGATATCGCGGCTTCGGAAAGTGATGTACACCTTATTTCAGAAGAATTGGATCAATTCCAGGAACTGGTGACACAGACGTGTAAGGACGAAAGCGCCAATTGGAGATGGCTTGGAGGTTTAACGAATGATGTGGTTATTGCTTTGGAAGAATTGATCAGGAACATTGAGCTAATCCAATCGATATCCCAAGAGGACAAGGAAGAATACATGCAGGTTGTACGCAAAATGTATGCAGCAGTATACCAATTGCGAGAATTGCTCAATGACCATCGTTTCTATTAAAACAAATCAAGCCTAGCCAACTTTTTGGCAAGGCTTTTTTAGGTTGAATGGAGATAAGTTGTTAACTTACTTAAACAATCTTTAGATTTTCTTTAGAAATATACTCATTAATTCCTTAGTTTATTTCATTATGATTTTGCTATCGACAAGCGAGGAGGTAAAACCATGGTCAGTAATACAATCTTAGAGCTGCTTCATCAGTATGGATATCTGATTTTTTATTTTGCCTTCTCCCTGGGTCCGTTCGGAATTCCCATTCCGAATGAGATCACGATTATCAGCGGGGCCATCCTGAGCCACACCGGTGCAATCAATGCCGGGATCACTTACTTCTGTATTCTATCCGGACTTTTAACAGCGATCACTGCTGCCTATGTTGCAGGTAAATTGTACGGCGCCAAGAACCTATACCGATTTCAACATAATAAACATTTTATCAAAGCCGAACGAATGCTGAACCAACGGGGCCATTGGGCGATGTCAATCGGTTTGTTTATTCCAGTCGTACGATATGTTCTTCCTCTGGTGATCGGGCTGAGCGGGGTACATTTCAGAAGATTTGCAATGATAACCTATTCCAGTGCTTTACTCTGGACCTTAACGTATTTTGCTGCAGGCATTTACTTTGGAGATCCCCTTCTGTCTGTGCTTCAGTTATTACGCTTTTGAGTCCGTCTTGCATTTGCAAAAATCGATACGAAACCCTTGGAGGAACTTAACTCATGAATTCCGATGAAACGATTTTGTTTTTGAAAAGCTTTGTAAAGAATCCCAAACATGTAGGCAGCATCATACCAAGTTCTCGCTTCCTGGCTAGCAAAATGGTCAGACATGCACCATGGGATGAATTCCAGGCCATCGCAGAGCTAGGTGCAGGCACAGGGGCCATCACCCGTTATATTGAAAAACAGGTGCAGGATTCTACCAACGTATTCGTGTTTGAGTCGAATCAGATTATGAGGACCAATTTACAAAAGGCATTTCCCACATTCTCCTTCTATCCGAATGCTGCTCAATTAGTAGCTTCGATGAAGCAAGAAGGCGTTCAGCAATTAGATTGTATCTTTAGCGGATTGCCGTTTTTCAACTTTGAGCCTGAGCTCCGAAACACGTTGGTAGACCAAATCGATCAGGCTCTCAAACCTGGAGGTTTATTCATCGCCTTTCAATATTCGCTTCAGATGAAAAAGACACTTTCCAAACATTTTGTTATCGAGAACATCGATATCGTGCCATTGAATATCCCTCCTGCGTTTGTTTATGTCTGTCGCAAAAAGGAAACAATTTAAACATTCTGGACGATGGATTACACTAATAGATGTCACAAATTCATTATATTGATTTATAGACTGGACTTATAAAGGAGCTAGATTTATGAACACCGTACTTGTTGTCGATGATGAACCCGATATCCGCGATGTCATTCATGTCTATTTACGTAACGAAGGATATCACGTCATTGAAGCAGCCGATGGTCTGGAAGCACTTCAAATTATAAAAACAACATCGGTTCAACTCGTCATTCTGGATGTGATGATGCCCGTCTTGGACGGAATTCAAGCCTGTCTTAAAATTCGCGAAGTATCCAACACTCCGATCATCATGCTGTCGGCCAAAGAAGAAGATATTGATAAAATCACTGGCCTGACTACCGGAGCTGACGACTATATGGTTAAACCGTTTAATCCATTGGAATTGCTCGCTCGTGTCAGGGCCCAGCTGCGGCGTCAAACCCTGATTGGAAAAGCAGAATACAATTCTCTGATCCTTATCAAAGATCTTGTCATCGATAAAAGTAAACATTCCGTGAAGTTAAAAGAAAACGAAATTTCGCTAACGCCGCTGGAGTTTTCGATCCTTGAGCTGCTTGCCAGCCACCCCGGACAGGTATTCAGCTCCGAGAAGATATACGAAACCGTGTGGAAAGAACCTTACGGGTATTCGGATAATACTGTTATGGTCCACATTCGTAATCTGCGCGAGAAGCTGGAAGCGAACCCAAGAGAGCCTCAATATATTAAAACGGTATGGGGAGTAGGTTACAAAGTTGACTAAACCGCAATCCAAGCAAACAAAAAAGATACAGCTTCACATCCTCAATCGATTGGTGATCAGTTTTGTTATTTCAATAGTTGGTTCGGTGTGCGTGAATAATGTTCTTATTATGACGGTTTCCAAAATCAGTGATGGATTAGAATGGCACTGGCTTCTTACCTTTTTCCCTTATTTCATTACGCCTATTTTTATATTGATCTTTACATTCACTTTTTTGATTGCCACGCGAAAAATTGGCAGAGATCTGGTCTCCTTGGAACAAGGTCTTCAATTCATATCGGAGGGGCATCTGGATTATCGGGTAGCCGTTAATCGTCAAGACGAATTGGGACGGGTCGCTACCAACATTAATCTCATGACGGAGCAGCTGCAGCAACAGATTATGAAGGAACGTGAATTGGAAAAATCCAAAATGGACTTAATCACAGGCATCTCGCATGACCTGCGTACGCCTCTTACGAGTATTATTGGCTATATTGAACTTCTTCGAACCAATTCCTTTCAAGACGAGGCGGAATATACACGATTCGTAGAGAACACCTATAACAAAGCGACGCACTTGAAAAAATTGCTGGATGATCTATTTGAGTATACTCGCCTTACCTCCGTCGATACCCAATTGGATCTGAGAAAAATTGATCTATTTCAACTTTTAGACCAGATGTTATTCGAATTTGAACCTCTCGCCATGGAAAATGGCATCCACATCGAGAAAGATATCGGTGATTCACCAATGATGACCTATATCGACAGTGATAAAATGGCTCGTGCCATCGATAATCTGTTGATGAAT
The DNA here is from genome assembly GCF_058789975.1 of Paenibacillus sp. FW104-T2. NCBI lineage: Bacteria > Bacillati > Bacillota > Bacilli > Caryophanales > Paenibacillaceae > Paenibacillus > Paenibacillus sp. FW104-T2. The sequence goes on along the minus strand of NZ_JBYTCE010000009.1, from coordinate 169,845 downwards.
GCCCTGAAGTATTCCTTCAAACCGGGTATGATTCATATCCGGATGACCATGCAGCCTGAACATGTAATCATTGAAGTTGAAAATAAAGGAACTCCCCTAACGGCAGAACAGATGGACAAGCTGTTTGACCGGTTTTATAAGGTGGATTATTCAAGAAGCAGCGAAGGCATTCAATCGGGATCCGGGCTCGGCCTTTCGATTGCGAGAAATATTGCAGAGCTGCATCATGGCACCCTAACCCTTCAGCATGAGGATAATGTATTTAGGTTTCGGCTAAGGTTGCCTTCCGGCATCCGATAGATTTTACAACAATGGAGGATGAATGATTGAAAATACCCAACTTTCTTCTTTTTCTGCTAGCTTTCCTTAAGAATCCGAAAAGAGTAGGAAGCATCTTCCCCAGTTCTGCATTTCGGGCACGTAAAATTATTCAGTCCGTGTATTGGAATGATGTTCAAGCCATAGCAGAGCTTGGGGCAGGAACGGGTGCTATAACACGCATCATGGAAGCCCATTTACCGAGCTCTGCAGCAGTACTTTTATTTGAAAGAGACCGAAGAATGAGGAAAGCTCTAAAAAAAGAATATCCTCATTTCAAGCTCGCTTCCAATGCCTCCTCTTTAGTAAAGAAAATGAATCAGGAGCAAGTTCTACAGTTGGATTGCATTATTAGCGGATTACCTTTTTTTAATTTTTCCAAGACAATGAGAGAACACATTCTTGCTCAAATGACACAAGCTCTCCGGCCAGGCGGCAGGTTGGTCTTATATCAGTACTCACTTCATATGAAGCAAACTCTGGCTGAAGAGGTGATTATGGAGAACATCCAGTTTGTCCCCTACAATTTCCCACCCGTCTTCGTGTATACATGCCGCAAGAAAAACAACGACACCTGAAAAATATCCACACATGATCAACTAAGTTAATATCCCCCTGACTCATACAAACTCGTTCGTGTTTCCTTCAATCAAGAAAAGCCGCTTAATTCAGCGGCTATTTTCATTAAAGCTCAAGTTCATAGGTTTGTTCAATGTGGTGAACTCCCCAGGCATCGTTCTCTTGTTCCTTTATTTTGACGAAACCTTGCTTGGTATACATGGCTATGGCCGTTTCCTGGTCCTCCGTCGTTTCCAGAAAGACACTCCGGTACCCTTTTTCTCTGCAGTAAGCAATGGCGTCCTGGATGAGCCTCTTTCCGATCCCCATGCCTCTGCAATCCGGATGTAAGATAAACCAGCGAATCTGAGCTCTTTTATCTGAATGACCGATCACCGCAATACTGCCGACAATTTCGTTATCGGCTTCTGCCAGCCAGAACCGATCTTTGTCCGGGCTGTAGGTTTGCAGCAGCTCATAAAACGTCTTGCAGACATATGCTTCGAAAATATGATTGTAGCCGCATTCCTCGGCATATACCCAACCGTGCAGATGAATCAATGCCCCGGCATCCCCTGGTTTTAGTTCGGTCCGGAATTGTATTCTGGGTTTTGCGGGATGGCCAGATAATTCGTTCTGAATGGCAGTCATATTTCGGGCGATACCTATCCGGCTCTTGTCAGGCAAATTGATAATCATGTTACGAATTTGATCATCGGATAAGGCGTTCATTCGAGCCAAGGTTTCTTCTCCGAATTCCGAGAGATACAGCAAGGACGATCTTGCATCCTCCTTGGATTGAACACGGTAGGTTAGTCCGAGCTTTTCAAACCTCTTCAACATACGGCTCAGGTACCCTGGATCAAGTCCCAGTTGCTCCGTGAGCACACTTGCGGTACATTGTTGGGCATTGCCTATTTCGTAAAGAACCCGGACCTCCGAGAGAGAAAACTCACTGTCGAGCAGATGCTTGTCCAGCAGCCCCAGTATCTTGGTGTAAAAACGGTTAAATTCGCGAATAATTGGAATGATCGATGTTAGTGATTTCATGGTTTCCTCCTGACATACAGAACATAATTTACTCGGTTCATTTACTTGACTGAGTCAAATATATACACCTTACCCTATTTTATTTGACTTAGTCAAACAAATGATGATGGCCCACCAAAATAAAGAAAAACCGAATTGCTGGCAAATTGAGGTCACAACTCGGTTCCTTGTAACTACCTACTTGATAAATAAAAAAATCCATATGCCTATGGAATCAGACCACACCAAAAAAGCCGCCACATGAGCGACTTTCTTCGGTAGTTCGCAAACAATTTAGGATTAAAAACCAGACCCTTTTCTATGAGTCATCCGAGAATTCAAATTTTGATCAGTCCATCCGAATACCAGACACCTGGGATCATCTCACGTTCCAATTCCAGAAGTTCTTTGATGATCTGGTCCGCGTCACCGATGGAACTGACAAGCGGATCCGTCAACATCGCTCTTCTTAGCTTCTCAAAGCTCTGCTCCACAACGGCCTCTGCCGTAAGCTCATGGGTATCCAGTACAAGCTCCTGCATCCCCCGAATTCCTCTCGGCATCTCACCAACATGAACCGGCTTCGCTCCCTCCATACTTACATCACATAACAGCTCCAGGAACGAATCATCATTCATATTTGTCACTGCCCCATTGTTGAGCGTATTCACGAAGAAGCGTTTCCCCAGATTGCCCACCATATTTTCAATAATGTCTGTTGCATGATCGGGGCCGAAGGTACTCATATAATCGGCAATGGGTATTTTCCCTGAAAGGAAGCCGTCGACTTGGTTCCACATCTCGTCGTGACGCTGATAACGGTCCTCTGTCTCCCAGATCGATAGTGGCGGGATACGATCTGGCGATTTACCATGACCTTGCCAATAACGGACATACTCCTTCGTATGTGCAGTGCATGTAGGGATAGATCCAAAAATATCGTACAACTCATACGTAATGGCGTCGTTATGGAGAGCTTTGGCACCTTGGTCACCACCGTTGTTCTCCTCACCGGCCGATTTACGCATAGCCTCCGCAATCGTCGGCATGACGTCCTTGCCTTCGAACTCCGCTTTTAGAAGCCACGTAAAATGATTGACCCCAGCAATGCGGAAATCAAACTTCCGATCGATTTCCTCGGTAAACTCTTTTCTGTCGCCGATGATCCCTGCTCGCACAGCATAATAAGCCTTCTTATGCGGCATATGATGACTGTCACAGAGTGCAAATGATTTCAGCTTCGGTGCATAACGGTGCAGCGCTATACCGTGGACGGTAGACGGATTGATATAGTTAATTACCCAGGCATCGGGACAGAGCTCCTCAATGTCTTTGGCGCATTCCATAATGATCGGCAATTCCCGCATCGCACGGAAAATTCCTCCTGGCCCGATCGTATCCCCCGAGCACATACGGATGCCGTATTTCAACGATACCTCGCAATCAATCCCCCGATATTTCACCGATTGCTCTGCGAAGCTGAGTACAACGAAGTCGACCCCCGGAAGCACCTGTCTTCGGTCTGTTGAGCCCTCAATCTTCAAGGATACATTGTTCTCCCGAGCAACCATCTCCGCAAGTTTCACCATTTTTGCCAGCCGCTCTTCGTCCGTATCGACCAGAGCAAGCGTTCCTTGGTTCAAGTAAGGGGAATGAACCATCTGCCATATGGACTGACGACCAAAGAATAGACTCCCTGCTCCGATAACGACAACCTTAGGCTGCGGCATGTTCGTCGTGTTCATGAATAACCCTCCTCATGTGATATAAGTTCATTATAGAAGAGTGGCTAATAATCGGAATGTGCAATAGTTTTCAATACATGTCATATCGTACGATATTTAACAACGTGTAAAACCTTTGATATAATGAATTAATTTTTAAAGATGTCATGTGGTAAAGGTGGATGAGGAAAGCGGATGAGTGAAAACAGATTGAATATGAGCATCCTTAACGAACTTTCGGAATATATTCATCTCCGGATGAACTCCTATCTAGAACAAACTCACAATCAAAACTGGACTGAACACAAATCGCATCCTGATTACGATCTTTGGTTCATTCAAGAGGGCTCCATTAAAATGATGATCGATGGGTTCGAATATACGGCAGTCCCGGGAGATGCCATATTCTTTTATCCGGATATGCCCTATATCGCCTCGACGTCCGAGGACGTTTGCCGATTCATATACATTCATTTCGACTTTGGCATCGGCGAGCAGCAGCGAATTCTGGGCGGTTTTCAACTTCCGGGAATTGTGCCGGGCAACCTGATTCAAGAGGAAACCATGCTGTTCACCAGGACATTTCGTCGATTGAAACAGGAGAACGGCACGTCAGGGAACCAACTCTACTTAAAAGCCTCTCTTCTTGCCGTTATCGCAAAGATTATCGAGCTTTACGGTCAGGGCGCCTATGTGGGTCAATTCCTGAACGGCAAGAAACCCAGAAAATCTGAAGGTAGCCTGGACGTATTACAAGACGTATTTCAATATGTCGATGCGAACCTGCATCGTCCCATACGAATGAACGATCTCGCAGCGATGACAGGGATCTCCGAGAAGTATTTTATTTCCTATTTCAAGAAAACCGTCGGGATCACCCCGGGTCAGTACATTTCCCAGATCAGAATGAATCGGGCGAGGGATTATCTCTACGAGAAAAAGTATACGATCCAACAAATCGCCGGCTTCCTGGGCTATCCGGATCCATTTACCTTCTCGAAAGCTTTCAAAAAATACTATAACGTGCCTCCATCCAAGTTTGAATGATTAGGTTACATTGATGTAGTGTGCAGAAAAAACGCAAAAAAGCCGCCTCATGGCGGCTTCTTATCCTAGATGTGCTCCGATTGTATGCTAATCGTTCTTTCCCTACCCTATTTATTCTTCATAGACTACAACGGTTCTGCTTTGCTCTTCCCATAGGACAGTTGCTCTCAATGCCTCACTCACAAAACGAACAGGCACATAAGTACTCCCTTTGGTGATGGTGGCTGGCGCATCCAATGATACGTTTTGACCATTGACAGTTGCGGTCTTACTGTCAACCACAAGTTTGATGCTTACTCCATCCTTGGTGACAGTTATGGAGCGCTCTTCAGGGTTCCAGGTGACTTCGGCGTTCAAAGTCTCGGCAATGGCGCGAAAAGGAACGAATGTGTTACCTTTTTTGATGAACGGTTCGGCATCTGTCCCTTCACCATTCACATACAGCTTCACTCCATTCTTTTTACCTGCCTTTTCATTCAGTTTCCCCAATGTTTTGTACAGATCCAGGTTTTTGAAATTAGCCTTTATGGCTTCTTCCTGCAAATACACAGCATCCGTTACACTACCATTATTCTCAAGCATCTCTGCTGCGGCTTCCAATGCCTTATCCTCTTCCATGATAGCTTCCAGTTCTTTTTTCTGTTCGTCCGTCAATTCAGCTGCATATTTTGTGAGCAAAATATCGGCCAAAACGGTACCCGCCGGCTTGTCTTTTACATTTTGAATGGCTTTTAACAACCCTTTGTATCCTTTTGGTCCTTTTTTACCGGGTTCAGATGAATCGGTTGTAGGACTCTCTGTATTCTCTGCCTCTGATCCTGAAGGCTCCTTCACTTCATCTTCTTCCGTGCGGGCCGTTTCAGAAGGATCAATTTCTTCGGTCTGTTTCTCCTCCACTTGCCGTTCCTTGTCCTTAGGTGCTTTTGATGATACTTCTTTACTTGGTTTTCCGGGTGGAGTGTTTCCTGGTTTGGCTGAGGCTGTGCCTCCAGCGGTGCCTAACATTAGCGCTAGACTTGTTAACAAGATGACCGTTTTTTTCATCGATGATTCCTCCTGAAGTAAAAATATATGCACCTTCATTATCGGCAGAATGCATACGTTTCGATAGGGAGTTTACAACACCATCAGTGAGAAAAGTACTCTTTTAACTCGTTTAAATCATCGATAACGATATCAGCCTGTGAAAGCTCGTCACTTTTGGCAAAATCAAAATTACATCCGATCGCTACCAAACCGTTGTCTTTAGCAGCAAGAATATCCGATAGGCGGTCCCCTATTACGGCTCCATTCGAAATTCCATATTTTACGATAATCTGCTGGACAAGATCTGATTTACTCAACGATTGAATTTGCTGAATGCTAAACGTCTCCGTAACCCAATGATCCAAGCGATAATACGCAACAATGGCTCTTAGATATTCAGTCAAACCATTACTTGCTATGTAAATGGAGAAATCTCTCTTTTTAAAGTAGGCGAATATTTCTTTTACGTTAGGGTATAGAGCCCCTTTACCATTTCTTATATTATGTATTAATCTTTCTAGGAAATACGCATCCGTTAATTCCCTCACCTCTGCAGAATGCTGGGGTAATAACGTTTCCCATACCTTAGGCAGCGGCACCCCCATAATTTCTCGATATTGATCAATGGGTGTAGAAGTATACCATTCATGTCGTGCTCTTAAATGATTAAACGTATCTTCAAGTGATAATTCTAAAATTTTATCTGTTTGAAACAACGTTCCATCCATATCAAATATAAGTGATTGTGACATAGCTGCATCTCCCTCGGTTACATTATATATTATTATACATTTATTGGGTTCTTACGGGTGTAATTATAAAGATGGTAGATGGATCAGTATGTTCAGGAATTAGCATAATAGGACTTAATTTCCCGGAAAATCTTAATCTAATATTCCCACCTCCTATAGATCGAAGGATCTCAACCAGAAGCTTAACATTAAGCGAAAAGTTAAAATCATCTCCTTTCATTTGGGCAAAAGGTACTTTATGTTGAACATCACCGATATCGGCTGTCTGGGAGGACAATAGTAAGCTATGTTTCGTTGCTGCTATCTTAATGACACGTTCACTTGCTAAAACCGAGACACATTCCACTGCATTTAATAATCGATTTGCTTCAAGCAATACTTCTGATATATAAGATGTAGGAATGACGTTCGATAATGATGGAAATTCCCCTTCAATTAAAACAGATTCTATCTGTACATCATTTGAAGTAAATCTTACTCGATTCGCATACGTAACAATTTCAGTAGTATCCGTATCATTTTTCAGCAGTTTTGTTATTTCAACTAGATTTTGAGCAGGAATCACAAATGTTGCGCCAATGTCCTGATCACTTTCAATAATGATCGTTCGGGTAGCCAGACGAATTCCATCCGTAGCCATTAAGTTCAACCCATCTCGATTGTAATTGAACAATACTCCCGTTAATACCGGACGTGCTTCGGACGACGAAGCTGCAATGGCCACCTGCTTAATGGTTGATTTCAATAAGGCATTATTTATTCTAAGTTTTGCACGATAATGATCATCTTTAGAATGAATGGAAGGGAATTCTTGGGGGTCCATACCCCGTAACCGAATATGTGATTCGCTTGAAACAATGGTGAGGTCTAAACCTTCTTTCATCTCTAATGTTATCATTCCCTCGCCAAGTTTACGAACAACTTCGAAGAAGTGACGTGCAGGTACAACAATCTCACCTGTTCTATGTATTAACAAAGAAGGAGCATCCAGTATTAACCTGTACTGTATTGTCATTCTCGTATTACTTGCAGTAAAGATGATTTCGGATGCTCGTACCTCAATATGTACGCCTGCTAAGATAGGTAATAGGTTGTTTGAGGGTACAGCTCTTAATACAAGCTGCAGAGCGCTGATGAGAGAATCCTTTTGGATATCGATGAACAAAGGTTCCACCTATCTTCCTCATGAAATTAGTTAGCATAGAAGGATTCAACCATTTTACGGATCACTTCTGAACGGGATTGATTGTTATCAACACAGTCCTTCTCAAGTCTCTCCCATAGATCATCGGTTAAGGTTAACGATATTTTCTTGGTTGTCCCTATGCTCTTCCTACCAGAGCCCTCACGCAACCCTCCTTTAGAAAACACGAAACCTAGTTGACCCTCCTTATTGGAAACTCCTATTTTTATATTTTTATTGTTGATAATAATCCCCTCCTTTTTTGATTTAGGTTACCTTTTTCAAATCAAGTTATTTATATTTTATCACTTCATATCCCATCTGGCAATTTTATTCAAGTAACTGAAAATGATCTCTTTTAACCTATTGAAAAAGAGCAGTTTGCCCATTGGCAAGCTGCTCTTTTCATTTCCAACAGATATACCCCTCTATTCTTCATTCGGTACAGTTTAGAGTCGTTCTGTAGTTAGTTCAGTGTCACTTTTTCGTAAAACTTACTTATGCGGGGAAAGAGACGAAATGCGTTCCCGTAAGCAATAGCCTTCATGTTATCTTCGCTAATCTGCATGGCTTCATGGAGTACTGACTCCCGCTGCATGCGAAGTACGCTGTCTGCCGGCCAGGGAATATCCGCACCAAATAGAATCCGATCAGGCCCAATTAACTTTTGGATTGTGCCGAGGTTCAGCGTGGAATCATAGTAGAGATGGTCCAATTTGGCCATTTCGGCTTCGAATAGTTCCGGCGTTGCTTCCACTTGGATGGAATCCTGCCCAATGGCTGCAAGGGCAATCCTCCATTTGATGTACGGAACCATGCCTCCTGTATGAGGAAGAATAAACCTAATTGAAGGGTATTGGTCGAAAATGCGATGAACCGCCATCGTAGTGACAGCACGCGTCGTATCAAAGGTTCCTTCAAGCAGCGCAGGACTCAGTCCGGCAATTTTCTGGGGAATGAGAATCGGGTGAAGAAACACAACCGCACTACGTCGATCCAACTCGCTTAGCAGTTCAGCGTAATCCGGATGACTTAAATATTTCCCTTGATAACTAGTGAGCATTGCAACTCCATCCAGTCCAAGAATATCTAGCGCATATATGGTTTCTTCCAGGGCAGCTTCGGCATCAGGGAGCGGCAGCGTAGCAAATGCACCGTACTTTTCTGGATACTGCTGAGCATACGAAGCAAGCTCTTCATTCATTTTCCGCGCAAGCGTATTGGCAGATGGCTGGTCAATGAATGTCAGATCTGACGGGGCCGAAAGAAACGAAAACGAAATGTCGGCTACACCCATTTTCTCAAGTCCAATCTCGGGCGTCCACTTCGGCATAAAACTCGGAATCTCTATGCCCAGCTCCTTCTGTTTCCTTTGCATTTCTCTAGAAATGATATGATGATGCACATCAATAACGGGATTAAACATATATGATCAGCTCCTTTTATTTGTTTTCAAGCCATTGGTTTAGCTGGTTTTGCTTTTCTGCCAATATTTTGTCAACGCCTGCACTCTTTAATTTTTCGATATAAGCTGGCAATTCTGCCGGGTCAAACGTTCCTGTCTGAAATCCAGCGTCATACTGATTCTGGACATTGGTTACCGATGTAATTTGCGTTTTGACCGGATTGATATCGAAGCTGAATCCCATCGCCCTTGATTTTACGGCACTTTCATTTTCACTCTTTAACACCTCCCACATATCAGGGTCATTCCCTTCCCAGATATAGGATAGAAAATTGTTGCCAACTGCGTATTGATTGGAATCATAGCCTGATGAGCTCACACCGTCCGGCTTGGCAATGAGGCCATCGCTCTGTTTAACATAGTGCTTGCCCTCGATTCCATTCGTGAACAGATTAATGACCGCTTCATCCGAGTAGAACAGTTCCAAAACCTGAATTGCCTTATCCGGCTGCTCACTATTTCTCGCCAAAGACATCATGTTGGAAGCAACGCTATTTCGCGTCATATACGAATCCTCCAGGGGAACACATGCAAGCTCGGTCCCTGCCGCCAGCGATTCCGAGTAACACTCATTGATATTCCGGATATAGGAGAAGGCTTTGCCCGCCTTGATCAGGTTGGATCCCGTTTCCTGGGATGTTGCAACATCTTTGCTGAAATAACCTTTCTCGTACCACTCGCGCATCAGATCAGCCATCGTTGAGAAGCGTTCGGTGGCAAAGAGATTCTGAACGGTGTAATCCGTTCCATTGAAATCCAGTACGCCAGGCGCTGTTCCCAATGGATCGAAATTCAGCATGGCCTGTCCGGGAGTTTCCTGCGAGGTATAGCTGACGATTGGTGTGACTCCCGGCTCTTCATCCTTGATACGTTGCAGCACACCCGAGATATCACTCCATGTCTTTATGGACGCAAGGTCGATACCATGCTTATCAGCCAGTTCCTTGCTCATCACAAAACTTGGAGATAGTGCCCAGGCTTTGATGCTTGGAACGCCATAGGTTTCACCATTCAATCTTCCGGCTTCCGCCGCTTCTCCCGGAATGGTCTCCAGAATCTTTTGACCGAATTCGTTCAAATGTTCGTCCATAGGCAGCAGCTGCCCCCTGCTGATCTGGGACTCCAGACCGAACCACACACTGGTATACACCAGATCCAGTTTGTCGCTGCCAGCCAGCATCAAGTTCATCTGATTCGCATAATTGGAGCCATTTACAGGCAGGAGCTTTACCGTTGCACCTACTTTCTCAGCTGTAATTTCACTAATGGCCTCCTGGACCTCCTTGACATCCGTCACGTCACCAAAAGCTGGATACGTCATGACCACTTCGTACAAGCCGGTTTCTGCATCATTTCCGCGTACCGATTCTTCCTCGCTGCCCGAATTTCCGCATGCTGTTAGTAAAACACCAAACAAGGAAACCACCAGTATGCAACCCACAAACCTACTTTGTTTAAACATCTTTCTTCACTCCCCCATGTTTGCTATTGGAACAACCTATTGGATGCCGAGCGCTGTTAGCCTTTTACAGCTCCAATGGTCAACCCTTTAACGAAGAACTTCTGGAAAAACGGATAGGCTGCGATAAGCGGCAGTACACCGATGACGGCAATAGCCATTCTCACGCTTGCAAGAGGTACGGATGAAGCGACAGCCGTCTGGCCGGACAAACTGTTCTGCTGTAAATACTGAACATCCGACAACATCCGGTTAAGCAGGTTCTGAATACTGTACAGGCTTCCGTCATTGATGAAGATCAGACCGTTAAACCAATCGTTCCAGTACGAAATCATGAGCATCAGACCAATCGTAGCCAGACTGGGGAGCGCTAGCGGGAGAACAATTTTGCAATAAATGACCCATTCACTCGCGCCATCCACGTAAGCCGACTCCACAACTTCACCGGGAATTGACGTGGAGAAGAAGCTGCGCATCAATAAAATGTAGAAGCCATTAGTCAGTAAATTCGGGATGATCAAGGACCAGATGGTGTCTTTCAAATGAAAGAGGTCCGTATATACCAGGTACATGGGCACGAGCCCGCCATTGAAAAGCAGAGTGAAAAATACAAAGAAGGACAGGAACGAACGAAACGGAAGCACATTTCTCGATAATGGATAAGCGATGAGGGTTGTAATCAGAAGGCCAAGAATGGTTCCCACAATGGTGATGAACGTGGTAATTCCGTACGAGCGCAGAATCAATGAATACTGATTGAACAAGTACACATAAGCGTCGAAACTGAATTGATCTGGAATCAAGCTATATCCATTTCTAATGATGGCTTGTTCCTCGGTAAGCGAAGCGGATATGAGGAGCAGGAACGGAAATGCTGCAGCAATTGCCATCGCGATGAGCACGAAGTGAACCGTTATTTGATACACTCGATTTGAATACAAGTTGGCCACCCCCTTTTACTAAAACAGAGCCAGATCCTTGTCTTTTCGACGAACGAACGCATTGGTCGTCAAGACTAACACAAATCCGACGATGGACTGGTATAGTCCTGCTGCAGATGACATCCCGAAGTCCCCGAAAGTCATCAATCCGCGGTAAACATAAGTGTCAATGACATCCGTAGTAGTTTGCAGTGCACCTGAATCCAACGGAACCTGATAGAACAGTCCAAAATCGGAATTGAAAATGCGTCCAACTGAAAGGAGAACCATAATGACCATTGTGGGTTTAATCAGAGGAAGGGTGATGCTCCAAACTTGCCTCCACTTGGAAGCTCCATCCAGCGTAGCTGATTCGTAATACTCCTGGCTGATGCCTACGATGGAGGCCAGATAGACGATGCAGGTATAACCAACATTTTTCCACAGGTACACGACACTTAATATGTAAGGCCATTTCCCAGCGTCTGCATACCACGACACCGAATCGATCCCCAGCCAAGGAAGCACGTAATGGTTGACGAACCCGTTCTCCTCGTTTAGCAAGGCTAGTACCAAATAAGCGACTATAACCATAGAGATGAGGTAAGGGAGTAAAATAATGCTCTGATACAAGCGGGAGACGAATCTTTTTCTTACTTCGTTTAGCAACACCGCTACGGCTATGGAGAGTATCGTTCCGAGCACGATAAACGCACCATTGTACAATAATGTGTTTCGGGTAATCACCCAGGCATCCTGCGTTTGGAACAGGTAGGCGAAGTTCTCAAGACCTACCCAGTCGCTTCCCCATATCCCCTTTGCGAAATTGACATTTTTAAACGCAATGATAATGCCAAGCATCGGCAAGTAGTTGTTGATGAACAGATAGACGATACCTGGTAAGATCATGACCAATAGCAGCCAATGCCTTTTTATGTTTTGGATGCGATATGCAAAGGTACTACGACGCATGCCCTTCTCCCCCTTTTCTACGTAACGATACTTGGTGTCGTAAATCAAATATATCCCCCCTTTTCTCTTTCGTGTAAGTTTATCTAACGCTATTTTCTTCTTACAAGAATAATACGCTGTAAACACCCCCTAGTCATTGGTGTTATCGTCTAAAAAATTCAACGCATCTTGGACTGATACACCAAAAGGAACTCTCTATCCCGACATCGTGTCAACAATGATTACGTGAAAACACAACATGTCTAGTTTTTCATACATCCTACTTCAGCAAACAAAAAAGCAGCGCATCAAGGACGCGCTGCTTAATTACTCCTAGCAGAAAATAGTTATGAATGAATTTCTGCCATCTTCCTGCTGGTTGGAAACGCACGGCCTCCAACAAGCACACCACCCGAGAATACCGCTTCTCGAGGAGGTACCGCTGCCAGCGCATGCATCGCATTCAAGGCATGTACTAAGGAGAAATCGCCGCGATCACCCACTTTTGGAGTTAACGGCGCATTGGAAATCAGCTTGTATGTCTCAAGTAACCAGTGATCTTCTACCCAACCGGATGCTTCAGCGAGACGTGACCCACGTGAGAGCATATCGCCATTGCCGAATGGACTCCACGAATCCAGAATATTATCTGAACCGACATGTACAGCTACTCCCGCTTCCAGCAATAACTTAATGGGCGGCATAGGTCTATCGATAGGTGCACTTGTCATGATGGATACGCCTGTCGCACACAGCTTTTCTACCAATGAACGTACCTCTGCTTCAGTAACCTGACCCAAACAATAGGCGTGGCTCACTGAAGTGCGGCCGGACATGCCTGCTTGTTCCGTTAAATCAGCGAAACGATCGATCGTGTATGTTCCGAGGTGATCCGGGTCATGCAGATGTAAGTCGATTCCCGCAGCAAATTCTGCCCCTAGCTCAAACATCGCTTCCAGGCTGGCGTCCACTCGGCGGTCCAGCCCGGCCGGATCCACACCGCCTACATAGTCGGCTCCAGCGCGGAGTGCTTGCCGCATGACGGCTACCGATTCGGATCGAAGTAGTCCTTGTTGAGGAAACGCAACGATCTCTATATCCATGCGGCCCCGATATAATTCACGAACTTCCAATATCTCCTCCAGATGCGAAAGACCGATTTGCGGATCAACGTCAACGTGCGTTCGGATCTTGGCTGTACCTTGGGCCAGCATTAAATCCAACAACCGTTTAGCGCGTTCTCCTGCTCCGGTCGGAAGTTCTCCCAGCATGCGTTTCTCGAATTCCAATTGGCCAGGCAGGGTGACAAAGGGCTGCAGTGTCTTCCACGGCTCGCCAAGAAAATGTTTGTCCAGGTGGATATGCATATCTGCCATGGGCGGAACGTAATGCAGACCTCCCGCTTCGAAGACATTTGCCCCGTTATGGTTGGTACCTCCAGATGCAAACTCCGCATCGGCTGCAGCTGTTTCAATGCTGATGATCGTTCCTGTCGTTCGATCAATCGTTAGATCAAACAGATCATCTGCCCATTTGACGTTTTTAATAATGGTGAACTGTTTCTCCATAGCTTCATCCCCTTCACTCGTGTTCCAATATCTATAGCTTGTGATTCCCGCAGCCATTCTATTGCTTTTGAACCACACTACCGACCTGCACACCCGATTTCCAAACGATTCGGGTTTCCGGCTTATCCAGCAGCACATCCCTTTCGGATTGTTCCTGGAATAACACCATATCTGCCGGAGCGCCTACCTTTATTCCATAATTTTCAATACCCAAAGCCTGAGCTGCGTTATACGTCAGCATCCTGATCAACGCAAGGGCATCCCGTTCCCCGCCCATATACGAAGTTACGGCCAGAAGCCAGGCAACCTCTAACGGATCCGCTTTGCCAAACGGTGTAAATGCGTTGCGGACATTATTGACGCCAATTGCTACATTCACACTGCATTCCTGCAGCAATTGCACTGGCGCCAAGCCTCTGCGCGGCCCTTCCGCATCTCCTCGACCATTCAAAAACAGGTCGGTCATCGGCAGCGTAATAACGCTGATCCCGGCACGATGCAGAAGTTCCGCGATATCCATGGCTTCATGCTCAGGCAGAGAACCGAGCGAGGTTACATGTCCGGCAGATACCCGTCCCTGCATTCCTGTGATGAGTGTTCTTCTGGCTATGTCCGCGATGGCACGGTCCATGGGATTGTCCGAAAAATCCGTATGAAAATCCAGCGGTTTTCCGTATTTTTCTGCCAGACCAAATGTAAAATCCAAGTGATCTTCCAGGCATTCATCCTGATACGTGATTCCTCCGACGACGTCAGCCCCCATACGCAGCGCTTCCTCCATTAACTCTTCCGTCCCAGGACTACTGAATACGCCTTCTTGCGGAAAGGCAACCACCTGCAGATCCAATTGATCTCTTATAGATTGTTTCAGATGGAGAGCCGACTCCATTGCCTTGAGACCCAGAATCGGATCAACCTCGGCATGGCAGCGCATATGAGTAACACCGTTGCGGACGGCTTGACGAATGACAGCAAGCGACCGCTTGTACATGTCCTCGTCTGTAAAAGAATTTTTCAGTTTAGCCGTTATCTGAATTGCGTCTTGGAGAGAATCCGCATCCCGATCCATGACATCCAGTAAATAGGCTTTTTCCAGGTGAATATGCGGCTCGACAAAGCCGGGCAGCAGCAAGCCTCCTTTGGCTTGAACGACATTCATCGCTTCCGATATCCCTTCACCGGATGGTGAGATAAATGCAATTTTACCTGAGGATACCCCTACATCCATTCGCCTTCCATCCTTGGATAACACGGTATCGGTGATAAGCAAATCAACCATGACAGCCCTCCAATCATGTACGCTTTTATTACATATTGAAAACAATTCAAGCATATTCCACTCTGCAGGGGGAAGTCATTGGATGATAAAGATAAAAATAATTTGGATTATTGGACGAACAAGCCAAAGATATTTACTCGCAAGGATCATAATGTTATATTACTTAACAATAGTTTAACTTGTTCCAGAAAGGGATGGGTCAATGTGCTGCTGATAGATTTGCTCAATAACGGCATTTACGATGATGCCAGAGTGATTACTGGGCACAAGGGTCTTACGCGCGAGGTTCAAACCGTTAACATTATGGACTGTCCAGATATCATACGGTTTTTGAGGCCCAACGAGCTCTTGCTGACCAACGGCTATTTCATGAAACAGCAACCTGAGGTGTTCTTTCACCTGATCAGGGACATGCAGCGGCTTCGCTGCTCCGGTTTGGCCATCAAAACCAAGCGTTTTGAACTTCCGATCCCTGATGAAATATTACATGAAGCCGACCGTATCGAATTTCCTATCATTGAAATTTCCGATGTATGTCTATCCCTTGGTGAGATTTTGCAACGATCGACCAGTGTTATTCTGAACAATAAGAGCGACGAACTTCAATATGCACTTAGCATTCACAAAAAATTCTCCGAAATGATCATGCGCGGCAAAGGAATTTCCGGCATTATCCAGTCCTTATCCAAACTGCTCTCCTCCCCAGTCATCCTGCTAAACAACAAATGGAAAACCATTGCTGCCACCAATCAAAATACAATTATTACTGAGCTTACCGCAGCAGCAGTTACTGCACTTCACAACTTGTCCGATACCTCCAGCCCGACTTCATTGTGCTTAATCGACTCATCTCTTCGGGAACGCAGCTGCATGCTAGTATATCCTGTAAAAACGTATCGTCACGAAGGCTATTTGTTATCTTTTCATACGCCAGATCAATGGACTGGTCTGTACGGTTTAACGCTTGAACAAGCCTCCAACGTCATTGGAATGGAGCTGACCAAATCCCAAGCAGTCAAGGAACGTTCGCGCAGGCATAAAAACGAGTTTTTTTCCGATTTGATCGAGGGGTATATTACTTTCGAGCAGGAAGCGCTGAACCGCGGCAAGAAATACGGGCTTAGAAAGGGTTATTCTTGTGTCGTGCTGGCTATTCGTAACGACGAGGAGGCGGCTCTAAAGGGAGACAACTTGACCGAACACGAGGAGCAATACGAGCATATTAAACGTCATTTTGGTGCGTTGGAGCATTCTTTCACCATGTTTACCAAACATGATACCTACTGCATTCTGCTATCCATCCCGGAGTCAGGCTGGGACGAGGCGAAGCTCACCGAGCATCTCACTGGAATGCTTAAACACCTCCATCATGAGAATGGAATGAACATGTCGGTTGGCATCGGCAAACCTGCAATGAATGTGCTTGGCGTTCGCCATTCTTACACAGAAGCAGTCAATGCGCTGCAATTCGGCTATCGATTTAAACGCAAACAATTTGTCCAATCCTATCAAGCCAAGGATATCGAATATTTATTCCATATGCTTCCTCACGACGAACTAAAACAATTTTATGAATCGACTCTAGATGGATTATTGCAAATCGCCGACGAATCCGAAAGAAAAGAGCTGCTCCGTACCTTGAATGCATTTTATGAAACACAATGCCAGCTTGTCGAAACATCCAAACAGCTTTTCGTACATCGGAATACGGTGGTGTACAGATTGGAAAAGTGTGAAAGACTCCTGGATGTAAGACTCAAAGATCCCGCTGAAAGTCTACGAATTCGTATAGCGCTAGCGATCGAACCTTTATTGCTGCAAAAAGATTAAGAGACATATCTTCATGAAGGTTCTTGTCTCGCCAAACGACCTATGGGAGAGTTCCCGCAGTTCTACCGGTATTTCACAAAAAACAGCCGCTCTCAGGTTCTCTGTGAACGGCTGCAGATTATTTTTTTAATGAACGCTATCATCTACATGAAACGATACTTACATTTATGGCCGAAACACGAAACGAGAAGCTATCGACAAAAGGAGGCCCATTATTAAAAGTGACGCCCACGAGTCATGAGCAAACATTTGAACTAACTCCCACATGTTTGAAGGACCAGAATGAGGTCCATCACGATATGGATCATAAAAAAATAGAGGAAGAGCTGCAGTGATAATAAAAATTGCTCCAAGCACAAGTAAGGATTGTGATGCCATTTTTCTCATCATGAACCGCACCTCTAATTTCAGTTTTGTCAGTTCTTATGAACATAACCTGATCACACTTCTCCCCAAAATATCTCCGTTTCATAATCGAATAGAATAATTCCTTCCCGTTTATTTCGATCAAATATGTTCTGAAGCTCAGACATCATCGGCGTATAATTGGGATGACCGGGCACAGGACTGTAGGAAGATGATTGCAATCTGCCTCTCAAGCCCTCGAAGTCGAACTCCTGACTCATTTGAAAGTTCGCTTTCTGCATCGTGCCTTCCTTGAAAAAAGAATGAAGTACAGACTCAGAAATATTCTTATGATTCACTTTTTCATAGTCGGTTCCGTACGCATGCAGCAGCTGATCGTATTCTACCCGAAACGAGTTACCGCTAGTAAGACGGGAATTCCAGATTAATACCACTTTACCTCCCGGCTGTAAAATTCGCCTAAACTCGGTCTGCGCTGCCAAGCGGTCAAACCAGTGAAACGCCTGTGCGCACACAATAAATTCTACCGAATGATTAGGTAATCCCGTAGATTCTGCAGAGCCTGATATCGTCTGAAAGTTCGGTTCATTCTCTAGCATCTGCTCGGCGGCTGCGCGCATGGCCTGATTCGGCTCGACGGCTATAACATAGCTTCCACGTTCCAGAAGTAATCTCGAGAAAATCCCTGTCCCTGAACCAATATCTGCGATCTTACTGTTCGCATGCAAACCAACGGAGTTGTACAGATAATCAATGGCCTCTTTCGGATAACTCGGGCGGTAGTTCGTATAGGAATCAACCCGGTTTGAAAACCGTTCTTCATGTTTCATCTGTCATCAGGTCTCCTTTGAATTAGAATATCTTAAGCACAGCATATCACTACCTTCTTTATTCACCTCAGAAATCCTTCCTGATTATTCCATATACTTACTATAAAAAAAACAGACCCCGGGCAGCGTGTGCTCGTGATCTGTTAATTCTATTGAACTCGTATAATGTTACCCGCGTTTATTTTAAATGGATCTTGAAGACATCTCCAGCTTCACCACCAAAGACGATAAAGCCACCTTTGGGAAGCTCAATGGATCGTTGAGGGGTTGCAATGGAAAAGTGAACCACTTCGCCCTGCTCATTATATACCGCATACCCCCCGCCATTCGGCGAAACTACAGTTAACGATTTGTTCGCAGAACGAGAATCGATAGCGAACCAACGGGCTTGACCGCTCGCTGGTATGGTGGCCTTACCTGTCTTGCCGCCAAAGATCGGTGTAATCGCATCCTCTGCAATATATTCCTGCCCATCCTGAATCAAAATCTCAGCATTATTCTTGGTGTAAAATTGCAGATCGAAAGCATCTCTACCGTTCATCACGGGAATCTCTGCCACATTCACTGCATGGTCTGAATCTACAATTTGAGTGCCGTTTGCATAACCGTTCTCCGGATCAACGCTCAGATTTTTGATTAGCATCGAAGGAAGCAGATAAAAAATCGATGTGATTTTTTCATCTAGTGCGTAATATTTGGAGCCACTGCGATCTGTCCATTTCTTTTCTGTGGCTGTGTTCAAAGGGTTGGGTTCCAATTTTTGATAATCATACGTGTTCATCATCGTTTGACCTAAACCCGGCAATGTAATCACTGCCTGCACCTTAACATATACTTTACCGTTTTGTTCCTTCACGAAACTGGCCTTCACACTTCCATCCGTACTTGTGAATTGGCCCTCTCCAGTGTAGACATACTTCTGCTCTGGAATGATTCCGCCCTGCAAAGCTGGCAGTGTGATTTCGTCGTTTTTGACTACAATATCCAGTGTTGTACCTACTGTACCATATAGACCCGAATATGCATTGAGCTCCGTAGGCATCTTCACTTTTACGGGTGGAGAGAATGTCTGATCTTCCTTGATTTTCTTGATGACACCCTGATCCTCCAATACCTCCAGCAGTACTTTGCTCGCAAACATCTGATTGTAGATGGAGGACCCACCTGAGGACAGAACGGCCATTGAAATATCATGCTCAGGTATAGTGATTAGTGATGCATGATACATCATGGTGTCACCACCTTTGGCAAGTGCAGTAATACCATAATCGCTAAACGGGGCAAGATCCACAGCATCCCATCCCAGGCCATAATTGAACGTGTTTCGCTCATCTGATACCCATATTCCTTGTCGATATTCATGATTTTGCATAGACTTGACCGAGGATTCGGACAATATGTCCGGTCTATTACCCATCAATACTTCAGCAAATTCGGTCAATTCTTCGGATGTGGAGTATATCCCACCTGTACCGAGAATGTTCGCATTTTCAACTGGCATTTTGGTTTTAATCGTGGGCCAATACGCTTCAGACAATTGATCTCTATCGAATGAATCCAGCGGTGTTTTGGTTGCTTCCAGCTGTAACGGATTGCTGATATACTTGGCAACATAATCGCTGTAGCTTAAACCGCTTACTCGTTCAACCAGGATCTCAAGCAATTGAAAGCCATCGTTACAATATACGGAATATGAACCAGGTTTCGATTTTAACTTTTCAGTTTTGAGTTTAAGCAATAGTTCATCGTGGTTGCGCATGTCATTGTCGTCAAACAGCATGCTGTTCCCGTAATGTGAACCGTAGAGACCCGATGAATGATTCATCAGCATACGCGGGGTAATTTGGGTGTACCTGGCATCCGCCATCTCAAAGTCCTGAATATAGGTAGTAAGAGGCTCATCCAGATCTACTTTCCCGGAATCCACCAGCATCATGGTGGCTGCGGTGACAACCATCTTGCTCACCGAGCCAATGCCGTACATACTTTCCTTGGTGACCGGTGTCTCGGATGCTTTGTCGTGAAAACCAGTGCTGCCCGACAATATGATTTCTCCCTGATCCCTAATCGCATATTGTAGACTTGTGACTCCATAATTTTGCACCAGATTTGTGGCCATTCGTTCTACCTGCTTTTCAATTGAAGTGCTCTTATTCGCCTCTGCCTTGACGTCTGTCATCGGAGTGATCACAAGCACCGCTGTAAATAACACACTGAACAGTTTCTTCATCCTCAGCTTCCTCCCTCAGTACTTTCGATAAGATGAATTCATCATATCTGGGAAGAGACACTCTGAACGTGAACAAACCCTGAATGGAAAAAAACAATCCCTGAACGGCATGTTCAGAGACTGTTGACTTCAAAGGGCAGCACGACCATGTTATTGAATGTCCGATGATGATGTTCAATCGTCATATGCCCACCGTACTTTTCGCACATCCTTGATATATTCGTAAGGCCGATTCCGTGAAACTCCGGATTGGGCTTCTCACTTTTCAAATTGGTTAGTGATTGCTCTACATGATTCAACACCTGGATGACAATCGCAGATGCAGTAGAATGAATGGCGATCAGGATATACCTGTCTTCTGCCTGCCTGACTTTCTTGGAAGCCTCGACTGCATTATCCAGCATATTGCCAAGTACAACACAGAGATCATAACGATCGATATGGACCTGTTGAGAATGAAGCTGAATGCGGGCGTCAATCTTGATTCCGTTTGCCTGTCCTACGGCAATGGTATTGGTGACAAGCGCATCGATCACGAGATTGCCCGAGTTTACCCTCTGGTACACGCCTTCAATCTTATTCAAGGTAAGCTTTATATGATCAGAAGCCGCTTCATGTTTGTTTTGCTTGATACATTCTTCAATGTACAGAAACTGCTGATGAATATCATGGATGATGCCTTTCACATTTTTGAAACTGTGCACTGTCTTCTCGTAGTTGGCATCCTGATAATCCATCTGACGCTGCAGCTGGGCATTCTCATTCGCAAGCTGAACCTTCTCCACCATATTATCGAATACATAGACAATGAACACATTGAGAAACAGCGAGCCCATCACGGAAATGATATAAAAGATGTTTTTCTCACTGTAGTTCGAAGCCACATTAATCTGATATAACGTAATGATCGGTACAATGAGAAATAAAAGATAATAGCGATAGTGCAGGGCGAAACTTCTGCGTTTGGCAATAAGACGAACGACCTGAATGACAATAAACATGAGACTGCAGCCAAGCAGCATCACCTTGTAGAACACCCCATGATAACCCTCGTTGAAGTGATCCCATGTGGTGTAATCCGTAGCGTCCCAGACACTCATAATATATACAGCAATATAATTCACCATGGTGACCAGTACGGCATATAGGACCGTGAAAACCAGTTTTAGCTTCAACTCCACGTCATAGGATTGCGCCAGACTGAAGATAAATATTAAGACAACCAGCGACGAGATGACCGAAGGCAATGTAGAAGCCAGATAGAAAAAACATAAGACAATAAACAGGACAAAATAGACCACTCTGTTCGGCTTTTGCCTGGACTTGCCCAGTACCGAATTGAAATAAAAATTCACCTGGAATGCCATAAGCAGCGTAACGACGATGACAGACAAGATTGTAAATGGTTCCATATCATTGAATCCTCATAATCATATATTTGGTGTAAGCATCCTTGACTTCCTTGATTTTGGAACGGCCGATGGGCAATTCAGCACCATTTAACATGACGACCTGGGAGCCGCTAAACTTCTGGACATGCAACAGGTTAATGATAATCGAGCGATGAATTTGCAAGAAGCCATGATCCTTCAACGCATCCGCATAATTCGAAATAATGCCTTTACTTTCATGCGTGCTTTCGGTGGTCACAAAATTCAGTTTGTTTTTGATCGTTAAACTCTTCATCACTTCAATCCAGAGAATATCATCGTATTTCAACAACAATTCTTCATAAGCTGATTTGATTAATACAAACTTTTTGTCCATTGATCTCAAGTACTGGCATAGTTTAATCATTTTCTCCTCGAAGATATGTGTCTGGATCGGTTTGATCAGATATTGAAAAGTAACCACATCGAAGCTCTCTACCATATACTCCGGGTAGCTGGTCAGAAACATGATTTGCACATCCAGAAATTTCATCGTTCTGATTTCTTTGGCCGCCTGTATGCCGTTCATCCCATTCATCTCCACATCCATAATGAGAATATGGAAGGTATCCCCAGCCGTTTTGTAATGAGAAATCAACTCTTCACCGGATGCAAATAAGGCAACTTGGAAATCAATATTCGTTTTCAGAGATAAGGAAATCAGCATCGCTTTCACGAGCTCTCTTTGTTTCTCCTCATCATCACAAATGGCAACATTAAACATAATAGAACATCCGCCCTTCATTTGACGACAATTCTGAGTTTCACTCTCAAATATACTACTTTATCATACATTTCAGGGGGAAATGGGATGAAACGCATGTTTCAAACCCTAAACTGCATGGAGACCGGTTAGATCCGTTGAAATTTTTATATTATCGAACCACTATACCACTATTGCTTGCTACCCGTGTCATTGATCAGCTTTGAGAAACATTTTTTCTTTGGATTAAATAGGCTAGATTATGCACCTTCCCAGCTAATAGTGCGTAATAGAAGTAACTATTCAGATATCGAGGTGATTCAAATGAAGGCTGTAACGAAGTTACTGTTCCTATGTATGATTCCTCTTTTCTTGTCCGCCTGCTTACAAAACTCGGAAAGGAATCAACCGACTAATACTTCAGATCTGAAGTCCCCGGTTAATATTTCATTTGAAGAAGCGGAAGCTAAGGTTCCATTTGAAATCAAACAACCGTCAGTTCCTTTCCATATTACTCAACAATCAGCAAGGATTTTAGATACCAATGGAGAATTTGATGCAATTGAAATTACGTATGCGAATAGCGACGAAGGAATGAATCTCATCATGATGATTACAAACTCACAGATTGATACACCTCCGACTGGGAAGAAAGGTTTGAAATTAACTAACGGTTCGCAAACATGGGACCAAGGAAACGAACATGTGAGTGCCATCTATTGGAGAAACGAGGGTCTAACTTACTCTCTTATTTCAGGAAAAAATAACAATCTTGAACCGTTATACGATTACCAAACCTTAATTGATATAGCAAATACATTCAATTGAATTTGATTGCTAATCGTACTCATAATGAGACAAGAAAAGGAGCCAACTCCGAAAGTTGGCTCCTACTTGAATGTGAAGATATAATATAGTAACACATGAATCATATAAATTAGGTTATTTTACAACCCCATATCATCAGCAAGGTTCTCAACACCTGTGAAGATGGAATCTCCGTAACCCCAGAAATTGTTGAAATCAATAACATAGATTTTCTTGTTTTTCACTGCGTTAATACTTTGCACCTGCTTGTTGGCTAGCAACTTGTCAATCGTTTCTTGCGGATCAATACCGCCAGCATATTTGGAAATGATCATCACATCCGGATTGATCTCGATGAGCTTCTCCAGACTGAGTGTGCCTGTTTCATTAATCAACATATTATGTACGTTAATTAAAGACATTGCACTTTCGATAAATGTATCTCCATTTCCGTTGTATACCGCAATGGTTCCATCACCATTATCAGAGAAGGATGCATAGTTGATCGTTTCAGCGCTAGCACGAGCCTTCAATGCTTCCTCGCGTACTTTAAGTTCCTCAATATAGGCCGCCGCGTTAGCTTGTACGTTAAAGATCTCGCCTAGCTCGGTGATATCCTTATACAGACTATCCAACGAAGCATCAGTAACACTCGTGCTCTGCACAAACGTTTTGATACCCATATCATTCAAGCTGTTGACTGTACCCACACCCCAGTCGGCATCCTCAAACAGCCCGCCACGTCCCATAATCAGGTCAGGTGAAGCGCCAATGGTCACTTCCTTCCCAACATATCCTTCGGCCAGAACAGGGATTTTCTTAAACTCATCAGCAATATCTTCAGGCACACTGCCAAACAAAGCCGCTACTCCCACGAGCTTGTCCGTCAATCCAAGGCGAATCATCAGCTCGGCTGCACCTTGGGTATTGGCAACAACGCGTTCAGGTGCCTTGTCAAATGTTTGTTCCTTGGCGACCCAAGTACCGTTCTCTGTTGTATAATTCGACACGGTTACCGGGTAAGTTGTTTCAGCTGCAGCTGAAGCATCAGCATCAGTCTGTTCCCCATCTGCTGCCGCATTCGTGGCGCTGCTCTCCGCAGCTTGCTGTGAGCTGCCCTTGGCACCGTCGCTGCCACCGCTTGAACACGCAGCAAGCACCAGAATCATTGCAGTAATCAAACAAAGAAACATCCCTTTTTTTACGGACACCAACATGTAAATAACCTCTCCCTTTTCCGTTCTCGTCTGTCTTTTTGACCATTATGTAAAATAACTATTGTCAGTATACAGTAAATGTCGGAGTGTGTAAATGAGAACAATAATCAATATCATTACGTTGAGAACAAAAAAGCCGCTTTACAGCGACTCACCATACAGTTCTATTCTTTCCTCTCCATGACATCCGTTCAAGAGGCTGCACGGACAAATGATCAATATGATTGCCAAAAACGTTCCTCAACCCCATTTAAACTGTTGATCTTGGTAGGCTTTATCCAGATTGACCTCTCCTCCGGACCATGCTTTCCGTGAAGTCCACTCGGCCTCTCCCTGCCAGAAATCAGCCTCAGGTGAGAGTCCTAACGCAAGGAATACGGTCGTGCACAGATACAAACTGCCCGTTGATATGTAAGCTTCACCGATTTCCGGCTGACTTCCGGCGAATCCAATTCGCAGCCATCCGGCATCGTCAAACGTCCCTGGCATATGAATCTGCCGCTGGATCACAGCCGTAAGGGCACAGCGAACTTGAGCTGGCTCCACTTCTACCGGGAGTTCCTCTCGGAGTGCCATGAGAGATAAATGCTGAAATGCTCCGAAACGATAGGCAAGTGATCGCCCAATGGGCGGGAAGGTGCCTTCTGGTGAAATCATTCGTTCCAGGATGGCAGCATAGCGAATGGCTCTGTCTAACACCCTGATCCTTATCGCCTTCCAATCGTCGAATTGATCTCCTAACGCGTCCAATGTATCCACGAGCATGGGTTGAATCACAAAGCTGTTATAGTAATCCCAATGAAAGTCAGGCCCATCACCATATGCACCATCACCCATGTACCATTGGTCATGCTGCCTTACCGCATAATCCACTCGCATGCGATCCCAAGTCTCTACACCCATTCGGGCAAGGGCCGCTTCAATGATGGCACTAAACAACAGCCAGTTGCTGAACACAGGGCGTATAATCCGTGTGGCGAGCAGGGCTGATTTCAGATTATCTTTTGCTTTCTCGTCCAGTAGCTCATACAGCTCATGTGGAGCCCGAAGCACCGCATTCGCAAGAAAAGCAGCATCAACAACAGGCTGGCCGCCTTGCGTGAAATTCATAAAATCGGGCGAAGCTGGATCTGTCGCTACTCCGATTGCACGCCTGGCCAGATCTGCCATTCTGGCTCGAATCTCCCCTTCCTCACCTGAACGAGGGCCATGTTCTAGCCATGGTGCAATTCCTGCCAAAGTCCGCCCCAAAGCTTCCAAATAGGCGTAGTCGGTACGATCTCCCCCCTTTGATTCGACAGGCATATCGATAACCAGTCTGCTTTCCGATAAGGAACAGAGCACAGGATGCGCTATGCGAACCAACGTATCGACCCAATACTTTCTGTCAACCGACACTTTCTCCTCCTCCTTCAAAATAAACATTTTTAGAAATTATAGATGGTTGTTTAGACGTGAACAATAAACTATAATCATCAAAAACTGACCTATTGTGCTGAGGAGGATAAGGCATGCTTACGTTACTTTCTTGCGGCTATCGTACCATTCACCATGAAGGGATTGTGAGAAACCGGCCAAATGGTTCGGGAAATTATACCTTTGTGTTTTTTAATAGCAGAGCAGAAGTGAGATTGCATGACAATACAAGCACAGTGGAGAAGAATACCTTCATTTTGTTTCAACCTCAAACGCCTCATTATTACCGTGAGCTGGAGAGTCCATTTATTAATGATTGGTTCCACTGTAATGGCAGCGATTTCCACGAATTTCTCCTAAGTATTCAATTTCCTATGGACACGCTTATGGAAGCTTCAGATCCCTTGTTGATCTCCAGAAGCATCATGGAACTTCAGAATTGTTACAGACTGGATGGAAAGCTGCGTGAGAAAATTATCGATTGCGACCTTCAGTCTTTCTTCATGAAATTGAGTGACTTGCGAGCAAGAACTACTCCCCACCAACTTAGCCGTTATTACAGCCAATTTACTGAACTCCGCAACGATATCTATCGCTCTCCTCAGCAAAACGTAACCGTAACAGAACAAGCTTCACGATTAAATATGAGCAAATCCTACTTTCAACACATCTATAAAGAGCTATTTGGTTGTTCGGTAATGACGGATATGATTCATGCACGGCTTGATCATGCCAAATATCTTTTGGATCACAGTGAGCTCTCCGTTAATCAGATTGCGGATGCATGTGGATATGAGAATGACACCCATTTTATGAGGCAGTTCAAGAAATTTGTTGGTGTTTCGCCCAGGAAATACAGATTCAGAATCGAGCCCAGTTGAAAACGATTTTGTTAGACTTCAGAGATTTAACCAATCTGCCTTGCGAAGCTGGTAATGGTTGTACTTCTCCTCTTCAATTTCAATCGCAGCAATGAAGAGAAAATGGTTTTTCAGAATGACTTTATTAGACGACCCGTTCTCTAAGAGTGCAATTGCATTTAATTGTTCAACTTCTGTATTTTCGAATAAATATTGAACAATCCCTCTAACAGCTTGAGAAGCATAACCTCGATTTCGATGTTCTTTCGATATTGCGTACATGATTTCTCTATTCGGATTCGGTAGTTCATCTTTTATACCAGAACAACACCATCCGATAAGTTCTCCTGTCTCTTTCAAAACAATCCCTAATCTTAAAATGAGTTCCTCCACAGGTTTGCCCTCTTGCACGCGTTGAATAAATTCATTGTTGGTTGGGATTTCGTAATTTATCAGCCATTCTTGGCGAACTTCCTTTGGAACATTCCACCCTGGTAAATAGCCATGAATTTCAGGTTGCCATGTGAGTGCATGAATACCCTCAAGGTCGGAAAGTCGATATTCCCGAAGGATAATATTTTCACATGTAATGGAGAGTCTGGTATTTCTGGTGTCATTAGATTGCATTATATCCTCCTATAATTTTATGTACGATATCCATTTGCGAGCGCAATTCTAGTAAAGATAGCCTAGCAAGTCCAGCTCCCCTTCATCCCAACTCATCTCACTTACTTCCTTGATCATGATTTCGCTTATCGGCTCTTAACCTATTCCGTTCGTCATTTGTAATTCGTCATTAATCTTCAACCACTTTACTCGATTTTCAACTCTTTTATATCCGTTCTTTAGATACAAAGCCATGTTATCTGCAAACAGAAGATGAAAGTCAATATGCCTACCAATTGAGAATGTATCAATTTCCTTAAGCAGCTGACTCCTCCTAAACGAAAATATGGATTTAAACCTTTATCCATTGCCTTTCTACACTGGTTTGTAAAACCCTTTTATATTAACACAATAGATTTCTATAAAAGCAACAAAAAACACCCTTACGGGTGTCTTTTTTGTTTACTCAAAACTTTTGATTCATGAGAATCTGGTGGTTCACTTCGTCGCACTATCGTAAACTTCATCCGTGACAGGTTCAAGCCATTCAGGTGTACCTGCAGTGATCGCTATATGTTCAAACCAGCTGTCTTTTGCGGCACCATGCCAGTGTTTTACACCATCATGCGTAACAATAACATCGCCAGCTTTCAGGAATTGGGCAGGCTTGCCTTCCTCCTGATACCACCCTTCCCCACCCGTAACTAACAATATCTGGAATCCGTCACGGTGAATATGCCAGTTGTTTCGGCAGCCCGGTTCAAAGGTCACGTTCCCTACGCCAACATTCACTTTCGGATCTGCAACCAGAGCTTGAAGATAGCTTTGTCCCACAAAATATTGGGCATAAGCTTCATTCTTCTCTCCTACCGGAAAAATAACGCCGTTCTTTACCTCTTCATGTTTCGTCATATCTGATTTCTCCAATCTGTTGATTAAAATGATTTCTCTTCATTTTCTGGAATCACTTCATTGATGCAAGCAAGTGCATTTAGTGTCCTTGGAAAACCCATATAAGGCAGACAATGTGTGATCGCCGCAATCAGCGTTTCCTTGTCATTTCCCACATTAATATTTCCCTGTACGTGTGCCTTAACTTGGCCTTCGGCTCCTCCCAATGCACTAACCATAGCCAGAGTTAACAATTCCCGGATTCTCAAATCAAGTCCGTCACGGGTATAGAAATCACCGAAGCAAAAAGCCGAAAGGTATTCCTGAATATGCTTCTGGTTCGGAGGTGCACTTGCTCTCATTTTTTCAATGACATCACCAAAAATCTCAATCTGTACAGCAAGCCCTTTTTCCAAACGACTATGTTCTGAAACCTGACTTTGGCTTTCAATAGGCAATGCAATATTACGGGACGTGAACACCTCATTCACTTCATGAATGGCGTTTAATGTTTTCGGAAAACCGATGTATGGGGCACACTGGTAAACGGCTTCTTTAATTTCTACCGGAGTCACCCCAACATTCAATGCCGCACTTACATGAGCCTTAAGCTGAGGTAATGTCTGATTGACCGTAAGGACCACCAGTGTCAGCAGCTCCCGCTGAATGTCCGTCAGCGTACCTTGATCGAACACTTCTCCAAAGTTAAAACGGCTTAGGATGTCCTGAAATTCAGGATCTGTTGCATAGGAAGAAGGTGCGCCCTCACCAAATAGTTCCTGGTATTTTTCCTTGCTCTTTTCGATTCGATCCATGCGTCTCGCCTCCCTTAATCTTCTCTTCTATTATTTCAGTTATTTCAGTAAAGGAAACATCAATGATTGAGATAATACATATTGATGCGTTACCGCACATGTGTATAATATATATACTAAGTGATTCAGCTTCAATAAACAAACCGTCTTCATTCGTGCGATATTGCACAAATTTGAAATAATGTGCGATTACCCTCAGGAAAGGTGCGAACCCCATGTCCAAATTGAAATTGGATCGAAGAGTACAAAAATCTCAAGATGCCATTAAGAATGCATTCACCCAACTGATGTCTGAGAAAAATCTGGATCAGATTACGATTCAGGACATCTCCAATCGAGCAAACGTCGGTCGAAGAACGATCTATGATCATTACATGGATAAATTTGATTTGCTCGACAAAATTATTGAAGAACACATTAACGAGCTACGAAGAATATGCGAAGCCTCAACTGACTTAAGTTTTGCAGAGGGAAATTTCCTCTGGTTTGAATACTTTGAACATCATCATCCCTTCTTTTCAGCCATGTTATCAAGCAAGGGCGCCTCTGTATTTCGTCATCATTTTCTTGCATTTGTTATTGAAGAATTAGAGGGAGAAGTGAATATAACCGAAGGAATAAATCAGGGATTAAGCAAGGAGATCATTCTTAATTTCTTTGGAGCGGCAATCGTGGAGATCGTCGAAGGGTGGCTTACCAATGGAATTTCTGAGCCTACTCAGGTTATTGCAGAACAAGTAGGGGTTTTGTTAGATCGGAATTTTTAGGAACGGATTACAGAAATGAGATATCACAACAGAAGGGGCATTGAATCATGATCTTTATTACCAAAAAATTATTGGATCGACTAACTCAATCTCATAGAGAATCTAACATGTTCATATGTTATTCCACTCCGCAGAGCTGGTCAGCGAAGACAAGCCGGGCTATATTGCTCATGAATGAGGATAAATTAATTATTCTCTTCCTCAATTTTTTTTCGACTAAAGTCGTTCATAACGTTGAATTCCAAACAGCTGAATTACAAGATCAAACCTATCATTCTGGAACCTTATTGTCTGCAACATGGTCATTCCATGTTCAAGGCCGGCGATGGAAATTCATGATTCCCAGGAAGATCCTTACGCTGGGCTCGATGCAGAGCGACTTTTTGAATTTTATGAAACTTCGTATCTATCATTAATATTGAAATCATCACATCAGTCTCCGGCCGTATGAATAAGAGCAGTCGATCCAACGAATCGCCTGCTCTCCTGTGTCCAATCAACAGCTGTTCAACCAATTGACGCTTGAGCATCTGCACATAACTTTATTCAACGGCAAGCACCCGTACAGCTAAACATGTCGATGAAGCTTGGTGTTACACTCCGATATTGTCGCAGTGACATACTCCACGTAATTCACTGAACCTTGAAAATTCAGATACGCTTCATAACGCATGCGGATAGCAGGTAGTGTAATATAATCCAGCACCTGTTCCTTGGGAACCCACCTGCACTCGCTCGTTTCCTCAGATGCAGCTAATTCTCCACCTTCTAATTTGCACACAAAATCAAACATGACCTTTGTCGGGACATCCGTCACACCGTCATACCACTTATGTACTGCTGTATTCGAGACCACACTAATCAAATGACTAACACTGGCGTCTATCCCACTTTCTTCCTTGATCTCACGGATCACGCCATCAATCAGGTTTTCTCCTACTTCAGTAATCCCGCCTGGGTAGACCCAGCCATCGTCATGGGCCTTTACTAACAGGACATTTCCGTGTCCGTCTTCTACAATCCCGCCTGCCGATACAATATGCGTTGGAAAGACCATCTAACCACCTCCTCTACAGTGAATCTGTATATATATTCCACATCCTTCATACAGCTTCCTGCTTAAACAGAGTCCATTCAACTTTTGGATACAAGCCGCAGGAAATGTGATATGGTCTAGAATGTATTTGTTGCATCACATACGCACTACAATTTGAGGAGAAGATTAAACGTGAACGACAGTAACGCAATTGAGAAACCGAACAGGTTAACAGATCCATTGGTTGTAACCCTAATCGCAAGCCTATGCTGCTTGTTGTGGGGAAGTGCTTTCCCATCCATTAAACTAGGGTATATTGCTTTTGACATCCTGCCAGAAGATATTGCCTCCAAGTTTGTATTTGCTGGATATCGATTTGTACTTGCAGGCTTGCTGCTCCTGACCCTATACCGCTTGATTCGAAAACGAAAGTTTGCTCTATCTGGACGACAATGGACCAGCCTCTCTATGCTGGGCGTCATGCAAACAGGACTGCAGTATATGTTTTTTTACATAGGTGTATCCAATACGACCGGTGTTAAAGGCTCCATTATGAACGCGACAGCAACCTTTTTCAGTGTGGTGTTAGCCCATTTCCTATATCAAAATGACAAACTAAGCAATAAAAAAGTCATGGGAACTGTGCTTGGATTTATCGGAGTCATCATTGTGAACTTCAACACAGATCTATTTGCATTTTCTTTTACATTTACAGGTGAAGGCTTCGTGATTGTGGCTGCTTTTATATTTTCCATTACGGCCATCTACGCAAAGCATCTAACATCTTCCATGGATGTATTGGTCGTTACGGGATTCAGCTTGTTTGTCGGCGGATTGATGCTTGGTCTGTTGGGCCTCTTGCTTGGCGGACAGGTTACACATTTCACCCTGGAATCCACCAGTAACTTAGTTTATTTGGTTCTGTTGTCATCAGCGGCATTCTGTCTATGGAATCTGCTTCTGAAATACAACAAAGTCGGGAAAGTGTCGGTGTATAACTTCCTGATCCCCGTGTTTGGCGCATTACTTTCTGCTCTATTTTTGGGAGAAAGTATTATGGAACTGAAGAATCTGGTTGCCCTCCTGTTCGTGTCGATCGGCATTTACATCGTGAATCGACCAAGCTCTGCATAACATTCGGCTGCTCGTAAACGGTATGTCCCGGAACGATAGAAAAACCAAGTTCATGTCCTTTTTACGGGATCGAACTTGGTTTTTCTTTACCTTATCTATTATTTCCGTGCCTGGTTAACCTTGGCGATAAGTTCATGAATAATTTCATCAGGGGAACGTTCATCCATCCATTGTTGACCGAACATTTGGAATACTTTGATCATCGGGAAATCTGCCCAGAACCCCACAAACTCCTCGTTAAGATATACCTTGTCCGTAACGTGCTCGTTCATTTCATTCAGGCAATGCTCCAATTCCTTTTTCGCTGCAGGATCACTCATCCACTCACTGAGCAGACTGAATTTGTGGAACGTGATTTCTTCCTTACCAAAGTCACAATGCAATCGTTCTGTGATTCGGAGATCTTTGGACGAGCTGCCAAGTGAAATTTGGAAAAAGCCGGTCTCTGCCACCCAACGGTTATACTTGGTGTTGTAGTATGCAAAATCTCTCTCTTCCAGTTCAAAAGTAATCTTGCGTTTTTCACCGGGCTCCAGTTCAACTTTGGCAAAAGCTTTCAATTCTTTCTCTGGACGGGTCCATGTGCACTCTTCATCGTGAACATACAGTTGAACAACTTCTTTCCCCTTGCGCTTACCGGTATTTTTCAATTGGAAGGACACCGTAACACCGGTATGGGTCTGAGCCACTTCCAGATCCGTATACAAAAACGATGTGTAAGACAATCCGTGTCCAAACGGGAATTGAGGTGCCAGTTCTTTCCGGTCATAATATCGATAACCCACGAAAAGGCCTTCGCGATAATACAGCTTGCCGTTCTCTCCGCGAATTCGCATATGTGAAGGGTTGTCCGACAGTTTGACAGGGAAAGTCTCAGACAGCTTGCCTGATGGGTTCGTCTGTCCGAACAATACATCTGCAATCACTTTACCCATGCCTTGACCCGACAACCACGAATGAATCACCCCAGGTACATGCTGTACCCATGGACGCATCGCCAGTGCGGAGCCGCTGCTCGTCACAACAATGCACTTGGGCTGAACCGCGGCTACCGCAAGAATCAATTTTACCTGATGCTCAGGAAGATCAATGCCTTGCAGATCATGCATCTCTGATTCGGCATATTCCGGTTGCCCAACAAACAGAACAGCAACATCGGAATTCATAGCTAATGAGACGCTTTCCTGAATTAGCTCATCATTGATAGAGTCATCCTCCGGGTACCCTTCTGCATAGTTCATGGTCATGGCATCACCAGCCAGATTCTTTATCTCGTCCCATGGAATATCAACTTTTGTAGGTGTTACCTTCGCACTGCCCGCTCCCTGAATTCTCGGTTTTTTGGCAAACCGTCCGATCACGGCAATGGATCCCACCGATTCCGGCTGCAGGGGAAGAATCGCGTTCTCATTTTTCAGAAGCACAATACTTTCGGCTGCCGCTTTACGTGCGAGTGCATGATAGTCCGCATCTGGAGAAGAATCCATGTCTTTTTTGCCCGTTACCCGCTCAACCAGCTTCAAAATACGACTCACGCTTTGATTCAACTGTTCTTCAGACAGGCTTCCGTTCTGAACCGCTTCAATAATCGCTTTGGCATTGTAATTGGCGGGACCCGGCATTTCCAGATCAAGCCCGGCCTTCAGTCCGCGTATACGATCATTGACAGCTGTCCAGTCGGATAGGACAACACCTTCATAGCCCCACTCTTCTCTCAAAATGTCATGCAGCAAATGTTCGTTCTCACTCGTATATGTTCCATTCAATAAATTATAGGAACACATGACCGTCCATGGGTCGGATTTCTTAATAATCCGTTCAAAGGCGCTCAGGTAAATTTCGCGAAGCGTCCGCTCGTCGATTTCCGAACTGGTCACCATTTTCTCGAACTCCTGATTGTTGCCGGCAAAGTGTTTGACAGAAGCGCCCACGCCTTCGCTTTGGATCCCGTTTATAAACGCTGCACCAAGCTCGCCCGTCAAGTATGGGTCTTCCGAGTAGTATTCGAAGTTTCTTCCGCCAAGCGGCGTTCTTTTCATATTTACACCAGGTCCAAGCAGAAGCTCGACGTCCATCGTTTTTGATTCACGTCCCAGTGCCACACCGACTTCATACAACAATTCCGTATTCCACGAAGAACCGATGGCTGAACCCGTAGGGTAACAGGTTGCGGGGACATTTTCCGTTGTAATACCCATTTCTTCATCGCTGTTCGTTTTACGGATGCCGTTTGTCCCATCGTACATATGAACTGGCGGAATGTTTAACCGCTCAATTCCTTTCGTCATCCACATATTCAAGCCTGCGCAGAGTGAAGCTTTCTCGGCCAGCGTCAATTCCGATAACAATTCATTAATTGATTTATCCATAGTACTCACCCTTCTGATATCAATTTTGTTCCTGTTCTTTCTTCAGTTCCTGTGCATCATACAGTTTGAAAAACGGAAACCAGACAATAAATACAATCACCAGGACAACCGCCAGCAAGATAAGCCCATTGAATCCGGACATAATGTAGGTGGACAGGCCGATCGGTGTATACCATAACTGGAAGATCTGGCTCGGAATTCGTACCCAACCCCAGTCGAGAGCCAAGTAAACAATCACTGGCGTGATAAGTGCGTTAATCCACATCGGCACCATGAGTAATGGATTAAAGGCAATCGGTGCTCCGTACACGACAGGTTCATTAATGTTGAACAAGGACGGGATAATAGTCGCCTTGCCGACAGATTTCAGCTTTTTCGAACGTGCCATCAGGAACCAAACAACTAATGGCAAGGTCGCACCCATACCGCCAATACCAAGCCAGCCGGAGAAAAAGGTTTCAAATGTGTTGATATTGACCGGATCTTGTCCCGCTGCGACAAGAGCTGCATTTTCTTCAATTGCAGGTATCCAGATTGCATACCAGATCGGTGTCATGACCCACGGGCTTACGCCGAAGGAATACAGCACGACGCCGATAAAGTTGAACAATAAAAATCCGGTTAAACTTTGTCCCACGGCATTGATTGGCTCAAATACGTTCACGATCAGGCCAAAAATATCAAAATGAAGCTGATATACAAGCACCCATCCTGTTGTTAATACCAGGGCGATCGGGACGAGAAAATCGAACCAGTCCATAATGAATTCGGGAAGTGAAGATCCCTTTTTGAAGAACGAAAATTTGTTGCACAAGATCATGACAAGAGCGACGAATACACCTACCAGAAGTGCTGTAATCATCCCCGAGGGCCCAAATCGTTCAAGGATGAACTGAATGGTACCGTCTTCGTTTACCGTCGGGTTAAGCAGCATGACGAACAGAGATATCCCCGTCATTCCCGCCAGCAGCTTGATTTTGTGTCTTTCTCTTTTTTCCATCACCACATAAGGCGTCAAGAAAGCAATAAACAACCCAAGCAAACCGAAACTGAATGTCGTGATCGGTGTCAGGTCCGGCATACCAGGAATGAAATCCTGCAAAATCGAAATCAATGTAATAATTGAACCGATGAAAATCATCGGAATGGCGACCATGATGGCTTCTTGAATCGAAGAAACCCAAATATTGTTCGTAAACGCCTCCAATCTTGGCGCAAACGAATCTGTCATCCATTTCATGAAACGCTTCATCCAAAACTCCCCCTGTCTTCCTCTTTGCTGCCACAACCATAGTATATCGATTTGTGTGAACGCTTTCTTGTTGGAACTTGCCTCTTCATGGTTCGTTTTTTGCCCATTTCTAATCCTTCTTTCTAGCTTGCCTGCCTGTACAAGAATTAAACAACAAAAAACATCCCTCCATTTCTGGAAGGATGCCTTAAGGATACTTTTTTTAATATTGTCTATTCAAAATGAGCAGCAACACGCCATGTGGCGGGAGCAAAATCTCCCTGCGCCAACACTCATCCCTAATGATCTCTGTCCTCATGAAGGGTCCGCTCCTGCCTTCCAGATAAGAGATCTCTTCTTCCGTTAAAGAGTATGGTGATCCCATGCGTGTCCACTCATCAAAAACGGAGCCATGATCCCGATCGAGTTGATAACTGGTGCATTTATAAGGCCCTGGAAGCTTGTTAAGCGTGAGTTCAAAGGCTTTGCTGCCCTTCTCCTCAAATACGTCATAACGGGTTGAACAGGATAATTCGGACCAATCTCCACTCGCAAACAACTGATCTACATGCACATAATGATAGAACAGAAATTGCATGCTTCCGTCACTTTTTCGCGTTCCGACATAACCGTCCCCCTTGATTAGCAGCTCATCACCCAGCTTCTCCATAAGCTCAAATGCATAATAGCTAGGTTTCTTCAGACCATCGCGATTGATCAGGCCAAAGCCCCCATAGAAAGGAGAAGTTGGAACGATACTTTCTTCGAATACATCGGTAAAAGACCAAAAAGCCATGGCTTTCACATCACCGAGTGTATTCATCGTGTGATAAATGACGAACGGAGCCATGAACATGGTATCGTGCAGCAAGTTACGGTCATACAGCGAAAAATTCCACTCGGTGACATGGAGTTCAGCATGTCCGTACGAAGACGCCTTCATTTTCTGCCGAAGAAGATCAATGCTTTCCTTATAGAAAGAAGGCGGCATGATTTGAGTTAATCGATCCTCTTCAACTTTTAGCTTGGGATACTCCGAATAGATATGGAACGAGAAAAAGTCGAGAGCAGCTTCATGCTTCCTGCAATATGATAGAAACTCCTCAGCCCAGGTGTCGTTCCAAAGAGATCCATAACCCATAGCTGGGCCTCCCACTCTCAGATCGGGCAATACCGTTTTGATGGCATGGGCGGTCAATTCGTAAAAAGCGAAATATTCTTCCTTGCTTCCTGCCCAACAAACACCAGCCAGGTCAGGCTCGTTCCAGACTTCAAAGTACCACTTCTTCACTTCTTCCGCCCCATAACGATTCAAGCAGTGCCTAATGAATTCACGAACAAGTGCCTGCCACTTGGTGGGGTCGGATGGCGGGCTAATATTCCCCCTCCACCAAAACAACGTTTCCTTGGATCTCGCCAGCTGGCTCGGCATAAAGCTTAATTCCACGAATGGCCGAACTCCCTGATCCAGCAGGAAATCATACAACTTGTCCACATAAGACCAGTTATAGATAGGAGTGCCTTGATCCGTTTCGCTGTACACCATCATCTCATCATTAAATATGCCGTGAAATCGAATGTACTTAAAAGGTACTTTGCCTTTCAAAGCAGACAGCTGCTTCCGCCAATCTTCACGCAAACCTTCGATGGCTCTTCCCGCCGTCATGGTGATATTCCAGTGCTTTTCGTAGACGAACGATGTCTGATCCGCACGAACCTCGATGCTAGTTTGGTCTGACAGATGTGCAGGTGATACAGGGAGCATCTCCTGATCTGCGTCGCCTTTGGGATCCAAATATCGATACAACGAGCCAATCGCATTCAACGTTTCCATCTCGTAATAATCTCCGCTAGAAGATTCCTCATACGTTTTGGGCTTGCGGTTCACATTCAACTGATGAGGTTCCGGTGTACGCGAAGCTTCCCGATAGGAACCGGGCGTGCAGCCATACTTTTCCTTGAAGTATTTGTTAAACAGCTTCACATTGGCAAATCCGCAATCCAGCGCGATCTCCGAAATATTTTTATCGTTTGCTGCCAGTTGCGCCTGAGCTTTCTCCAGGCGAATGAGGGTCAGATACTTTTGGAAAGGTATCCCGATCTTGTCCGTAAAAAAGTGGGAAAAATAATGCAAGCTTAAATGCTCGGAATCTGCCATATCCTGCAGCGTAATCTTCTCATTATAGTGAATATCAATATATGTGAGGACCCTGTTCAGCCTTTTATAGTCATAGTCCCTGCTTCCTTCTTCCAACGTCGGATTCGTTCCATTTGAAAAATACCTCTGCAGGAAGCCGCATAACATCTGTAATCTGCCCATGGTGAAATTTTGATACCCCGGCGTGTTTTTGTTGATCTCCCACACCATCTGCGCGAGATGTTGTTTGATGCTAAGCAGCCGGGGAACGTCCTGCTCCACGTTCAGGGCAGAGTTACAGGAGATAAAAGCATTATTGTTCATCAACTCCGGACCAAACTGCAATGTTAATAACACGTTGTCCTGATTGGTTCGTTCTATCTTGTGGACGGACATGCTGTTTACCACAATCAAATCATCTTCATGCAACGTATACTGCTGCTGGTCCAGATACATGTTGATTGAACCATGGAGAACATAGACAACCTCCACTTCCTTATGCCAATGGAAATCAATATGTTTTACTGAGTTCACGAAGAGTTTCATAGGCAGATCGTCGTGATGTTGAATAAACTCATATAGATAGCGAATGGTCTGCACCTTCCTTCATACCGCTTATTATAGACACAGCATTTTGAAGATATCAATGTGCAGGTCAATTTCACGTCCGTTACATTCACTGTCTGCCTTTTGGAACATCCGTACGTTGTTCTTTAAGAATAACAAAAAAGCCGATCAATTATACTCAACTGATCAGCTTTTTTCCTCACTATTCAGACTACCTACTACTTATCGAAATCCCTTATATCTTACCAACCGCGGTCGGACATGCGCTCATCCGCAGACAGTTTGGAAATCTCGATCCCTTTCATTGGCGCACCCAGGTTTTTGGATACTTCGGCAATCAGTTTGTAATCCGTGTAATGTGTTGTCGCTTCGACAATGGCACGAGCGAATTTCTCAGGGCTATCCGATTTGAAAATACCGGATCCAACGAATACGCCGTCTGCGCCCAAATGCATCATAAGTGCAGCATCTGCCGGAGTGGCTACACCGCCTGCAGCAAAGTTAACGACTGGAAGTTTGCCATTCTCATGTACTTCAAGCAAAAGCTCATAAGATACACCCAGGTTTTTCGCTTCAGCATACAATTCGTCCTTGGACATGTTTTGGGCTTTGCGGATTTGGCTGTTAATCAGACGCATATGGCGAACAGCTTCCACAATATTGCCTGTTCCAGGCTCACCTTTGGTACGAATCATGGATGCTCCTTCACCAATGCGGCGAAGAGCCTCTCCCAGATCTTTGGCTCCACATACAAATGGTACAGTGAACTCATGTTTATCAATATGGAATACTTCGTCTGCAGGTGTCAGTACTTCACTCTCATCGAGATAGTCCACGCCAAGGGATTCAAGCACTTTAGCTTCGATGTAATGACCGATACGCGCTTTGGCCATCACCGGAATGGATACCACTTTCATAACCTCTTCAACGATTGTTGGATCTGCCATGCGAGCTACACCGCCGGCTGCGCGAATATCAGAAGGTACCCGCTCAAGAGCCATAACAGCTGTTGCCCCAGCCGCTTCCGCAATTTTAGCTTGTTCTGCATTCATGACGTCCATGATGACGCCACCTTTTTGCATTTCAGCCATTCCTCTTTTAACACGATCTGTACCTGTTTGCATGATTGTAATCCTCCCAGTTTAACTTTTGATAATTTCAAAAAGGACATCTTATTTCAACAAAGTAAATGATCTATTTTTCGATGCCACTATTGTTTCCCCTTAAACTATGAATTAGTATAAAATGAGAATGGATACATAAAAAGATCCAATATCACCGGATTTTATTGTACCACTTTGAATATATTGAACCACTTTATACTACCATTGGAGGATCTATGCAATTTCATCTAGCGTACAGTTCATATTTGAACCGACAATATACTAAAATGAAGGCTCTCTATCATGCGGTTCGGGACGCTATTCATGATGGTAATCTCGTATACGGCGAAAAGTTACCTTCCACAAGGGAGTTAGCAGCGTCATATCACATTTCCCGAGGAACCGTGAATCAGGTCTATGATACGTTAACTGCCCAAGGTTACCTTCAGTCAGAGCACGGAAGAGGTACCTTTGTTGCTTATCAAGCGGATTTAAGCCATGAGGAGTACCAGGTAAAATCCTGTACTCATCACTTGTCAGCTTGGGGAAACCGTATCCAGCAGCTTGAGCAGCAGACCCCTCAACAAACGGTACAGGTTCGTGATCATAGCAAAGAGAATAGGGAAGTGATCGACTTCAGCAAATATCAGCCGGATCTTTCCAAGTTCCCTTACGATGAATGGAATAATCGATTGTATGCAGAGATACGGCATCGTGAGGAGAACGTTATCCATGCTTCCGCCTTTGTTAGCTCAACAGGAGACCCGAAATTAAGAGAAGCCATTGCTGCCTACCTGCGGAGAATGCGGGGGATTCATGTAGATGCGGATCATATCGCCGTTACTGCAGGTTCCATGCAGGCTATAGCGCTGCTCACTCAATTGCTCGCAGACCCTGGCGACCATGTTGTGACGGAAAGCCCTTGTTATGTCGGGATTTCTCAAGCCATTATGGCTGCAGGCGCCAAGTTGATTGAAGCGAGTCTCGATGGTCAGGGACTGGTCCCCCAAAACTGGGATGCACGTAT
The DNA here is from genome assembly GCF_058789975.1 of Paenibacillus sp. FW104-T2. Taxonomy (NCBI): domain Bacteria; kingdom Bacillati; phylum Bacillota; class Bacilli; order Caryophanales; family Paenibacillaceae; genus Paenibacillus; species Paenibacillus sp. FW104-T2. Next base: position 129,194 of record NZ_JBYTCE010000009.1, on the reverse strand, counting down.
GTTGTTTGTCACGCCGTCAAGGCAATTTCCAACAGGCGAAATGCTTAGTCTTGAACGCAGACAAACCCTGCTGGACTGGGCGCATCGCCGGGATGCCATGATTGTCGAAGATGATTACGACAGTGAGTTCCGATACCGCGGTATGCATGTTGAACCTCTGAAAACACTCGATAAAGAAGGGCGCGTCATTTACCTTGGAAGCTTCACCAAAACATTGCCTTTTGAAGTAAGGCTGGGTTATGTGGTCCTCCCTCCCACCCTGGCAGATACCTTTAGAAAGGCTCAGGCTTTATATGAGCCAAGACCTGTCAATCTAATTGAACAGCGGGCGCTCGCATCATTTATGACAAGCGGTCAGTATGAACGTCATCTGCGCAGGATGAATCGTCTGTACAGCCGCAAGTTCCATATGTTACTCAAACTGTTGAACCAGCAGCTCTCTACATGGTTTGATTGGGTGGAAAATGAAGCGGGTCTGCACGTATTCGGCTGGTGGCGAGGAGAAGCCTCAGCTTATGAAGCCTTTCGGGCATCCGCCAGATCGGAAGGGGTCCACTACTCGGAAGTCAGCAGCTCAACCTCGGATGGCATAAAGGTTGGTATTTATTTATCATTTGCCCATTTGTCAGATGCACAAATACAGGAAGGTGTAGCGAGATTACAAAAAGCTGTAACGGACTAGTCTCATCATGAGGCACTGTCTCTTTACTAACAGTAAAAAATCCCCTCATGTGTGGCAGGAAGAATTCACGATTACGTGTGCTTTCTGATTGATCCTGTCACCCCGAGGGGATTTTTTGATTAATGCTAGGCATTGCTTAATGTATAATGTGCCTATTTCCTATTTCATTACATTCTCATTGCTTATTTGTTAAATGTTACCTTCTCCAAACCGTCTTCAAGAATGATCGACGTATCCCGTGGTTTCGTTTCCGCGATTTTGCGGCCGCCTCTGAACGAGTAGAGCACGCCAGCTTGTTTGCGGATGGCTTCATATTCATTCTCTGCTTCCAGAACGATGAAGTTGGCTGGCTTGCCTTCTTCAATGCCGTACACATCCTCGATGTGGAGCGTTCTTGCGCTGTTTTTGGTAATCAGGTCAATGGAATTCACGATCTGATCGTAACCAAGCAGCTGCGAAGCATGGATACCCATATGCAGCACCTGAAGCATGTTACCCGTACCGAGTGGATACCATGGATCGAAGATGTCATCGTGACCGAAGCACACGTTCAGACCTGCTTCCTGCAGCTCTTTGACACGAGTCAGTCCTCTTCTTTTCGGATACGTGTCAAAGCGTCCCTGCAGGTGGATGTTAACCAGCGGGTTGGATACGAAGTTCAGGTCAGCCATTTTCAGCAATCTGAACAGCTTGTACGTATATGCATCATTGTATGACCCCATTGCCGTCGTATGACTCGCTGTCGTACGGGAACCCAGTCCACGTTCGTAGGCTTCCTTGGCAACGACTTCTACAAAACGGGATTGCTCATCATCGATTTCATCACAGTGAATGTCGATTAGACGGTCATATTTCTCAGCAAGGTCAAATGCAACCTTCATTGAATCGACGCCGTATTCTCGTGTGAATTCGAAGTGGGGAATGCCTCCCACGACGTCAACGCCCATTTTCAGCGATTCTTCAAGCAGTTCCACACCGTTGGGATAGGAATGAATACCTTCCTGCGGGAAAGCGACAAGCTGGATGTCAATGTAAGGCGCCATCTCTTCTTTTACTTCAAGCATCGCTTTAACTGCCGTCAGGCTTGGATCCGTTACGTCCACATGTGTCCGCACATGCTGGATGCCCTGCGCCATTTGCCATTTCAGCGCCGTTTTGGAACGTGTTTTAACGTCTTCCTGCGTCAGAAATGCTTTGCGTTCGGACCACCGCTGAATGCCTTCGAACAGCGTACCGCTCAAATTCCATTCCGGCTCACCTGCCGTTAATGTTGTATCCAGATGAATATGAGGCTCAATGAACGGTGGCAGTACAAGCGAACCGCCTACGTCGATAACTTCCTCATTCGCAGTAGCAGCTGGCTCCTGCGTGATTTGTTCGAATTTTCCGTCCTTTACAACGATATTCCATAGACCGTCTTTACCCCGCAATTTCGCGTTCTGTATAATCATTCATTTTCCCCTTTTCTTTGGATTCTTTCGCAGAAACGATCAACATGAGTACAATGTAAGCCACCGCTGTACCAAGAAGTGCATTCAACGGCGTTACTCCTGGTGCCAATTGAGCGAATGCCACGCCGATCGCCCAAGCGACCATCGCTATCCAGTTTACCGTTTTAAAAGTCATCTCGGCAAATGGTTTATAATTTCTGCGCTTCACGAAGAAGTAGTCTGCAATGATGATGGCTCCTATAGACGGTACGGCTGCGCCGAGTACATTCAGGAAACCAACAAAGTTGTTGTACATCCACATTGCAAAGATGGTACCCACGATGCCGTTGACGACGACGAAGAATTTTTTCGAAATTTTAGTGATGTTGGCAAAACCAAGTCCCGAAGCATACAGAGCATTGTCGTTTGTTGTCCAGATATTCAATCCCAGAACGATGATCGCAGGAATGATCAACCCTTGCAGGAACATGACTTCCGAAATGTCTGCCAGGTTATAGGCCATGGCGCCGACTGCACCGAACAGAAACATGAGCGAGTTGCCCAGGAAGAATGCAATGACAGTTGCGGTAACTGCCTGGCGTGACGTACGGGCAAAGCGGGCAAAGTCAGGCGTTAATGTTCCACCGCTGATAAATGATCCGATACAAATGGTAAGTGCAGCTGCTGCAGTGAGCGACTGTGCCGGCGTGTAATCAAACAATCCTTGCAGACCACCCAGCGTGTCTGCACCTTCGAACATGGAGTAACTCCCTAGAATGGCAATGGCTGGAACCGCGATATAACCCAAAATGACAAGTGACTTCATACCGAAGATTGCAGATGCCGTCATAGCGAGACCAAACACAAAGATTAACAGGTACACATTCCAATCCATCGCTTTGGCGACGGGAATTGCGAACATCGCTACGCCGACACCGAACCATCCAACCTGTGTGAAGCCGAGCAGGAAGGAAGGCAGATACGACCCTTTCTCACCGAATGCATATTTGGCCAGCAAATGTGTGGACAAGCCTGTCTTCGCCGCGATATGTGCCAGTGCTCCCGTATAGATCCCGAGCACCAAATTACCCGCAAGCACGATACCAATGAACTCCATAAACGTTAAGCTAACACCAAGCGTCCCTCCTGCCAGCATGCTTGCTGAGAAGAACGTGAACCCCAGCATAACGGACAACGTCTTCCAAAAATGGTTTCTCTGCGTTTTTGGCACTGCCTGCCATGAAAATTCTTGATCTTGTTTGCTCATCAGAATACCCCCAACTTAAAGTGTCCTGATACCAAAAAGCAGAAAAAAGAGGCTACTCGTCAGGTCAAAACTGACAAGTAGCCTCTTTTTTGCATCATAACCCGCGCGAAGACGCAGAGCATCCCTGAACGGAATATGCCCTGTTTCACGCGTGATTATAAAAATCCGCTGCCCTTGCCAGCCTCTCTGGACTGAATTAAAGGTACCAGTATTCAATTACGTTCTATTATTTTGGAAAATGCCGAAGATGTCAATGTCATTATTATCCAAACACAAAAAACAGTCATATAATTAACTTTTCTTCTTAGACCTTTTTCATGTTTTCACCATAAATAGCCCTTCATATCTTCCGTTAACAATTATCCTTACAACCTTGTTCTCAACAGATCCATCCTGTGATAAACTGGCTTTGCTTGATCTGGTTAAAGTCTGAAAGGTGTGATGACCATGGCATATAAACTTGATTCTCTAAACAAAATCGTTCATGGAAGCAGCAATGCAATCTAAAAGGAGATGTCACATTAAAATTGACTATGGAGAAATTTGATTATAGATCAGAGACAGAGCGATTAATCATCAGACCTTTACAGAAAGACGATTATATCAATTGGTTGAATGAATTCGAACACCGCCTCCCCTCCCAACACCGTCATGATCAAGGGAAAGTGGACATGACTGAATGTACACGGGATTGGTTCCATCATCTGGTAGATCGACATCAAGAGCTAGCATGCACGGATGCGGTTTATGTATTTGGGGTGTTTAGAAAGGAAGATGGTACACATCTGGGTACAATTGATATTGCAACCTTAGCAAGAGCTAATTTTCAATGGGCAAGCTTCGGCTATACAATCCATAATCAATACTGGAGGCAAGGATACGGCAAAGAAGCAGTAAAAGAAGCTCTGAATATGGCATTTGAACATTTGAAATTTCACCGTATAGAAGCCCATATTAACTTGGATAATACCCCTTCGATAAAACTTGCTGAACACGTAGGTATGGAATTTGAATGTATACGTAAAGGCTTCATACACGAATATGATGAATGGACGGACCATTTGGTTTATTACAAAAATATCAATTAATCATTTCCACTGGTGAATCCAAAGATCAAAAATCAAAAGACGGACTCCGTATGCTGGAATCCGTCTTTTGATTTTTTTTGATAATTATCAGTATTTTTAATTCGTTTTCACTGGCAATTTGCCGGTAGCTTCTTGATGCCCAAGCAGCACTTTGATTCCTGCTTCCGTATTGGGCTCCTGCTTGCCATAGACAGCAAGTCCTGATCGAATGTTCTTCAGATATATCGTTTCATAAGGGTTGCCGAGTGACAACAATGTGTAGCGCTGATTTCGAGTGTTCATCTCATTGATTAAGGCTTGATAAGCGGTCCATCCAAACTGGCTGGCCACGTTACGGAACTGGTAGGAAGTCAGGATGACATAATCGGCTTTGGCAACCGTCTCTTTCATTTGTGCTTGTCCAATTAGGGCAATTTCCGTCTTTAACAACAGGTTACTTGAAGCCTGCTTCAACTGTCTCTCAAGCTGCTTGGCTTGCTCTTCCTCCGCTGCAACAATGACAACCCGATCTCCTCGTTGGAATGAATCCGGATGCATACCGTCACGGCTGGCCAACAGGGTCACTGCTCGCTCTGCAATTTCCCGCTCCACCTCGCGATGTCCCTGTGAACCGATAACATTGTTAAGCTCGGCCAGCTTAGACGTAAGGCTTTCACTGCGTTCAAACAAGCCATACTTCGCTTTCAGCTCCAAAATACGCTCGACTGAAGCATGGATGGTTTCCATCGGAATCGTTCCGTTCTTCACCGCGTTCACCAGTGTTTGATGAGCAGCTGCAGAATCCTGCGGCATTAGAATGATATCCACACCTGCGTTGACCGCCCGTTCTACCGCTAGGTCTTCGCCAAAATGCTCCGCTATCCCATCCATAGTGAACGCGTCTGAAATGATGATCCCCTCATATCCCAGCTCTTCCCGAAGCAGACCATTCAATACCTTTTTGGATAACGTGGCAGGAACAGGCACGCGTTGTCCGTCTTTAAGCGATGTGACCTGTTCGCTATCTATGGCAGGAAAAGCAATGTGTGCAGTCATGATCATCTCCACGCCGTTCTCGATTGCAGCCTGAAAAGGTTTCAGCTCCACCGCATCGAGCCGCTCGCGGTTATGCGTCAGGACTGGCAATCCGAGATGGGAATCCACCGTCGTGTCCCCGTGTCCTGGAAAATGTTTAACTGCTGCAATGACGCCCGATTGACGCAGCCCTGTTATCGTTGCGAGACCAAGTCTGGTGACCAAATCTGCATCTGAACTGAATGATCGCATTCCAATGATCGGATTGTCCGGATTGCTGTTAATATCGAGTACTGGCGCAAAGTTGATGCTCAGCCCCAGTGCGTTCAGCTCTTCTCCCGTCAGCTGTCCGGCCGCTTCGGCCAGGGCTGAATCTCCGGTTGCGCCTAGAGCCATTTGACCCGGCAAATTGGTGCCGCCAGGGATTCGCTTAATAACGCCTCCCTCCTGGTCAATGCCAAGAAACATCGGAATGTCCCCAGCTTCCATTTGCAGATTGTGCGTAAATGTTGTGACCTGCCGAGTGTCTACAATATTTTTATCAAAAAGGATTAAGCCGCCCAGATCCTGATTATGGATGCTGCTTTTCAACCCTTCATTAACTGTCGTGGTCACTCTACCATTCCACTGCCGAATGTCAGGCATGAGCATTTGACCGACCTGCTCACTCACGGTCATATAAGAAATCAGCTTTTCCCAATCCTGTGCCTGAATGGCTGACTGGCGTTCGAACTGAATTAATCGTGACATAAATACGGCATATTCTGCTCGCGTGACCGTTTGATTCGGACGATAGGTGCCATCTGAATATCCGCCGACCAAACCATTGGAGCTCATGACGAGGATGGGCGCTGCTGCCCAATGATTTTCCGTATCGGACCAATTGGCGGTTTGCTTGCCTTCCGATAGAGAATATGCGCGTGTTAAGAAAGCTGCAGTTTCAGCGCGGCTTAGCGGTGCATCCGGACGGAAGGAGCCGTCCGGGAATCCGCTGGCAAGTCCATTTTTAGAAGCTATCGCTATTTCTTTATTAAAGGCGTGTGTCTTTGGAACATCCGAGTAAGTCGTACCTTCAGCGGGCTTCTCAAGCTGTTCCGGATATAGCTCCCGCACCAGGAAGGTGACAGCTTGGGCCCTTGTGACAAGCCCTGCGGGTTTAAATTTCCCATCTCCATACCCTGCGACAGTTCCCCGCTTCGCCATATATTCAATACCGTCTTCTGCCCACTTCGAATACTGTAGGTCGTTAAACCGCTCTTCCGCTGCTGCATTCCCCGCCCATATGAGCATAGAGCCGAGAACGGCGCCGAATATGCCTATCATTTTTAGCTGCATTTGTTTCACTCCTGTTGCTGTTCTATGTAAGATAAATAGACGCTATTGATATCCGTTTAGTTGCGTTTTATAGCCATGGACTTAATCATCGCTTATGTACACTTGACTGTAAATGACGCATCTAAGATAATTAGGGTTTCACTAAAAATAGCCGAAGAGGAAGATTTTACATTGGAAGTGAGGTGATTGTTTTGAACTGGTTAAATGAACTCTCTAAAGTACAGAAACGCAAACCGAAAAAGGACCTCGAACGCTCGCTTGTGGAAGGCATCTTTCGGGTGTATGACCGTTTTCCCCGAATGGGTCTTCGCGAGCGGATTGGGCAGCAGGATATGTCTCTGGATATAACGGATGCCTATGTTAACGGGCGTAATGCCATGATTGAAGCTGGCGTGGGTATAGGCAAGTCTTTTGGATATCTCATCCCCAGTCTGCTCATTAATCAGGTTTCACAACAGCCCATTATTATCGCCACATCCTCCATTCAGCTTTCGGAACAGATACATAAGGATCTTCGCGTCATCGGCAGCCGGCTCGGCTTCACTACAGTTCGCTCTGTCGTAGGGAAAGGCATGGGCCAGTATGCTTGCCGAAACAGGGCTGCGGAGTTGTTCAAGCCAGATGATCCAAATTCCCCCTTGTCCGCCCTTGCTCAGCGAGTAATCAATTATGAAATTGATGAAAGAGCAGACATCCAAGGTGGAATTAGTGATACTGAATGGTCTAACGTGTCCGTAAATGATTGCCAATTCGAACGTTGTCATCATAAAAATGGATGCTTATTTTACGAAATGCGTGCCAAAATTAATGCAAGGCCAAGCGAGATTGATTTTATAATTGTGAATCAGGACCTGCTTATCCGGGATCTGATGAAGAAAAAAGAAGGAACACGGGGCATCATTACCGAAAGACCGGCTCTAATCATTATTGATGAAGCTCATAATCTGGAGGCCAAAGTTAGAGACGCAAGAACGCTCGAGTTCACGTTAAGAGGCATCTGCCGTACCATGGACGACGCTGTGCAATTGCTCATGAAGCAGTCTATGGACAAGACTCTCCTTTCCCAATCCAAATTTATCAAAAGATATGCTCAGCATATTTTCAAACAAATCGACGCTGACCTGCTCCGAGAAGCCAAACAGGATAGTGACCGTATCCAGATTTCTGAGATGCAAGGCATACCATTTCGCCAAGTCTCCCAACATTTGAAGGACCTTAGTCTTCGCTTAGCGGTTCTGACCTCACGCAACGAGCGGGAGATTGACGAAGTTTATGAAGCTATGAACGGGCTTATATCTCTTATGGATGTCTTGGCTAACACAGAGGAAAATCATCTTAGTTGGGCAAGCAGGACACTTCGCGCAACCACGATCAGCATCTGTCCCAAAGATATAAGCCAGTTTCTGAAACACACGTTATTTAACGGCAAGACGTCTGTGATTCTCACGTCGGCCACGATGTGTCAAGGCGGAGAAACACTGGAGGAACAATATTCTTATTTAACACAATCGCTTGGTTACAGGGGCGATTATATGGACCGCAAACCCTCTCCATTTGATTACACGAACCATGCCATGATGTACATCTCGAACAAGGTTCCAACCTATCATTACGATCAGCGCGAGCTGTATCTTGAAGCAGCCTACCACGAAATGATTCAACTCTGTAATCTAACCCAAGGTAGAACACTAGTCCTTTTTTCTGCCAAGGAAGACATGAAGTATGTTCATCAGAAGTTGATCTCAGATAAGAGTAAATATCCATGGGCGCTACATGTTCAGAAGGAGGGATCTTCCCAAGATGGAGTAATCGCTGAATTCCGGGGAAGTAAAGGTGTGCTGCTTAGTACAGGCGTTTTCTGGGAAGGTGTAAATATCGAAGGTCCTGACCTGTCACAAGTCATTGTTTTTCGTCTGCCCTTCCCTGTTCCGTCCGATCCCATCTATGAGTATAAGTCCACTTTATCGGACAATTCGTTCATGGACGTGTTTGTACCGGACATGCTTCTTCGGTTACGGCAAGGAACGGGACGATTGATTCGCAGCGAAACGGACCTTGGCGTGCTCAGCATCCTTGACTCTCGTCTTAGCGCAGCAGCCAGGAAGAATTACCGGGAACAAGTGCTGGTAACTTTGCCTTTTAAGAAGGTGACAGAGGATTTTTCGGTACTGAAGAAATTTGTCCACGAAAAGGGCATTAAACGGTAAGGTTGAAAAGGGATTCTGCTGTTAACGATTGGTTGCGGACACTCATTAAAGAGTCGAATTATGGGCGTTCAACATAAAAAAAGCTGATACGGTCTTATCACCCGCATCAGCTTTTTCAGTTTACAATCCAACAAGGGAATGTACCTTGGCAGTCACTTCTCTAATATAGACTGTCTCTATTTCGTTGCACGTTATGCGCAGCGCATCGTAAGGTCTGCCGGGGCAACTTCATCCCCAGATGAGCAGTGAATATCGATTTACTTCTCATGCTCCTTGATTACCTGCTCAATCCCCATCAGAATCAGCTTCAAACCAAATTCAAAAGCCTGATCGGTCCACATGACCTCAAAAAGTCCGCTTTTGTACATTCCTCGGAAAAGTCCCGCTTGTGCCTCTGTCATAGAGTCCAGAAGTTCGTTCATTTGCCCGCCTGGAAATTCTACCTCGTCCTCCTGCATCACGGCAATATTACGCTGATGTTGATAATCATCCAGAACGAAATAGAACACATAGTTTGTAAGCGTTATAACGGCTTGCAATTTCTGCTCTTGCTCAAGTGGGGTCGATTCCACGCAAAGCAACATACGGTTGGTGAATTGAATCATGTCAGGTTCATGGGGCAGCGTCATCATCATGAGCTGCGTTGAGCAGGGATAATGACTCAACACTCTTCGCATGGTTATGGCTAATTCCTCCAACTGCTCTTTCCAATTCCCCTCCGAATTGAACTCGTCCAGAATGATTTTCGATATCTGGTTAGCCAGTCGTTGATAGAGATTCTGTTTGCTCTTGAAATACCAGTAAATAGAAGGCGCTTGAATCCCCAGACGATCGGCTAATCGTCTCATGCTGAATTTCTCAATGCCCTCTTCTCCCAAAAGTCCCCACGAGGCTTCCAATATTTTATCTTCCGAAATTTGTGGCTGTTGTTTTTTCATTTATATCCGCCCTTTATCTAACAGTGTAAGTTTTACTTTACAGGTTCATACGCTCATGATATCATCTTACACTGTAAGGCACAAACTAACACTGTTAGATTGTCAGCAATACCAAATTACATGAAGAAGGTAGTGACCCACATGGATGCAGAAAACCTCCATTATTTCGAAAAGGCACCAATCACCAAAGCCGTAGCTCACTTTGCCATCCCCATGATGCTCGGCACGTCAATGAACGTTATATACTCCATCTTGAACGCCTATTTTCTAGGTACGCTGGGCAATACTGCGATGTTAACCGCTCTTGCGCTAACCTTGCCTTTGTTTGCCGCCATCATGGCGTTAGGTAACTTGATTGGCATAGGGAGTGGCACCTTTATTTCCCGTTTGCTGGGCGAGCAGAAATATGAAGACGTAAAACATGTGTCTTCCTTTGCGTTCTACAGCAGTTTAGCTCTCGGTTTGCTGGTCATGGCCATCGGTCTTCCATTGGTCGATCCCATCGTTCATGGCCTGGGCGCAACAACAGAAGCATTTGGATTCACAAAAGAGTATGTCACCGTTATGCTGATTGGCTCGCCATTCGTAATCCTGTTTTTCACACTGGAAAATATCGTACGTTCCGAAGGAGCGGCCATCACGTCGATGGTCGGCATGATCCTCAGTGTTGTCGTTAATATCATACTTGATGCGGTAGTCATCTACGTCTTTCACTGGGGCGTTATTGGTGTAGCCTCTGCTACCGTGATCTCCAACCTGGTTGCGAGTGCATTCTATGCCTTTCATATGGGGAATAGAAGCCGTTTACTAACCATTTCCGCCAAATGGTTCAAGGCAAGCAAAGACATCCTGAGCAATGTATTCAAAATTGGTGTTCCTGTCTTTATCATGAGTATCTTTCTGGGGGCCATGTCGCTTTTCTTAAACCATTTTCTTGCCGACTATGGGGATCAGGCTGTAGCTGGATACGGGATAGCATCACGTTTGCTGCAGTTTCCTGAATTTATTCTAATGGGGTTATGTGAAGGAGTTGTGCCATTAATTGCTTTCACGTTTACGGCAAACAAGCTGCGTATGAAACAAACCATTGGATTTACGATTAAAAGCATTCTCGTTCTAGCCGCCGGGTTCGGCATCATCGTTTATCTGATCTCTGATCATTTAATCGGACTATTCACGAGTGATCCGCAGCTCATTGAAATGGGAAGCTATATTCTGCATGTGACATTTCTGTCCCTGTTCATCTCAGGAATGACGACGCTGTTCACAGGCATTTTCCAGGCAACTGCCCAAGGAACCGCTGCTTTTGTTATGTCCATTATTCAAGGAGTTACATTGATTCCTGTGCTTTTCATTGCGAGTCATATGAACGGCTTCCATGGCGTGGTCTGGTCACTTGTTATTGCGGATGCTGTTGCTTTCCTCGTTGGTGCGGCCATGATGTTTATGCTGCGAAATAAACTGCAGCCTGAACTGGAACACCTTGTACAGTAGAAAATATTATCGGGTATTTGTGTGACTAGGCCAGAACGTTGCAAAAACAAAAATAAGCCGCTTAAGCAGCGACTTATTTTTGTATTCCTAGTGTACAGTTTTAATTTTTACAATGCACTTTTGCTTCTATCCGTTTACGGATTTGTTGACCATAGACCCGCATGCTTCAACAATACGCGTGGGTGCAGCTTCAGTTGTGCCACAATCAGGTCTGCAAGATCTTCAGGCTGCATCACCTTGTCCGGATTGCCGTCCGTCAACTTGAGCTCGACTGCCATATCCGTAGCAACGGTACTAGGAGTCAGAGCCGTGACACGAATGTTTTTCTTGCGTACTTCAAGCATCAAGGACTCGGTGAGTCCATTCACAGCCGCTTTAGATGCAGTATACGCGCTCGTAAGCGGCGCCCCTTTTTGTCCAGCCGTAGATGAAATGTTAATGATATCACCTGCGTTGCGCTCCATCATCTCTGGCAATACCGCACGGGTCGTGTAATATACACCCTTCACATTGACATCAATGATATTGGTCCATTCTTCCGGTGTTAACTCCATGAATCCGCCGAATTTGCCAATGCCCGCATTGTTGATTAGAATATCGATCGCTCCGAGCTCTCCCCGTACAGACTCTACTGCTGCTGTAATGGAATCCAGATCGGCCACATCAGCTGCAGCAATCGCTACGTTCACATTGTACGGTTTAAGTTCTTCCTTGACCTTTTGCAAATTCTCAAGCGTACGGCCTACAAGGCCTACGTGAATGCCCTCTTGTGCAAATGCAATGGCAATCGCGCGACCAATCCCGCGACCCGCTCCTGTAATTAATGCTACTTTTCCTGCTATGGACTGCATATTATTGTTCGCTCCTTTGAATCTTAGATAAGTTAAATTGAATTAAAACCTAGAGTTAAAAACAATCGTTCTCAACTTCTATTCCATTCTAACTGCCCTTACTTTAAATGAAAAGCATGCACTTTTTGGTGCGGTGGTTACCAAACGGTAACTGCCACATCCATTTACTTGATTTCATCCTTAAGCTGACTTAGCCGATTCAGACCCCAAGTATACATCATTTCAACGATGGGCAGTATGCTCATTCCTACTTCTGTCATCGAATATTCAACCTTGGGAGGGACATCCGGATAGACTTCTCTATGGACTATGCCATCCTCAATTAGCTCACGCAGCTGGCTTGTCAACATTTTATGTGAAATTTTAGGAAAGAGCTTTTGCAAATCGCTAAACCGATGAGGTCCTTCGACTCCCAAATGCCATAAAATAACTACTTTCCATTTGCCGCTAAGGATCGATAACGTATACTCTTTCTCGCAATGGTAATCCTTTTGGGCTAATCGATCCCGGATGTCCTGTCTCAGCGAATCTGTCATGTAATCATCATTCCTTTATTGAATTAAAAACTGCAACCTTTGTATTATACCACCACAAGTTGGAATGGACGAAGATCACGTGTCACTGATGTGCACAAGGACCAACTAATAAACGCAAAAACAAGTCAAACTCCAACTTTATATTCCATATATTTACAAAAATTGTTTCCTATGTTATGTTTTTTATGAAAGCGCATCCATTACTGGTTTTATTGAGAATTCTTGATCTTATTTCACATGAAAAGGGAGATGGGAATGAAAAATCAGCTCACAAAGGCAAGCGCAATGCTGTTGGCATTTACCCTCTTGTTCGGATGGATGAACATGCCTGTTCATGCAGACCCTCCACTCTTCACCATGGAAAGTGAAAACGCTCAGCTGACGTCCGATCTGCATGTCGTTACTGAAATTTACGGACAACCCAAACCAGGCTTCTCCGGAAGCGGATTTGTCTGGATGCAGAATTCCGGCACGATCACATTTAATGTGACTGTTCCAGAAACCGGCATGTACGCTATCTCCACTCAGTACATGCAAGAACTGAGTCCTGATGGCAGGCTGCAATACCTAACTGTTAATGGCGTTACCAAGGGCTCGTATATGCTCCCCTACTCGACAACATGGTCCAAATACGATTTTGGATTTCATAAGCTGAACCAGGGAACCAACACCATACAAGTTAAAGCAGGCTGGGGCTTCACTTATTTTGACACCTTCACTGTGGATCATGCCGATCTAGATCCTCTAGATGTGCAGCCTGTCCTCACCGATCCTCAAGCTACACCGGAAACCCAGCTTCTAATGAATTATTTGACCGATGTTTACGGCAACCACATTATTTCGGGACAGCAAGAGATTTACGGAGGCGGAAATAATGGAGATACCGAATTGGAGTTCGAATGGATTCATGATCTATCCGGTAAATATCCGGCCATCCGCGGCTTCGATTTCATGAACTATAATCCTCTGTACGGCTGGGAGGACGGGACAACTGATCGCATGATCGACTGGGTTAACAACCGTGGCGGGATTGCAACAGCTGCATGGCATATCAATGTCCCGCGCCAATTCGACACTTATGAAATTGGAGATTCCGTCGATTGGAAAGAAGCAACCTACAAACCGACCGAAACCAATTTCAACACAGCGAATGCAGTCATCCCCGGGACGAAAGAATATCAATACGTGATGATGACCATTGAGGATTTGGCGGAGCAGCTGCAGATTTTACAGGATAATGATGTACCTGTCATTTTCCGGCCCTACCATGAGGCTGAGGGCAATGGCGGGTTGAATGGCGAAGGAGCTTGGTTCTGGTGGGCTTCAGCTGGCGCAGATGTGTATAAGCAGCTGTGGGACCTTTTGTATACCGAGCTCACGGAGACATATGATCTGCACAACTTAATCTGGACCTATAACAGCTACGTGTACAGCACATCTCCTGCATGGTATCCTGGCGACGATCAGGTGGATCTTGTCGGTTATGACAAATACAATACGATTTACAATCGCTATGACGGTTTGTCCGGCGTTCCCAATGAAGATGCCATTACATCCATTTTCTATCAGCTTGTTGATTTGACAGGCGGCCAAAAAATGGTGGCCATGACGGAGAATGACACGGTCCCTAGCGTGCAGAATCTGGTGGAGGAGAAATCGGGATGGCTCTACTTCTGTCCCTGGTATGGCGAACATCTTATGAGTTCTGCATTCAACAATCCGACCACGCTAAAAACACTCTATCAAAGTGATTATGTCATTACGCTGGATGAGCTGCCGAATTTGAAGGTAGACAATGGAACCTTAGGCGCTTCCATTACACCTGCAAACGATAAATGAATGAACCTGTACGAAGAAGAAATGAACATCTGGAATATGTGAAAAGGCTCTTACAACGAGATCGGACACGTTGCAAATGAGATGCCAGAACCCAAAATATGCCCTTCCGCCCACTAAGCGGAGGGGCATATTTCAAGCATGATTATAATCTCGTCGTAATTCTACTTGACCCTTTATCACCCTATTAAATATTAACCTCATTAAATAGCAGAATCCTGCCAATGAAAGGTTGAGAATTGGTTCAAGCCTATACTACAATAAAACCCAGAGCTAGGAATCCAAAGGAGGCGCCAACATGCTTGAAAGACCAGTGAAAGAGGAGTATGCAGCATATTATGAAGGGTACATAAACCTTGTTCCGGAAGGGAGCATCCTCGAACAGTTGGAGCAGCAGTCCAATATCGTACAAGCTCTTCTGTCTTCATTGACCGAGGAGCAAGCCAACTACCGTTATTCCGAAGGCAAGTGGAGTGTGAAAGAAGTTATCGGCCACCTCACAGACAACGAACGCATCATGAGCAGCCGGCTCCTGCGCATCGCCAGAGGTGATCAAGCGAATCATCCCGGCTATGACCAGGACGTCCTGATGCAAAGTCACCCATTCGATACGTACACCGTGGCTGATCTGAGAGAAGAATATGCGGTTGCACGCCGATCTACTATTCTTATGCTTCGTCACATCGCGCCGGAAGCATGGCTTCGCAAAGGAATTGTTAGTGATAACCCAGCTTCGGCTCGATCCATCGCTTATGTTTTGGTTGGACATGAACTGCACCATCTGTCGATTCTTCGTGATCGGTATGCGGTAGATGTAAAATTATAATTAACCCGATCTGCTGAAGTGTATTTCCATTTGTGTGAACGGACAGACGCTGAACCTTCGTTATCCGAAAGTCAGCTTCTGTCCGGCAACCTTTCATCCGTCCATCCACTCTTGCGTTGATTCCTTAAAATTTACTTTTCAAAAGTAATCGAATTTGCATCCTTACTCAAAGTTAAGGCGGAGTAATTATTCAGTATCGGCATATCGCCTTCAAATTCAATGGGTAGTGCCACATAGCTGGATTGAAAATAATCTGCTGCATTCCAGCGATCCGCAAAGTAAAGATATTCCTGCTCCGATCGCTTCAATACAAAAGAAGGCTGTGTTCGGTATGTCGTATCGTCCCCGAAATCACGAAGCATCCCCCATGGACCATCCATAGTATCCGCCATAGCTACCTTGCCTTGATTCGGCTCCCAACCTGTACAAAAAGAGGTCAGCATATAGTATTTTCCGTTCCGCTTGAAGACCGCTGGCGCCTCCCGGTATTCTCCCTGCCACAGCTTTCCGATTAGACTTTCGACATTAAGATAATCTTCCTGCAGACGATAGATATGAAGATCCGCATTGTCCCTGGCAGCTGAAATAAAGTAGGCCGTCCCGTCATCATCCTGAAAGAGCGTGCAATCACGCGACATATAGCCATATGGGTTGAAGCTGCCATGATAGGTAAAATGGCTATCCGGAGAATCGGATGTGGCAATGGCGCATGCAGCGTCATTGTAATTTGTCCCGTTCTCATAGTGGACCCAAAGAACAAATTTTTTAGTTTTTTGATTAAATAGTACTTTGGGTCGTTCAAGGTTCACCTTTCCACCGCTGTCATTCATCAATTTCGTATTGCTCCTTACTCTGATCGGGGCAACCGGAGTTGAAGTGGTAAGGATATGGTTTCGAAACTCCCAATGGAACAGATCTCTGGAACGGTAACAACTCACATAAATATCGTCTCTACGATCTTCCCCGTACCAGTAATAATACTTGTCGTGGAATATAATATGTCCGCCATGGGCATGGATCGGCTGGCCCCTTGTATCCTTCCATAGAGTACCATTGATTAGTCGATGATTCACAACGCTACCCCACTCTCTTCTTTTATTATTCACGTTGGACACCTCGTTACTCTGCACCTGCTCCAAATACCTTCACTTCCCACAAACGTGGTGTATACCAGTTGTTAGGGTTATTGTGAAGCGTGGCATTCAGCATATTGATTCTTACATACCTGGCTGTACCTGATAACGTATCCGAGGTGAAGCCGTAAGAGGTATTATTGGTTCGGTCCAATGCTTCGGTCCAATTAACATTGTCCGTACTCGTCTCAATTTTATATTTATAAAATCCTTCGGAGCCCTTCTGCATCCACCAGGAGATTTGCACGTTATGGATGTCCTGGACAGAACCAAGATCAACCTTCCACCAATGTGGCCAGGAACCGCCTGTACCGATCCATTCCGTTTGATAGCTGCCATCGTTCGCATAACCCGCCGGGTTAGTTCCGGCACTTGTTTGCGCTGTTGCAGGTTTGCCTTGAGACAGCAGCCTTCCGTTCTGGACAGGGATTACGACATCATCGCTCGCATTGTACAGGATTTGGTCAAAATAATCATAGAATGCGTAACCATTCGAGAACCAAACGGGAAGCAGCCGCTCCTCTGTTGTCCCGTTTTCCGTGCCAGCCCAACCGAACATCCATCGATAAGCTATCATTACCACATGGTTGCCCGTATTGGGTTTTACTCGCATGACCGAACCCGATTGCGCCGAGAAGGTTGACGTGTTGCCTATTGTCCGCAGTTCGGACCACTCCCCATCCATGCTGGTTGCTGAAGAATACATCGGTATGCTCGGGTACCAACCTGCCGCTTGGGAAGAGAACAGATAATAAATGCCATCTTTCTTGATCACCTTGGGCAGTTCCCGATGCTGATTTTCATATATCACCGAAACTTGGGATGCCACATCCAGCCAATCAGAGGTCAACTTGTACAGAATGGTGTCAGAATTATTATTGGCTGTCGAAATCAAATAAGCCGAATCGTCGTCATCCTTGAAAATGGAAATATCCCGTGACTCATTCCCTTCCGGACGGAAGCTTTTGTGAAAAGTAAAGTGCTCTCCAGGCGTGGCCGATGCCACCGACACTCTGGCCAGTGTATAATCGGAGCTGTTCTCATAATGGGCCCAAAACACAAATTTGTTGGTAGGCGCATGATACAGGATATTAATTCCTTCAAATTTGGAATCAGCCAGATCCGGATGATCCGTGTAGGAAAGTACCACCTTGTCATTCCCATAAGTGATATCGTCGGTCGACGTCTGTTGTATCATTTGGCCAAAACCGCCTGATGACTTTTGAACAAAATTAAATTTGTAGTAGGTATCTCCGACTTTAAGTTCATTCGGGAGATTCAAGGTAGACTGCACTGTGTTGTCAAATGTGGTGAGGTTACCCGGGAGAGTGTAAGGTGCATATTCGGGTGAGACAGCAGAGGTTAACAAGGAGGTTCCCTCATATGCTTTCACTTGATACCTGTATGTGCTGCCTATGGCAAGGTCATAATCATCTGCCGTTGTTCCGGTCAAGTTCTGCAATAACGTAAAGGGCCCATTGTTCTCCGATCTGTACAACTCATATTCGTCAGCTCCCCCGACAGGCGGCCAGTGTATTTTGGCATTGGATACCTCAGAATCATTCTTAAGCATGAAAAGTGTTGCTGCAATCTGGGTCTCCTCGCTATCCGCAGCGTGAACGTTTTGAGTAGAGAACAGTAGATGGCAAGTCAGCAATATCAGTGCAGCGACGACAACCATTCCTTGTTTACCTTTAACCATGTCTCATCATCTCCTTTTTTAGTAGACCAACCTTCCTTATTCGGAAGGCTGATCTTGGTGGAATATGACTTTTATTTCAGCTTCATCAATGCCATGACATCCGTCTCGCTGGTTTGGGTGTACCACTCGTTCACTTCTTCAATGACTTGGTCTCCGCCTTTTTCGTGCCACTGCTTCACAAAGGTATCGAAAGCCTCAATCGGCTCATTGCCGTATATAATTTTGGTAAACGTTTCTTGCTCCATGGTAGTCAATTGCTCCCACACATTCTGCATCGTTGGGGTAGGCGGACCGTTAAACTCGTTTGGAAGCAGTGCCTCACGGTTTTCATAAGAGATACGATATCCGTCTTTGGTCGTTTGATCCTTGGAATCGCTTTGGATGAGAACACCTGTATCGGGCTTGGCGCCATTCGCCAGATCGTAGTACGATTTGCCGGGGCCATCAACACTCGGCGTATTTTTGGTAAATGCCATTTTCCCAACACTTTGTATTGCTTCCAATGGCTTATTGAACTTTTGCGGATCGAACGTCACCTCGTCATTGACGATATCGTAATCGTATCCCTGAGCGTAGCCATATTTGAATTCACCGGTGCTGAACGCAGCATCGTACATCTTATCGTAGTACAGGAAGAATGCCTCCATGTTTTGAAAATCCTTGTTGAACATGAACACACCATCGTTGAGCTGAGCGGACTGATACGTCTTATCCCCGTTTACGCCTTGAATCGTAGGATAAGCATTGATTTTAGCGCCCTCAATATTTTTCTCCACATCCTTCACGCTGTCATACAGCCAAGGGCGGCCGATGATGATGCCTGCCTTTCCTTCCGTAAAATCGGAGAGTGCGTCCCATGCCCCCTGAGTGGCCAATTCCTTGTTCAGATACCCTTCGGCATACCAATCCCGCAGCTTGGCAAGTGCCTCCCTGTTTCCTTCAGCCACGGATCCATAGGTTAACTTACCATTGTCGTTAACCCACTGCCGCGGAAGGTGCTTACCTGTGTATGCGCTGAAAATCATGACCGGATCACTGACCCAGCCCGTATTGTAAGAATCCTTACCCGAGAAAGTAAACCCGTAGGTGTCCTGCTTGCCATTCCCATCCGGGTCCTCCGTGGTAAATGCCGCGATGACGTTCTCAAACTCCTCTATGGTTGTTGGCGCTTTCAATTTCAGGTTATCCAGCCAGTCCTGGCGGATCAGCATGACTTCGCCCTCCGTCAGATTCGGTGCGATTGCCATTCCGTAAACTTTGCCGTCCCTGACCACAGGATTAAACGTCGTTGGATATTGTTTATAGATCTCTCTCATCCGTTCTGGCATGTAGGTCGCTATATCTTCCGTTATCTCCTTGACCCGCCCCGATTCGATCAAATCATTGACCAGCATGGTGTCATACACCGGCAGAACATCAGGCAGCTTCTCGGAACCGGTTAACGCCAGCCGGAGCTTGGTATTATATTGGGAAGCATCGCCACCCAGCAGCGTAGTTTCGATCTTGATGCCGAGATTTTCTTCTCCCCAGCGGGTTAGTACATTGTCATTCAAACTTTCACCATTAATATATTTACCGGCATTTTCATCCTGCTGCTTCGCGATCGTCATTTTAAAGGGCGGATCATATTTTCCATCCTTGAGCACGGATGCCGGTGCGGTCTCAGATACACTCTCCTTGCTGCTGCAACCAGCTACAACCATCGCCGACAGGATAACCACACTAACCATTTTCCATAGATTTCTTCCTTCTTTCATAAAAACATGCCCCCTCGCTCATATCGTACAGTTTTCTATTCATTCATTTGTTCATGATCATGATGAGAATTACTCTTTGACAGCCCCTAACACAATCCCCTTCACGAAATATCGCTGCAAAAAAGGATAGACCAAAATAATAGGCAGCGTACTGACAAAAATTTGGGCGGCCTTGATGCTTTGTTCCGACATCGCTGCGACCTCAGACTGGCTCATGGCCATATTCTGCATGTTGCTTTGCACTACGACCGTCTGCAGGAAGGAAGCCAGCGGATACCTGCTCGCATCCGACATATACAAAATTCCGTCAAACCAAGAATTCCAGTGTCCAACCATGATGAATAAGGAAACGGTAGCGATTCCTGGCAGAGATAGCGGCAGGTAGATTTTGCTGAGGATCACGAAGAAAGATGCTCCGTCAATGAACGCCGCTTCTTCCAAAGCTTTTGGAATCGTTTTGAAGAAATTGACGAGAAGAATGAGATTATAAGCTCCGAAAGCTCCCGGGAGGACAAGGGCCCAGATGGTATCTTTCAACCCAAGACTGGTCACCAATATGTAAGAAGGTATCAGTCCTCCGGAGAACAGCATGGTGAAGATAAAAAACCACATGAGCGCGTTGCGGCCCCTAAATTCTTTGGAAAGGGCATAACCTGCGCAGGTCAGGACAAACATGCTGATGGTCGTCCCCAATACGGTTCGGGTAATCGATGTCAGCATCGAACCGATGAAATTGGAATTGCTGAACGTTTTTACATAGGCATCCACATTGAACCCGACTGGCCAGAACGACACCAGGTTACCACTAATGGCTGCTTTGCTGCTGAGCGATTGCGCCAATAAATGAAGCAGTGGAAGAAAACACGCCAGTCCCGCCAGTATCATGAAAGTATAATTAAATATGGAGAATACTCGATAGCCTGTCGTTTTATGGTACATGATCGCTCTCCCTCCTTGTTAGAATATTTTATAATTGGCATACTTGTAGGCCAGCCTGTAGGATACAACGATCAGGATCAGGCTGATCCCTGATTTGAACAGTCCTACTGCTGTCCCGAATCCGTATTGCCCGTTTAACAAGGAAGAACGATATACATACGTATCGATGATATCTCCCGTACTGTAGACAAGCGGGTTGTACAGATTGAAAACCTGGTCAAAACCGGCATCCAGAATGTTACCCAGGCTGAGTGTGGATATGACGATAATCATCGGCAGCATGCTGGGCAAGGTGACGTATCGAATCTGCTGCCGGCGTGTCGCTCCGTCAATCTCGGCCGCTTCGTAATAGGAAGGGTTGATTCCCGCTATGGTAGCCAAATAGACAATCATACCGAAGCCAAAGCTCTTCCAAACGTCACTCACAACGACGGTGTACCGAAAGAGATCCGGATCACCCAAAAAGTAAATCGGATCGTTCCCGAACATCCAGGTCAATATTTGATTGACGCCTCCGTCCAATCCCAGAATGTCAATCATCAGTCCCGCGACAGTAACCCAGGACAAAAAGTGCGGCAGATACACCAAGGTCTGTACACTCTTCTTAATCCCGATATTTCGTATCTCGCTCAGCAAAATCGCCATGATGATCGGAACGATAATACCGACGATAATTTTGGAAACCGCGATAATCAGCGTATTGACGATCGCTTGAGTCGCTTCATCATACTGAAAGATCCTTTCGAAATTGGCTAGTCCGATCCACCGGGAACCTGAGATGCCAAGCCATGGTTTGTAGTCCTGAAATGCCATGAGCAAACCAACCATGGGTCCATACGAAAAAATACAGACAAATACGAAAGCGGGAATACACAGTACGTACAAAGGCCAGCTTTTCTTGATTTCCGTTTTCCATGAACTGCGATGGGAAGCCTTGGATTTAACTTTTTTTGCGGATGTAACAGAACCAATCTCGTTAATGCTGCATACCTCCTCTACGACATTCCTTGTAATCAACCCTCGCAATTAAGCTTAACAAAAGCGCTTTCACTCCAAAATGCCAAAATTTCAAGATCATCACCCCATCCTGAACTACTTTAAACCGCTTTCATTTTAGTGCTCATGCTGGTCTTCCGCTTTTTGGTCGTTTGGCTTATATTAAAGTAAATCTAAATGGACTTTTAACTCCCAAGCTTCTCGTTAGGAAAGGGAAACAAACATGCTAAGAAAAATGTACATGAAGCGATTTATCTATTTTTTTGTTTTCTTTCTGCTGCTGACGTTGAGTTTATTCTTCGTAATGAACCGCTTAAGCTCCAAGACGCTGGAGGATAATCTGATCCAAGCCTCCAAGAACCAGCTCGATTATGTGAAAGGCATTCTTGACGGAATTATGTATGAGGCTAATATGTACGGGGTCCAGTTAGCTGCCGACAGTGACGTCCGGTTTTATCAGAGCCACGTGATCGAGCTGAGCAACTACGATTCCCAAATGAAAAAGAATGAAATTGTCGATCGCTTGCGTCAGATTCTGCTTTCCAGCCGTTCTATTGAATCCATCGGCATCTACTGGAAGTCTGAAGGATCGTTCCTGTCCACCAACAATACGCTGGAGGCAAGACTTCCGTTTAAGGAGGTTGTGGATCGTGGATGGCGTATTGTCGAAGGCAGCTTGTATTATTTTGCCGTCTACCCTTATATCCAAAAATCGGGAATGGCTGAACCTGCCCAGTATGTGGTTGGCGTGAAACTGAAAACCGATTATTTGAAAAGCCTGCTCAAGAAGGCAGTCAACAATGACAGTTCAAATGCTTTTTTCCTGTTTAACCAACGGCAATTATGGACCGAGAAAGAAGTCGACCATGATCTATTGAAAGCGGTTACCAACATGCTTACGCCTCAAGTGGAGTCCACTGTAAAGTATGATTATCATACCAAATCGGATGATTACTACGTTCTTTCAAGGTACATTGAACCAATCGACGCCTACCTGATTACATACACACGAACGAATGATTTTCTGCAGCCGCTGGACCGCAGCCGTAAAGTTTTTCTTGGGAGCATTTTAGCGGTTTTGACACTCGGCCTGTTTGTTATTTTCACGTTTTACCGGAATTACTACCGTAACATCCGTTTACTGGAGAAAAAGTTCCTGCAGGTGGAGCAAGGCAATCACAACACACGTATCACCCAGAACACAGATAAGGAATTTTACAGCCTGTTCCGCAGCTTCAATCATATGGTTGCTGAGATTCAGGATCTGTTCGTATCCTTGAAAACCGAGACAAATCTGAGAAGAAGTGCAGAATTAAAACAACTACAAGCGCAAATAAATCCTCATTTTTTGTACAACAGTCTGTTTTATATCATGTCGGTCGCCCAGTTTTCGCCGGATGCCGTCATGCGAATGAGCAAGCATCTGGCAGAATATTATCGGTATTTAACCAAATTGGACCGACACGAGGTCACGCTGGAGAGCGAACTCCAGTTTGCTGAACATTTCCTGGTTATTATGACGCTCAGCAAAAAAATGGAGTACAAGATTGACCTGCCGCCCGAACTTGCCTCCCTTCCCCTGACGCCGCTGATCATTCAGCCCGTAGTCGAGAATGCCATTCAACACGGAATTGAAGGAAGACAGGGAGCCCATCGGGTAACTATCGATGTAAACCGGACGGAAGCTGCAGTCACGATCAGGATCTCGGATGATGGAAAGGGGCTCGGACCGG
Organism: Paenibacillus sp. FW104-T2; assembly: GCF_058789975.1. Classification (NCBI taxonomy): domain Bacteria; kingdom Bacillati; phylum Bacillota; class Bacilli; order Caryophanales; family Paenibacillaceae; genus Paenibacillus; species Paenibacillus sp. FW104-T2. The sequence continues at coordinate 105,430 of NZ_JBYTCE010000009.1, read as the reverse complement.
AGGAAATCAGCAGGCTGGAAGCTCAGATGGAGAGCGACACACCACCTGAAGGAACAAAAGGCGTCGGGCTCTGGAATGTAAACCGGCGTCTCAAAAATACGTACGGCGAGCTGAGCGGTCTTCAATTTTTCACCAATGACTGGGGCGGCTTGTCTGTCCAGCTGCTAATCGATATTTCTGCGGAGAAAGGAGAAAACGTATGCGACTATTAATCGTTGATGACGGTCACTACGTACTGGAGTACATGAAGCACTTGCTTGATTGGAGATCCTTCGGAATCGATCAGATCGAGACAACAACCAATTCTATTGAAGCCAGAGAATGGTTGAATCAGCACCATATCGATATATTAATTACCGATATCCGAATGCCGGAGGTGTCGGGCATCGATCTACTTCAACATATCCACCAGAAAAACTTGCTAACCAAAGTTATTATTCTTTCAGGCTACTCCCAGTTCGAATATGCACAGCAAGGAATTCGTTTGGGCGCACTAGATTATTTGCTTAAACCAGTAGACAAGGATGATGTCGAGAAAGCCATGTCCAAAGCCATCAAGAATATTAAGAAATCCAACCCAAGTCCACCCATCAGTTGGGAAAAATTCGATGGTATGGGGTATCTGCTTTCCCTGCTTGGAGGAAACGAGACTTTAAGGAAGGAGTTTGAGGTTTATAGAGATTTTTTAGGAAAACACCAGTTTTGCTGCTTGAGACTGGAACATTACACACCAGCTGAGGTAGCCGAAGTAAAATGTATGGTTGGAAGCAATGGGGACCGTTTCATCTGGTCTACAGGAACGCAACTGGTCGCTTTAGTGCCGCAAGAAGCTGCTGAGATACTAACCAGCAAACTGCACCACTTGATCTTGTCCCGACCGTTTTCGCTGAGTGACCGAAACGAAACCCGCCACCTGTTTTACGAATTCTTCCTGAATGAACATGTGCAGCCCGGAGACTTCGACCGAACATTTAACCTACCTCCATCATGCGGGGAATGGGAGTTGGCAGGCAACATTATGAAAAGCTATGATCCAATCAGTCTGCGAAAGGAAAAAATCCTCTTCCTGATGGAAACCATCGTTTATGTATATCTGGTGGATAAGGAACGGAGTACTTCTGAAACGGCGGATTGGATATTCCATCGGCTGCGGAATCCAGACGAGTTATGGCCGACGCTCATGGAGACCGTCAGCGAGATCAGGAACAACAAAGAGATGTCCATTCAAACAATCGTGGGTAAAGTGCAAAAGTACATCGAAGATCATATTGCACATGGCCTCAGCCTGGATGAACTGGGAAAAGTCGCACATCTTCACCCTGTCTACCTTTCCAAACTGTTCAAACAGGAGACCGGAGAAAATGTGTCCAACTACATTTCGCGGAAACGGTTGGATAAAGCCGCCCGGCTGCTGCTGGATTCTGAACTCCGCATAGCCGATATATCCCAAATGGTCGGGTACAAAAAAAATCAGTATTTTATCCAGTTGTTCAAGGAAGAGTTCGGAGTTACCCCTTATCAATACCGTAGGAATATGATACACCAATAAAAGGATCAAACAAGTGACCAGACCACTTTGGAGAACCGAATCCCTTCCCGGTATAAGCACCACGCTTCTGATGAATTTTATATTCATTTCGATGAGCTGTTCAGAGCTGATTTCAGCTCTAAGTTACAGCTCATTTTGTGTTGGCTTTTACCAATCTTCTAGGTATCAGGGACATTAGTTATAAAAGGTCTCAACCCCTTCCTCTATCGCAATAACCTCCCTTGCCGCTTCCAGGAAAGATAACAGAATTGGTGACAGCCACTTGTCCTTATGCCATAACATTTGAGTATATACGTGCAAATCAGCAATTCCCCATGGAAGAGCAACAAGTTCCGCCCGATGTACTTCAGCTTCTGTAGTCAATTCCGGCAGGAATGCAATACCTATTCCGGCCATGGCACATTGCTTAATCGCTTCGGCATTCTGAAATTCCAAATGTGTAATGGTGTCTATCCCCTTTTTCTCAAATGCCCGGTCAAACATCGTTCGATATGTACAGCCCTTCTCATTGGTCAGGAACACTTGACCGTGAAAATCTTCAAGCTTTAATACCGTATGCTGCGCAAGTGGGTGATCCGGCGCAGCGTAGAAACGGAATGTCTCTTCCATCAACGGTTCCACTGCAAGTCCTGTAGAGCGGATGGGTTCATCCAACATAAATACCACATCTGCGGTCCCCTCAAAAAGCGTTTGCTTCAGTTGTTGGTTGGGAACAGAGCGGAAGATCAGGCGAACTCCCGGATGCCGTGAGCGGAAAAGACGAAAGACCACCGGAAGCCGGTAGGCACATAGAACCTCATTGGCACTAATCGTTAAGGTTCCACTTAATTGTTCATCGTCATGAACGGCGCTTCGAGCTTCATCCAGTTTATCGAGAGCACTCTGAATATGATTTAAGAAGCGTTCTCCCGCTCCCGTGAGAACAAGCTGCTTGCCCAAGCGGTCAAAAAGCCGAACACCGAGCTCATCTTCCAAAGCCTTGATCTGCATTGTGACATTCGAAGGTACATAACCCATAGCTTCAGCTGCCCGGCTGAAATTAAGGGTCGATGCGACAGTCCGGAACATATTTAATTGGCGTAATTCCATCCGTTTATCCTCCTCTTACTATCAATAATATTGAACACTATATTAATTTTTAATCACTTTTATTGAGAGTACCACGGTCCTATACTGAGTACAAGAAACACACTTAAGGATTGGTTATATTTGAAGGGAGAGATTAAATCATGGACTACGACATTTTTAATTTGGGTGATGTAACCTTGCAATCGGGCGTGACGTTACCAAATGCTTTTCTTGCTTACAAGACTTACGGTAAATTGAATGAGGAGAAAGATAATGTTGTCGTTTATCCAACGGCTTTTGGCGACCAGCATGTACAAAATGAATGGTTAATCGGAAATGGCATGGCACTCGATCCGGAAAAATATTTTATCATCGTTCCGAATCTGTTAGGTAACGGATTGTCCTCGTCTCCCAGTAACACGCCTCCTCCATTTGACCGGACGAATTTCCCCAGAGTAACCATCTATGACAATGTTGTTATGCAGCATCGGCTGGTTACCGAACTATTCGGCATTCAAAAGATTGCACTCGTCGTAGGGTGGTCCATGGGAGGGATTCAAGCATTCCAGTGGGGGGCAAGTTATCCCGATATGGTGGAGCGAATCGCGCCTTTTGCCGGCGTGGCCAAAACATGGCCTCACACGTTTGCGGTCATGGAAGGAGTATGTGCCCCCCTCCTGTCAGCCGTGCAATTTGATTCGAATCAACTCAATCATTTGACCACTGCAGACATGCGCGGGGCTGGCCGGGTTTACGCGGGATGGGGATTTTCACAGGCTTTCTATAGAAGGAAACTCTACCGTGAGCTTGGTTTCGACTCATTAACAGATTTTATGGCAGGCTTCTGGGAAGAGGTCTTCATGACTATGGATCCGCACAATGTTCTCGCCATGTCATGGACAGGCCAACATGCCGATATTAGTGATAATCCCCTCTATAACGGAAATTTCGAGCATGCGCTAAGCAGTATTAAAGCGCTCGCCTGCATTATGCCAGGTAGCACGGATCTCTTCTGCACGGCGGAAGACAACGAGTACGAGGCTGGCCTTATTCCTAATGCTGACTACAAGCCGATTCATTCGATTTGGGGACATTTCGCCGGTCGTGGGATTAACCCTTCCGATAACAAATTTATTGATGACAATCTGAAACGGTTGCTGACGTTAAGTCCAGTCGGCTAAACCGACTCATCTTTTAATTCATCTCTTATCATTTCATTACTCAATAACAAGTGAAAAACCAACCTCTCCTATCGTCATGATTACATGAACGTCAAGAGAGGTTTTTTCATGTTTATCACTCCCTCTCTACTCTCAGCCCATGCACCAATCCATGTCGGGATAATTTCTATAACGAAAAGGAACGATTGAATAACATGATGGGATAAACGTACAATTTTCCACTCAAGGTAATTTGATTATAATACTACCTTGACAGTCACAGTAGTATGACGTATTATACAATTGCGAGGTGATTACATGAGCCAAAACAAAATTACATCCGACCTACTACGCGGCCATACCGATACAATGATTCTAAGGCTCTTATCCGAAGCTGACAGATATGGGTACGAGATTGTCAAAATGATTGCCGAGCGCTCAGGCGGTGAGTACGAATTAAAAGAAGCCACCATGTATTCCAGCGTTCGGCGACTTGAAGCGGAGGGTGATATCGAGTGGTATTGGGGCGATGAATCTCAAGGTGGACGCCGTAAGTATTTCAGGATTACCGAAAAGGGCAAGGCAACACATGCCAGCAACAAAGAAAACTGGGAGTACGCGAAGCGCGTGCTTGAAAACTTATTATAAGGAGTGTTGAGGTTATGAATGAAAAGCTCACTCACTATTTGAACGGAGTCTTTGCACCGTACGATGAGGTAAAAAGTGTCACCGAATTAAAAGCAGACCTGCACTCCGATTTGCAAGAAAGGTTCCGTGACCTCAAGGCTGAGGGCAAAGATGATGAAACTGCTTTTGAGATGACCATTGAAAGCATCGGCGATATTGAACAGACCGTGCAGGAGGTTGCCAACCTCTCCCGTTCACTGGAACGGCAGGTAGTGACAAACTTTAACGCAAGTAACCTGTCAACAAGCGATTTTGCTGGTGTTACCGCGCATAAAGGACAATTCAAGTCCAGTGCGCTGCGAGGCTCCAATTTCAGGGATGCAGATTTGACTGGTAGTTCTTTTATTAGCAGCGATGTCCGGGATGCCAATTTCGACCGCGCCAATCTGACGGACTGCACCCTCTCTACACTTGACCTAGCAAATGCAAGCTTCAGTCAATCCGTTCTTGTACGCACGAACTTCAGTAAGTCGGGTATGGACGGGGCCAAATTCACAAATGTCAGACTGACTGACGTTGTGTTCTCCTTAACTGATCTTAGAAAGGCCATTTTCCGTAACTGTATCTTTGACGGTGTGGAGTTCAAGTCCTCCGATCTGAGCGGGCAGCGTTTTGATGGGCAAACCTTTACCGGGGTCAAGTTTGACAAGGTGGCATTGAACGAAGTTTCATTTCAAAACGCTACACTCAAAAACGTATCCTTTCCAACGTCTTCATGGTCCAACAAGTATTATCGGGTGATCAAGACCGTCTGCTTTGACGGTGCAATGATGGATAAACTCACTTATGCTGCTCTCAAAGGTATGGAAGCCAATGTGTCCAAAGTTACGGTTATCTAAGGAGGAGATCCTGTGCAAAACAAGTCCATTCAAGTGATTGGCCTGCAAAAATCCTACAAACAGCTGCACGTCCTTAAGGGCGTGGATTTCGAAGTGGAAAAGGGCAGCATCTTCGCCCTTCTCGGTTCCAATGGTGCTGGCAAAACAACCGTTGTCAAAATTCTCGCCACACTGCTTCAAAAAGACAGTGGAACTGCGACCGTGAACGGATTCGATGTTGCAACCAATCCCGACCATGTACGGCAGGCGATCAGCCTGACCGGTCAATTTGCCTCGGTGGACGAAATTTTAACCGGACGGGAAAATCTGATCATGATTGCCAAGCTGCGATACCTTCAAAATCCGCGTCAGGTTGCGGAGGATTTGCTGACACGCTTCGGCCTGACAGACGCTGCCGACCGCAGGGTGTCTACTTACTCGGGTGGCATGCGTCGGAGGCTGGACATTGCTTTGAGCCTTGTAGGAAAACCACAGATTATCTTCCTCGACGAGCCAACCACCGGACTTGACCCTGAGGCACGCATTGAGGTCTGGAAGATCGTAAAAGAGTTGTCGGATGGCGGTACAACGGTGTTCCTGACCACGCAGTATTTAGAGGAAGCGGAACAGCTTGCCGACCGTATTGCCATTCTCCATGAGGGCAGAATTATCGCCAGCGGCACACTCTCGGATCTTAAAAAGTTGATCCCCTCCGCAAAAGTGGAGTATGTCGAAAAGCAGCCGACACTCGAAGATATATTCCTCTCCATCATCGGCAAAAAGGAGGCTAACTAAATGGAAACGGTGAAAAAACATTTTTTTAGCGATATGAGTGTTATGCTTGGACGTTCCATGCGGCATATCTTCCGCAGTATGGACACCATTATTACGGTTACCATTATGCCCATTGCGTTTATGCTGCTGTTTGTCTATGTGTTTGGCGGTGCTATTCAAACCGGAACGGATAACTATGTCAATTATCTGCTGCCTGGTATCCTGTTGATTGCTATTGCCAGCGGTATATCCTACACATCTTACCGTCTGTTCATTGATGTGCAGCGAGGCATATTCGAACGGTTTAACTCCATGCCGATCTCCCGTTCCACCTTACTTTGGGGACATGTGTTGACCTCGCTGGTATCCAACTTTATATCGGTTGTTGTCATCCTTCTCGTCGCGCTTGTCATGGGCTTTCGTTCGCCGACTGGAATACTGTCATGGCTTGGCGTGGCGGGTATACTCGCTCTGTTTACGCTTGCATTAACCTGGGTCGCAGTGATTGCGGGTCTGTCCGCCAAATCGGTGGATGGAGCAAGTGCATTCTCCTACCCCATTATCTTCCTTCCTTTTATCAGCTCTGCATTTGTGCCAACAGAATCGATGCCTTCGGTCGTTCGCGTTTTTGCAGAAAACCAACCGGTAACCTCCATTGTTGAAGCGATCCGTGCACTGATGCTGGGCCAGCCGGCAGGCAATGAGATCTGGATTGCTCTCGCGTGGTGTGCTGGAGTCCTTGTAGTTGCCTATATCCTTGCAATGAGAGTTTATAAAAAGCGGGTATGAGAACTTATCAGCTCAGCTTCTAAGTATGACTCAAGGTCACACCCCTAAATGATCTAAAAAACCTGGATTGTACCTTCCTTCGATAACATTATTAATTTAATTATCTTTAGCAGATTAATCTCTTTACAATTAGCTTCCCAGGTTCAATTTCTGCTGCTGCGTTTTTTCCATCCTTTGCTCAGGTATAAATAGCCCCTTGATTTACTTCCCTTCTGTAGGCTTTGTTGAATGCCAATGAACAACCTTTATTGCTTCATGCAAGCATGCAGCAATACAACCAAAAGGCCCACGTATGCTCTTATTAAGCAGCATATGTGGGCCTTAAACTTACACATAACCTTGAGTTGAAAACGAGTCACATGTCGATGATATTAAATGGATTCATTTTCGCCGAAGTGCAGTAAAATATCCTTCACCGATTGCTCTGGTGACTGCTCCGAACTGTCCAGCCAAAATCCGATTTTCGGTGTTTCCTTCAAAAAATCCGAATACAAGTTTTCTACCGTAAATCCGGTGTACCCGACTTTTCCCCTTCCTTTTTCACGCTCTTTTACCACCTCAACATTTGGACACAGCACAACCACCTGAAGCGGGTAATCTTTTAGCTGCTCCATCATATAGGATAGTGCCCCTCCATAGTAATTATCTTGCAAAATAACAGAAAATCCATAGTCATAATAGGTTTTTGCGGCATTCGCAGCTAACCGGTAACGTAAATATAATTGACGGACTGCTTCTTCGGAAGGCTCAGCGGACATTTCTTCGCGTCCTGAACTAATCATGCGACGGAATACATCCCCACGTAGATGAACACCTTTTCCCAGCTTGGAAGCCAGCAGCTCCGATACCGTTGACTTGCCAGAGGCCATTACTCCTGTAATTAAATAAATGGCTTCTTTCATCATATACCGCCTCCGCCCATATTTTAAAAGATCACCTTTGTTAGACACCTAATTTCGACATCAATACATACCTGTTTACTACCTTGATTATACAACTTATGGAACTATCCTTGCCCTAAGTTTAAAGTCCTTTTAAAAGAAAGCCTCCGGATGCAAGTTCGCCTGAGACAAGGACAGTGACTTGGTCCTTAATAACAAAAAGCCGCTGTATTAGCGGTCTAAATGTTTATTCCAGAATTTTCATATGGTTTGTTTTAAAACTGAGTACAATCCATTCATATGGGTATATTGGATAATAAAGTATTTTATTGGTGGAGGTGAATGATCATGCCGAGCAAAACTCAAAACGAAAATTCGGACCCGAAGATAATGAATCGCTTCGTTTATTCCAATCGTAACCTATGGTCTGGGATTCTCTTCGGCATTGGTTTGGTTGCCTTTATCGATGAGACCGTTTTCCATCAGCTGCTGCATTGGCATCATTTTTATGACAAGGCGACCACAGAGGTTGGTCTAATATCAGATGGTCTTTTTCACGCTTTTAGTTGGTTCGCTACTATCGGAGGATTGTTTATGTATGCAGATCTTCGAAGACGAAACGCATTTTGGCTTACGAGATGGTGGGGAGGCCTTCTTCTTGGAGCGGGTAGCTTCCAATTGTATGATGGACTCATTCAACACAAACTCATGGAAATCCATCAGATTCGTTATGTGGAAAATGTTATTCTCTACGACCTGGTATGGAACGTCCTTGCTGCTCTTATGGTCTTGACGGGGCTCAGTCTTATGTACCGCACAAGAAGCAGACCATTCTCAGGGAAGGCTCACTCCTATGAACATTAATACTCACAATCATTATCACCATGGAACTGAGCTGGATCATTTGGCCGGGATCGTACCTCAGCTGATTCTGGCACTACCTTTTGCACTTGCGTTTGGGATGTATATTTATGCTGCAGTACGTTCCATTCGTAAGAGATCCTGGCCAATATACCGGACTGTTCTCTGGTCCATCGGCACTCTTTTGGCAGTTATGGCCGTTGCGGGACCTCTTGCAGATCTGGCCCATACTGATTTCGTGGCCCACATGATCAGTCATTTACTTTTGGGTATGCTTGCACCACTGCTTATGGTGTTATCCGCACCGATGACTCTGCTGCTGAAATCGCTAAGCACACCATTAGCCAGGCGTCTTACACGTCTTCTGCGAAGTTGGCCGTCCCGGATATTGACTCACCCTATGATCACTTCGCTCCTTAATATTGGAGGACTCTGGATACTATACACTACAAACGTATACTCATTCATGCATGAGAATACGCTTCTGTATCTCGTTGTTCATTTCCACATATTCGCAGCAGGTTATCTGTTTACCATGTCCATTATTTACATAGACCCCATGCCCCACCGGCTCTCCTTTTTGTACCGCTCCATCATACTAGTGATTTCTTTAGCGGGTCATGGCATGTTGTCCAAGCTGATCTATGCATACCCACCTACCGGTGTACCTTTGGATCAAGCCAGGGTTGGAGGCATGCTTATGTACTATGGTGGAGATGCTGTTGATATAGTCATTATCTTCATATTATGTTTGCATTGGTTTAGAGCAACTCGCCCTAGAACTGGCTTGATCATGAGCTAGAGATATCCTCCAGCTTACTTTCCATCAATAGTACCTCCCTTACGTCGCCCATTTCAGACAAATATCATGAAGAAGAGCTTATAAATCAAGCACAGCCTGCATGCGAAGTGCAGACTGTGTTTTTAATTTTGGAATTAAGATGTGCGATAACGGCTTCTGTAAGTCCAGAGTTAGGAGGCAATTACCGGAAAGCTCCCCCACCTCTGCTTCGAGCAGCCTGCGTAATGGTGAACGTAAAATTCAGAAACATCTGTGAGTTGGATCTGAAGCTTGAAATGATCAATCTATTTCCTATGTTATAATGAACCAAAGTAATTCTTGGATAATATTGGAGGGGTATCATGTTTAGTAGTATTGGTTTTCCTGGAATCATCATTCTGCTCTTAGTCATTCTTTTATTCATATGGTTTGTCCGCAAACTGATAAAATCCTTACGGTAATAGGCACACATTTCTGCACTCAACCCGGGAAAAGAACTTCGTTATAACATAACAAAGAAAGCCACTATATTAGTGACTTTCTATGAGAATCAACAGAATTTGGGCATATAAAAGAAGTTCAAAATTACTTATCACTTTGTACGGTTGCCAGGGAAACAAGAACGGGTCCGGCAAAATCGGGGGCTTCTTCCCCTTTTGGATTATGAAGCCGGAACAGAAAAACATCTCCCGCTTCAGACTTCCATACCATATAATCACTTATTCCTTCCTCTCCGGAAGCTTGAAGATAGAGTTCCGCGAAACCTAGAGGATGTTCAACTAGTTCACCACTGTAATCAGATACCTCACCAACTGTGCTGAGCTCCTCCTTGCCTTCGGCTTCAAGCTGAGTCACATCGTAATCGGAGGGCAGCGGTTCAATGTCCACATAATAATCGGGATTACTTCTTAACGACAAGCGACCTGCTGTCTCATCGAAGGCAAACTTTTCAAAGACATACAAGGAAAATCCTTCACCCTGATGCAGGACCGCCTCCATGGATTGATTACCTTCAGCGGTCATTAGTTCAAAACTCTCCGTCTCCGGGCGATTCGCTTCAACGGATTCTTCCTGTCCCTGTTCTGATGTAGGTGGCGATACGGCTTCAGCTTCTGGAGCTGCCGTTTCCGGGGTGGCGACAGGTTCTGTCTCACCTGTACAAGCGGAAATCATGACGACCATGATAAAAATCGGAATGTTTAGCCGGAAGGGATAGCGATTTTTCATAACAACGCTCCTCTCAAACCTGACCTATTGGTCTGGATAGGATGTGTTCAACATGCCAAAAACACCAAAACTTGCTTATGATGCCTACAATAGACTATTACCCATAACAATATAGTGCACTCAACCATTTTTACCAATCCTCTAGATTTTATCTTCTGCTCCTCTACTTACTAATTTAATTTTCTCTGGTGAAATTGACATTGTTCCGTAAAACAAAAAAAGCCGCTCGTTTGCGACTTTGAATAAATCCGTTTCTTGAATATGATAATGCTCGCTTGCTGCGCCAAGCATTTGTCATCTTCAGATTTTAATATTCGAATTGAGAAGACTGCCAGCATTGTCGCCGGCAGTCTTACATTTATACCGTAGTATTCTTCTCGTCATATTCGCTCGATATTTCTTTAAGCGATCTGATTTTACCATGAGGATGCTGTTCTTGCTTTCGTGACTTCCAAGCAGCTTCCTGCCTTTTCTTCTGGCGAGCCATAAAAGATCTCCTCCTCAGGAAATTAGAGTGATACTACTTTTCTATGATGTGAATTATCACTGACTTTCATTCATGTACAGCTTCATCTCAATAATCCACTATTCAGAAGTCACCAGCTCTTATTGAGCAGTGTATCCACCATCCACGATCAGGCTGTTTCCTGTCATGTAAGACGAATCATCGCTGGCCAGGAACAGAACGGCTTTAGCCATCTCTTCCGCTTGACCAAGACGTTTCATCGGTGTTGCTGCCGAAAGAGCCTGTTTGCTCTCTTCAGGAATAATCGGTGTATCGATAAAACCTGGGCATAGTGCGTTGACGCGAATGTTTTTCTCTGCATATTCCAGCGCCAGCGAACGAGTCAAATTCACAACGCCGCCTTTGGCTGCATTGTAAGCTGCAGAACCAGGTGAACCAACCCATCCATACATGGATGCCGTGTTAACGATTGTGCCTCCACCGATTTTGAGCATTTCACGAATGGATTCACGCGCAACCAGGAATACTCCATCCAGATCGACATTAACCGTATTACGCCACTCGGCATAGTCCAGCTCGTGCGACGGATGAACACGTCCGATTCCTGCGTTGTTGAATACGATGTCCACTTTGCCAAAAGCTTCAACGGTTTGTTTGAAAATCTCAGCAACCTCTTGTTCGCTTGTGATGTTGGCTTTGATAAATAGAGCCTCCGCGTTAAGCGCTTTCAGCTCCTGCTCAAACGCTTTGCCTTTTTCTTCATTCAAGTCAACCAGGACGACTTTGGCTCCTTCGGAAACGAATAGACGAGCTGTCGCTGCACCAATTCCGGATGCTCCTCCTGTGATAATTGCAACTTTGTCTTGTAGTTTGCTCATGACTATATCCTCCAGTATACTATTTTGAATAGCGCCTATATCAATAGTGCTATATGATGTTTACAAAACTAATTGTATGCTTAAAATTGTAACAATCCAATCATTAAGATAAAGCCAAGTGTCTACCTTCTAGACACTTCTCTACACAATGTCTAAATATATAGGAGATTTTTTGAATGAATGATGAACTTATTGTGACTTCTCAACATCGTAATCGTACCAAAGAGCATCTCAAAACGGCTTTGATTCAGCTTATTAAGAAAAAAGGCTTCCATGCAGTGTCTGTCAAAGACATCGTCGACCAAGCGGGCTACAATCGAAGCACGTTTTATTTGCATTATCAGGATAAGTATGTCCTTGCCGAAGAGTTGTTGATCATGAAGCTGGAAGGCTTAAAAGAAGCCACAGGCAAACCCTACTGGCACGGTCACAAGGTCTTTACAAACAAACTTAACGTGGAATCTTTCCAAATCGTGGATTATATTTATGAACACCGTGACTTCTTCGAATTAATCCAATACGATGATACATTACCTGGTCTGCATACAGGCTTTCCACAAACCATGCTCAAAATTTATGAGGAGCAATTTGTATTCGAAACGATCAATAACACCCCGGTTAACATGGAGTATTTCAAGTACTATACTGCATACGGTTTTTTTGGACTATTGAACAATTGGATTTTAAGCGGATTTCGTGAGTCACGGGACGCGTTTATCCATAATGTAATTGAACTCACCAAAACGCATATTCAATCTTTTCATTATGTGGGGAACAAGCTGGACTCTATTACCGAGTGAGCACTTCAACTTAGAAACTACATACAAAAAGAGCCGCTTTATAAGCGGCTTCTTATAAGAGTGTATGAGTTCGCTTCAATAAACTGTTGTCCTATATGCCACAGCTTTATCTTCGTTCCTGTATAACTGGTTTAAATGGGTATATTGGATAATATACTTAATGACTCGAAAATGATCTATGTTCAACCGCCTGATGGTGTATCTCTGAGCCAGGCAAAGCTCTGAGCCATGCTCATGTACTATGGTGGTGATATGATTGTTCTCCTTTTGATCATAATCTTATGTTCACACCGGTTTCGAGCAACTCGACCACGCTCGGACTTATCTATCAACTGATAGCATATCGCAATTGACCACCTTGGGAGTTTTCCAACAACTACAAAAGACCGTTGAATGGCTTAAATATGTTCAACGGTCTCTCTAGTATATATGGTTGAGCATGCTTCCTCTGCAGACCTTGTAGTTCGCTATTTAATGTCCTTACCTGTCCACAATCTGACCCGATCTTTAATCCATTCCGTATATTGCTGTTCCATCTCGACGGCTCCAGCCTGATCAATTTCAGCAAGCATCCCATCATAGATGCCATCAAACGCACTCGGCGTAGCAGTGATCGCTTCGGCGATTCGTTTCTGAATGATATCCTGCGTTTTCTGCGAAATCACGTTGTAATCGCCGCTATCCGAAGGTATAGGCATGTTATACGCTGCTCCCCATTCTTTGACCGGAAACTCTTCTTCCGAAGGGAATAGATCCTTCCACGTACTGATTCCGTAACCCGCAAGGGCCTCCTTCTCTGCTTCCGAATAACTTTGCTGTATTTGCTCAGGATAATTGGTTGTAAAATAATTTCCAGTGGAATCCTTCACTCCATCACCGTAGTGAGCTCCGAAAATGTAGTACAGACCCACACCAGAGTCCTTGGTAAAAGTATTATTGTCTTTGTTTTTCTTTTCCTGAATGTCTGCCGGCATGGATCGAACTCCATCTTCCAGGACATAATGCTCTCCCTCAATTCCCCAGTTTCTTAGAATCTGGCCTTCTTCGGAAGACATCCAGTCCAAAAATTTAATCGCCCGAACAGGGTCTGGGCAGTCCACCGTAATGCCAATTCCATAGCCGTCAAAACCAATATTCTGGAAGTCTTTACGCTGGAATGTCTCATCGAGCGTTACAGGATAGTATCCATAAGTCATGTCATCTTTCCCCACACTTTTAAGTGCATTTTCTGCATCACTGTAACCCCAGTTCGGGTCAAGCAGAGACAATACTCGCCCACTGGCAATTTTGGCCTTATACTGATCGTCTTTCTGAACAAAACTATCTTTGTCCAGAAGCCCCTCATTGAACATTTTGTTCAGCCAACGGAAATATTCCTTCTCCTCTGGGCGCTTGTAATGAAGCTTAGCTTCGTAGGTTTCAGGATCAATAAAGTATTCCCCGTCTCCTGGGCCTCCGGTTGCCATGGCCGCCGGATCGGTCACGGTGATCATTCGGCGCCATCCGTCTGCGCTGAGTGTCAGCGGAATGGTTGGCTGTCCGTCTTCAGTTGTCGGATGCTTTTCATAATATTCTCTTAGCACCTTCTCATAATCATCCAGCGTTTTGATCTCTGGATATCCCAGCTCTTTGACGACACGATGCTGGATGGCAGTGCCATTGTTCGCATCAAAGCTGATCTGGTCGATAGCACCGTTGGTAGGAATCCAGTAAATGGATGGGTCTTCATTGCTGTATTTCAATCGATTGAACTGCTCCCCATAGATTTTCTTCAGGTTTGGCGCATGCTCTTCGATTAGGTCCGTCAAGTCCAGCATGGCACCTGCATCTACCAATCTCGTTAAATTTCCTTTTGGAAAGATCAAATCGGGATAATCACCACTTGCAGCCATGAGGGAGATCCGGTCATTGCCTCCTCCGCTTGATATATCATATTCTGCATCAATGGTGACGCCTGTTTTTTCAGTAATTTTTTTACCTACAGCGTCCTGCATTTTGTTCCAGTTAGGACTCGCATCTGCCCCGAAAAAAGTGAACGTAATTGGGCTATCCGAATCGCCACCCTCCGAACTGGAATTGTTCACTGTGTTACTGCATCCGGCCGAGATCAGTAATGTGCCCGTTAAAAGACATGTTCCTATTACTTTGGATAATGTGCGCATGTTATTTTGACCCCCTGTATCTGGATTGACTTGTTTCCAAACGGCTGTCCTTTTATTGATATCGCTTTCAAGAATACGTTTTCGACTATACTGCTTGAATCTCTTTAATCTCTCGCCTCACTCCCCGTTTTTTCTATATAGTAGTATGTGTGCATCCATTCAAACCTTGATTATTCAGTCAGAAATGTAGCATGATATAGACAAATCTCGAGGCTGTGGTGGTGATTTCTTGAAGAACGTTCGTCTAAGATGGTTTACGAGAGACGAGGAATTTCCATTTTTCATTCAATACGGGGAGCATGCAGAAGACTTTTCCCTTCATAAACATACGGACTTCTCTGAACTCGTCATTGTGCTTAACGGTCATGCGACTCATATCGTTAATGATGAAATTTCTTTTATTAAAAAGGGGCACGTGTTCGTCATTAACGGGGAAACCACGCATGCCTATAAAGACCCTTGTAGCTTTGAGATATGTAATATCATGTATAAGCCGGAAATGATGATTCAACTTGGTTCCGATTTGCGTTCGTTTGAAGGTTATCATGCGATGTTTGTATTGGAACCGCTTTATCATAACAAGAAATCAATCAACAAACATATGTATCTGTCGTTAAACAATATGGATTTTATTGAAGAGTTTATTGCTGACATGATCGACGAATATCACGGGAAAAGGCCGGGGTACAAAACGTTACTGACTTCCAAATTTACCGAGCTCATAGTCTATTTATCCAGGCACCATGAATCGAGTGGAAAAACGATAGAAGGCCAAGTCATGCATCTGGCTGCGGCAGTCTCCTATATTGAAGATCATTATTTAGAACATATCACTTTGGAGGATATCGCATTATATGCCAACATTTCTGTAAGACATCTAAATCGAATTTTCAAATCCTTTTATCAAACGTCTCCCATTGCCTATCTTCAACGTTTACGCATGGAGCGTGCGTGCCAGCTCTTGAGGTTAACGAATCTTCCTATCACACAAGTTTCATACCAGTCCGGATTTAATGACAGCAACTATTTTACGAGACTATTTACCAAAACGTACGGGTTGTCCCCAAAACTTTTCAGACAAAAGGAAATGGTGATGGCCGAATCAACCTCTGAATAAAGCAAACTTCGTCTGAAGTTCCCTTCTTAGAAAGTTTGAATATTTATGCTCAGGCAACCTAGCCCCAAAGAATAAACAAAAAAACCGCCCTGGCTCATCTGGCCAGGACGGGATGTTTAGTTGTTTGCATTTTCCTTGGTTACCAGCTTCAATTCTGCCGGGATGGACTTCTCCACCTGTTTGCCGTCCAGGACATCCAGAGCAGCTTGTACGGCCAGCTGGCCAATCAGTACCGGCTGCTGAGCGACGGTTGCTGTCAGTTTTCCGTCTTGAATGGATTTGATTGCATCGTCGTTGCCGTCAAACCCGATCACTGGAATGTCTTTGCCCGAGCTTTGGATCGCTTCGATCGCACCAAGTGCCATCTCATCGTTGTGGGCAAATACAGCCTGTACATCCGGATTTCCCTGCAGCAGGTTTTCCATCACATTCAAACCTTTGGAGCGGTCGAAATCGGCCGACTGTTTGGCAACCACGTCAAGCTTCTGGTCAGCTACCTCGTGGAACCCTTTACCCCGTTCACGTGTAGCGGAAGCCCCAGGCACTCCTTCTAGTTCAATGACTTTAGCACCTTCACCGAGCTGTTCAACGAAATATTCTGCTGCCATCTGTCCGCCTTTAACATTATCGGAGGCTACCAGAGCCGCTACCTCACCTTTGTCTGCGGAACGATCCAGTGTAATTACGGGAATGCCTACGCTGTTGGCAGATTGAACTGCTGTAGAGATAGCCGCGGAGTCCGCTGGGTTAATCAGGAGTGCATCAACACCCTGCTGAATAAGGTCATCCACATCGTTGGTCTGCTTGGCCGAATCATTTTGTGCATCCACCACGATAACCTCAATGCCTTGCTTTTGAGCTTCGGCAACGACTCCGTCTTTCAATGAAACGAAGAACGGATTGTTCAGTGTTGAAATCGAGAGACCTACTTTCTTCTGTCCTTTATTTCCGGCACCGTCCGGCTTCGCCCATTCAGGCGGTTCCAGAGAGCACCCGGCCAGAACAATAATCATGATCATGCTTACAAGTGTTAATGTCCATTTTTTCATAATTGTTTCTCCCCTTAAGCCGTTTTCTTGCGGTCCAGCAGGACAGCAATCGCAATGACGACACCTTTGACCACCATTTGATAGAAGGAGTTCACGCCGAGTAGGTTCAAACCATTGTTCAGCACGCCGATAATCAGAACACCAATTAATGTACCGACAATCCGTCCGCGTCCGCCTGTCAGGCTAGTTCCGCCCAGAACAACGGCTGCGATCGCATCCAGTTCATAAGAAGTACCTGCTGTTGGCTGTGCGGAATTCAAGCGAGATGTCAGAATTGCACCTGCTAGAGCTGCCAGCATACCTGCAAGGGAATAGATCATGATCTTCACACGTGTGACTTTGATACCCGAGATGATGGATGCTTTCTCATTACCACCAATAGCATACGTTTTGCGGCCAAAAGCCGTTTTATGCAGAATCGTCCATAGAATCACAAATGTAATCAGCATCGTTATGGCAGGTACCGGAATACCCAGCAGATAGCCGCGTCCAAACAGTTGGAACAGCAGACTGTCCCCTAGTCCTGTGATCGGATTACCATTCGTATATACAAGCGTTAATCCGCGGAATATGGTCATTGTCGCCAATGTTGCGATAAATGGAGCCATTTTACCCTTCGTAATCATGAGTCCGTTCACCATACCCATCACACCACCAAGTGCTACCCCGATGATGATGGACAAAATCGGATCCAGGCCAGATAACATCATGTTTGCGACAAATGCGCTGGATAAAGCCAGGATGGAGCCAACGGACAAGTCGATCCCGCCTGTCAGAATGACAAAGGTCATACCGAAGGCAATCAGTGCATTAATCGATACCTGACGCAGCAGGTTCAAGATATTAAGCGGCTCCAAGAAGCTTGGATTGAGTACGGATACGATAATAATGAGAATGATTAAACCAAGCAGCGGTCCTAATTTCTGTGTTACGCTCGATAAGCGGAATCCCGTTCCGGTTGTTTTGTTGTTCTGCATTGTTGTCATTTCACTGTCCCCCTGTGGCCAATGTCATAATGTTTTCCTGTGTTGCTTCTTCCCTGGCCAGCTCTCCGCTGATCTGCCCTTCATGCACAACCACAATTCGGTCACTCATACCCAGTACTTCAGGAAGCTCCGAAGATACCATGATGATGGCGACGCCGCGTTCTGTCAGTTCATTCATCAACTGATAGATTTCACGCTTTGCTCCAACATCCACACCTCTCGTTGGTTCATCCAGAATGAGCACGCTTGGTCCGATACCTACCCATTTGGCAATAACAACCTTCTGCTGGTTGCCCCCTGATAGGTTACGCGCAGCTGTCTCCGAAGATTGCGTCTTGATCTGCAGACGCTTGATCAGGGTATCGACGAAGTCCTGTTCTTTTGGAGCTGAAATGAATCCTTTACTTGAGAAGCTGAACAGATTGGTCAGCGCCATGTTTTCCCGAATCGAGAAGTCCAGTACAAGCCCTTCATCCTTACGGTCTTCTGTGATGAACCCGATGCCGTGTTTCACTGCATCCGAGGGTTTACGAATGTTCGCTTTTTTGCCACGGACCAAGACTTCTCCACTGTCCAGGGTATCCAGACCAAAGATCGCTCTCATGATCTCTGTTCGCCCCGAACCCATAAGTCCGGAGAAACCAACAATCTCACCTGCTCTTACGTTGAAGCTGACATGTTGGAACAATCCCTTAATGCTTGCGTCCCGCACTTCCAGAACAACTTCGCCATAGGAAGGATTACGGGCCGGATAGCGCTCGGTTAACTCCCGTCCAACCATTTTCCGCACCACTTCATCGAAGCTTGTCTCAGGAATCGGCTGGGTATCTACCGTCCTGCCATCCCGCATTACCGTGATCCGGTCGCAGATGGTGAAGATCTCTTCCATACGGTGAGAAATATACACAATGGATACTCCGTTTTTCTTCAGTGCAGTAATCACATCAAACAACTTCTGAATTTCGCGTTCCGTTAACGCTGCAGTGGGTTCATCCATAATAATGACCTTCGCATCCGTCAGCAGCGCCTTGGCGATTTCTATCATCTGCTGCTGTCCAACGGAGCATTCTCCTGCGGGCCGTTCGAGCGGGATTTGTACCGACAGCTTGGCGAATTGTTCTGAAGCGAGCGCTTTCATTTGTTTTGTATTGAGGAATCCTAAGGAAGATGTCATCTCCTTACCGATGAAAAGATTATCGAGCACCGTCATTTCGGGCCAAACGTGAAGCTCCTGATGAATAAATGCGATACCTAACTTCTCTGCTTCCTTCGGACTGCCGAAATAGGTTTCCTTTTCATCAATGGAGATCGTTCCCTGATCACGCTGGTGAAGTCCGATCAAAATGTTCATCAGCGTGGATTTGCCAGCTCCGTTCTCACCCATCAGGGCATGAACTTCACCTTCCCTCAGTTCGAAATCCACTCCGCTTAGCACCTGGTTGGTGCCAAATGCTTTATGAATGTTGTGCATCTGAATATGCATCATGCAACCTCCTTTTAACCAAAATGGACTCCTGCTTGTAAAATGCAATTGGCATAGGGTGTAGCTTCACCTGTACGAACAACCGCCTTAACCTGCCGGGTTAGTGCTTTGAATTGTTCGTGGTTGATGGAAGCATCAATGGCATCGTTGCCAAATTTATCTGTAACGAACTGCAGAGCTTCCGGATTGTCTTCCTTGATCTCTTCTGCCACAATTACTCTCTCAATGACCATGTCTTCTGCGATCAGTTCAACCACTTCCTGAAAACTTGGCGTTCCGAATTTCAAAGCCACATCAATCTTGAGCACCCCTTCCGGAACGGGGAGACCCGCATCCGCAATGGCAATCATGTCCGTATGACCCAAATCAGATAGTATTTTAGAAATGTGACTATTTAGTATGCCGTTTTTTTTCATGATAAACTCTCCTCCACTTCGTCTCTCGTCGGCATGCCGCCTTGTGCTCCAAACTTGGTCACGGACAACGATGCGGCACGATTGGCGAACCGGATGCTCTCCTGCAGCGGCTTGCCTTCCGCTAAGGCGACCGCAAATGCAGCATTAAATGTATCCCCTGCACCCGTGGTATCCACTGCCTCCACTTTATACGTTGGCACGAGGATTTCTTCCGCCCCGTCAAAGTAACGAACCCCTTTACTGCCTTCCGTTATGAACAGTTTGTTTGGGTATTTGCGCAATGCCTCAGCCGGACTCATGCCTTGAAAAAGGATTTCGGCTTCATGCTCGTTCGGCGTGATGTAGGCGGCATTGTCAATGACTTCCTGCGGCACCGTTCTCGCTGGAGCCGGATTAAGCAGCAGTGGCGTTCCGTATTCAGCACACAGGCTGCTCACACGGACAACGGTTTCTTCCGGAATTTCCTGCTGGATCAGTACGATATCGGCGTCGCGAAGCACCTCGGCCGCAAGATCTACATAAGAAGGAGTGACTTCGCGATTTGCCGCCTCGACGACTACGATACTATTATCACCTTCTGCCAATATGATATGAGCCGTTCCGCTTTCTGAATGTGTAACCGGTTTCACATTTTGCGTATTTACAGCATTTGCTTTGAAATTATTCAAAATGTCTTGACCAAAAGCATCGTCTCCTACCCGGCCAATCATCGTTACCTCACCACCCAGTCTTGCAGCAGCAACTGCCTGATTGGCTCCCTTACCGCCAGGTACTGTTTTGAAACTTTCCCCGAGGACGGTTTCACCCGCCCCAGGACGTCTTGAAGAAGTAACGACCAGATCCATGGAACTGCTTCCGATTACGCATATTTTAGCCATCTGAATTCACCTTTCTCGTTGTGCCTCGTTCGATAAAACTGACGGGCATCTGTATGTTTTTGTTCTCAATTGGAGCTTGTTCCACAAGCCCGATAAGTAATCCCGCCGCTTCCCTGCCCATCTCGTATGCAGGCTGGCGAATGGTGGACAATGCAGGTGATAACAGGCTGCTCATCGGAATGTCGTCGAATCCGATCACTTGCACATCTTCAGGAACCTTTCTCCCGATTCGCGAAGCCTCATGCAGTACCGCCATAGCTGCAATGTCATTGCTGGCAATGACTCCATCCGTGTCAGCAAATTTGCTGAACAGCTCTTCTGCCCATGATCCCGCTTCGTTAAAAGAGAACGAGGTCGTCTGGATCACATGGTAATCCAATCCGGCATCCTGGATAATTTCTATGGCTCCCTGGAAGCGATCCTGTGCTGGCTTGATATGTGACGGACCCTGCATAACCGTTATCCGGCGACTACCGCGCTTGATGATTTCTCTCGCTGCCAGTCGTCCGCCCTCTCTTCCGTCCGCATAGACAGAAGGACTATCCAGTGCAGTCCTGTCAAGAAACACAACAGGTATTTTTAATTTTTCATATATTGGAGAATGAGGGTAGTTCGTGGATGAAATCACACCTACTACGTTATTTTGGATAAACGTCTGGATGTAATCCTGCTCCTTCGATTCATCCTCATCACTATTTCCGAAAATGAGCCTGAAATCCTGCTCCTGCATTCGATCTTCTACACCCCTAGCTAACTGAGGAAAGTAGGGGTTTGCAATATCCGGCAGCAGCAGACCAATCAGTTTGGACTTACGTTTATATAATGAGCGAGCTACTTCATTAGGGGAGAAGTTAAGCGCCTTCACGGCATCTTCTACTTTTTTGCGTGTATCCGCATGTACATAACCCCTGTCATTGATGACCCTTGATACGGTGGCTACTGATACGCCAGCCAGATTCGCTACGTCTTTGATTGTTGTCATGATTTTGTTCTCCTTATGTGTAACCGGTTACAGACATTAAATTATCATAGATCTTTTTATTTGACAATCATTTTCTTGCTGGAAATTTATCCAAGTTGTTCTGCGTTTACTGCTGCTATTGAATAGTTGAAGCCAAAAAACCACGGCAAGCGCGGCTTTTTGGCTGTTATATTATTTTTTTAACGTTTAATTTGTGTTGTCGGTGAGTGTAATTTCAAATGCTGAACCGATATCACCAGCAAAAACAATGATTCCATTCTCAGGAAGAACTACCTCGTTTTTACCGCTGACCACGGTGTGATTAATGGAAATACCTGCTTGGTTATACACGGTAAATGCACCTTTTGAAGGCATTTGGACCGTCATAACTTTACCTGCGGCTGTCGCAGGGATCGAGTACCAAGTGGCATAACCGTTCGCCTGGATCGTTGTCTTCGACTGATTTCCGGAATAGAGCGGCTTCACCGCGTCTTGGCTTGCGTATACCTTGCCCCCTGCTGTGACATATTCCACTCCGTTTTCCTTGAAGAATTCGTATTCCATCCTATCACGACCGGCCAAACCGGGAATTTGCAGCTGGTTCACAGCGAGGTTGGCATCTAGGATTGTATTGGTGTATACCAAGCCTGGCACCTCGTCAAACAGGTGAATCGGGATGATCGGTGTAGCACTGTCATATACCGTTGAAGTGTATTTCTCATTCACAAGAAAGTAACTTTTGCCATCACGTTTCTGCCAGGCCGCCGCAACATTCGGGGACAATTCACTCGTTTCCAGCTTCTCAGCCTTGTATTCGGAAGAAGCAATCTGTCCAAGTCCAGGCATGGATTGATACGAGCGTGACCATAAATAGATTTTTCCGTTATCCTCTTCAACGAATGCTAATTTTTCCGTACCTTCGTTGTTGGCGAAAGTTCCATCCGACGTATACATGTACTTTTGTTCAGGACTATTCGGTGTTAAAGGCGAGGACAAAATTAGTTGTCCATCAGCCTGCACATCAATATTCAGTAGCGAGCTGGCTCCCCCTCCATAGATACCCGAATACGCTGATAACCCGTTAGGCATCGTTGCGCTTACAGGTGTCCCAAATGACTTATCCGGCTTTCGTTCCGTAATGATATCCTTCTCCTCAAGTGCACCAAGCAGTAGTTCGGTTGCAATCAATTGATCCGTCGTACTTGTTCCTCCCGAAGAAGTAACGGCTGCAGCCATGTTGTATTTGGGAAGCACAATCAGAGAGGAATGGTACGAAATCGTATTTCCGCCTTTGGCAACGGCCTGGATGCCGTATTCATTGAAAGGAAAAAGGTTTACACTATCCCAGCCCAAGCCATAAGAAATAGATGAATCTGCGTCTTCCGGCCACAAGCCATTCTTGTATTCTTCTTCTGCCATCGCTTCTGCTGATTCATGCGAGAGAATCCCTTCGACCTCACCCGTAAAAATTTGCGCAAACTGAACCAAGTCTTCGGCTGTGGAATAAATGCCTCCCGAAGCAATCATGTTTGTGTTTTCCTGTGGAAGTTGTCCATTATGCAGGGCTGAATACGTCATGGCCATTTTGTTGTCACTAATCAGATCCTGTGGCGTTTTGGTGTTGTTCATACCCAGAGGCTCGGTAATATAGCGGTGCATAAATGCAGTAAAACTCATTCCACTAATTTGCTCAACCAGAATCTCGGCTAACGAAAAGCCGTCGTTACTGTAAACCGAATATGCTCCGGGATCTGCCTTTAGCTTTTGCGTTGCGAGTTGATCCAACAATGTATCATGTGCATACGTATCGTTATCCCCGAACAGGATGGCGCTGCTGCTTGAAGTTCCAGGGAGTCCGGAGGAATGATTCAACAGCATTCGCGTTGTGATTTCTTTGTAACGTTCATCCTCCATTTTGAAATCAGGGATATAATGTATGACTGGTACATCCAGATCGATTTCCCCTTCATCTACCAACTTCATCACAGCAGTAGTAACTACCATTTTGCTGGTTGAACCTATGCCATAGATCGTATCTGCGGTAAGAGGTACGGTGTTATTCTGGTCATTCTTGCCGGCTTGCCCGGAAATTACGATTTCACCATCATCTATGAGTGCATACTGTACGCTTGTTGTGCCATAGGTTTCGGTAAGAATTTGGGCTTTCTCAATCACTGCTTTTTTAGTCATCTCGTACGTAACATCATTGACGTTACTTACCGGAGCAGCCATAGCAGACATTGGACTAAGTATGGCAAACACCAGCGTTACGGCTGTAATTGAAGTTCGTTTCTTGATGGACAATCTTATCATCTCCTGTTTTTCTGTGTTGGCTACCATCAGGTGGCTTCAAAATTAGTGTACTTAAGGAAAATGTACTGCCCGTGTCATCCATATGAACTGAATATGAACTGCAAAAAGCCGCGAATGCGGCATGATCAAGACACCCATCAACGACGTTATTAAAGTTCCAAAATATTGGTACAATTTACTTTCATTCTACTTTCGTTAGACTCTCGAATATTTTTCTTGACTTTTACTCATGGATAATGATGTTCGTTTTAACTTTTCGGGAGCGCAAGTGCAGCTTAATTGTAGGTCGCAACAAGGTACGGAAAATGGTTTTATTATTGTGAATTTTTCATATGTTGAAATATTATAGTTATATAGCAAAAAAAGAACCTTCGGACTCACATTAAAGTGATTTGAAGGTTTTTGAATTTTTACAAATACGCATCCTACTAGTTTTCCATTGCGTTTTCCTTCGTTCGTTGCTGTTCCCTTATCTGCATGCGTTGATGTGCAATCCATAAAAATGGAACACCACATATGGAACTTATCGCAATAGGTGCAAAGACTAGCATTGGTTGGTTAGCACCGAAGCTGTCCAGCAAAAAGCCGCCCAGGATTGGAGCACTGACGTTGCCCAGATTGTTGAATCCGATCATGCCGAAATATGTCCCTTTCAGTTCCGGCTTCGCAATCCGATCCACCAGAACATCCATCAGCGTAAACATGAGTACTTCTCCTACCGTAAAAATAACAACTGCCGCTACCAGCATCCATGGGCTTTGCGCCAATCCAAACAGCAGCAGACTGACAGATACCATAATATTGCCTGTAATAAGCGGCACTACAGGTGGAAAGCGACTCGCGATACGAACCACCGGAAATTGAACGGCAAGAACAACCACTGCGTTTAAGGAAAGCATGTATCCAAACCATTTCGCACCATCAGTCATATTCGGGTTAATCGCCATGAACTGAGGTAGCGTCGAGCTAAAGTGTCCGTACCCGAGCACACAAAAGATGGTACCAATCAAAACAAACATAAAAACAGGATCCCCACTTGTTATGCGGAATGCTTGTTTCAAACGGATCGGCTCCGCCGTCCCCGTACTCTGCTCGTTCTGCTTCAGAGGATGAAGAATAAACTGAACAATTAATAGAATACCGTAAGCTATGTATACTCCTCCAGCGACCAGAAAGGACAAATTGGAATCCGATAATCCCAAATACAGTCCCAGCAGCGGTCCAAACACAACACCCAGATTTATCGCTGCATACCTCAGATTAAATACTAGCAGTTTGCTTGACGGTGGTGTGATATCCGATAACAACGCCCTGGATGTCGGTTCAAATAACGCCCGGCAGATGCCGTTGAGTGCATTCATGATAAAGAACAGCCAGATCTGATCCGATAGGGCAAACCCAATAAATACGAGCGCCCAGCCAAATACTGACATGAACAACACTTTTTTACGACCAATTCGGTCAGAGATGTATCCACCATAGAAGCTGGCAAAAACACCAACGAGCGCGCTCACGGCCACGATTATACCTGTCTGGGTTGGAGACGCCCCCATCTGCTGTGTCAAATAGATGGACAGAAATGGAATGCTCATGGAAGTCGCCATACGTCCAAAAATGGTACCTACGATAATCGTCCATGCCAATGGATGAATTTGTTTTAACTGTGAAGCCATGCTGTTCCCCCTTGTTGACCACTCCTGATTTTACATGTTCTTATCAACATATGTATGAATTCTATTATACGGCCCGTCGACTTACTAGAGGGACATTTTATTTGAAAAACGGACTTGACTTTTTACGTTTAGGTTTAATCCTCACCCTTTTTCTCGTAACTGGCTTTCACAGTATCTATATCTAGTGCGGATACACAGAGAGCGTTTATTATTGTGAATTTTTCATATGTTGTAATATTATAATCATTATATTTTCAAATTTTTCTTCTATTGTTTTGCCTGTCTCCTTTAGCTTGGATGCCTGGATTCCACTAAAAAAAGCCGCTCAAGGGCGGCTTTTCTAAAATGGACGGTTCTCTGTCGAACCGTTTGCTCTATTCTTCCATTACGTACGTCCGGTCCAATCCGCTCCGGCGACTTCTTTCCATCGTGCCCTGATTTCATCGTACAGCTCCTGCGGAAGTGATCCTTTTGCGACCAGATCAGCATTTTGCTGCCACCGGTTTGGCTTCGTTGTTCCAACAATCGCTGTATCGACGCCCTCCGTACTTAACGTGAAACGAAGGGCCGTTTCAACTGCCGCTTGCACATCATTACCTGTCAGAAAACCGTAGCCCAGCTCCTGCAACCGTCTCCAATATACGAATGGATAGGCATCTTCGGGGAGCGTGTCAAACGTCCATGCTGCATTGGCAATCGGTCGTTTGGCAATGACACCCATGTTTCTTTTTCTCGCCTTCGGCAATGTCAAATCAATCGCTTCCTGGTCTGCAATATTTAGCGAAGTTTCCAAACTGTCGAACACCCCGGTTTCAATCGCGTACAACGCGTCCGTTGTGTCCCCGCTGTACCCGATAAACCTGGTCTTTCCGGCTTCCTTGGCTCGCTGCAGCACTTCAATTACCGCCCCTTGCCGGAGAACTTCCTCAGAGCAGCTATGCAAATGAATGACATCCACATATTCCGTTTTGAGTCTTCTCAGACTGCGGTCAATCGTTTGCTCCAGCACCTTGGGATCCCAATCAGGTCCATCTACCCCGGCAGCATGTCCGCATTTGGTAAACAAATAATAGTCATCACGCCGATGCGAAAGTACATCCCCAATCAATTCCTCACTGTTCCCATAACATTCGGCGGTATCAATGACATTTAAACCGGCATCCAAAGCGGTATTCAAAAGTGTTTCCACGTCTTGTTTGGATACGTTGCTTCCGATTTCGGATCCACCAAATCCGAGCGTGCTTACTTTCATGCCTGTGTTTCCATATTCGCGCAGTTCCATGATTGATTCCTCCGAGCCTCGTTAATATAGGTACAACTTATGAAAGCTTGACAACTCTATGGGTTATTACCCGTTAGACGAACATCGCACCCACTTTAGATCTAATTTCTCGAACAAACATTTAAAATCCGTATAAGAAGAGTGCCCTCTTTTCTTGCAAATGACAGATAGGATCTAATCGTGTCACACGCTCCTAATTCAATCCAATATGTATGAATGACAGTCGATTAGTTCATCACCTGCGGTTACGTTACAAAAAACTGGCTCGGATTACCGAGCTCCGGATGAAATTTCTCACGAAATCTTCCTCCTGTGTAGGCTCCGATCACTTTCCTCCAGAACGCCTGAGCGATCACATTGTTGCGCACCTGCGTTACTTTCCATCTTCCCGGAAAACGATGAAACAGCTCGTGTGCCGCTTGAGTCCCTATTCCGCTCCGCCGATATTTTTGCATGACAAAGAACTCAGTTAAATAATAATCGTTATCCTTGCTGCCAGGCTCGAAGCGCTCCACCAGTGCAAAACCGGCCGGGGCTCCATCACACGTGATGAGAAATGCAAATTTACGGTCTTTCTCCTCCCAAAATGCTTCCAAACCGGGATACTCCGGAAAAATGCCATTGCTGTCCACATCGATATTCAGATATTTTGTAAAATCATATAGATAAAACTGCATTAAATGCCGAATTACCTGACTCCGTTCCCGAGGAACCAGCTCGATTTGCATATTCATCCGGTTCACCTCCTCTGCTTAACTTATACTAGTTACTTTAAAGGTTTGTAAAGCGAAGGGCAAGAATACAGCCCTCTTCTGTACTATTCCGTGAACAGGCTGTGACCAAGCAAATTATGGTACACTAGGACATAGAAGATTCGAAGAAGAATTAACCAGGAGGTGCCGAACTTGACCAATGTGCAAAAAGAGATTGATCGACGCAAGCTGGATGACAAACTGCCTTCCATGCCTTGGTTCGTTCAGCAATTCATTGATTATAAGCTGCCCGATTTATCACCCTCTACCCTGCTGGAGTACTTAAGGGACTATGATACTTTTTTCAGTTGGCTGCGTGCTGAAGGATTATCCCAGGCAGAATCTAACCGGGAAGTGACGTTAACTGAACTTGAAGTGTTACGGATGGATTCGGTAACCTCGTTCCGATTGTTCCTCGCTACTAAACGCGAAGGAGCCAATTCGAGAATTACGGTATCCCGCAAACTGTCCTCTCTGCGATCCCTCTTTCATTATTTGAGCCAAATTGCCGAAGATGAAGATTTCTATCCGTTGCTGAAACGAAATATTATGGCCAAGATTGAGATCAAACGCACACACAAGCCAAAGGACACTGCGGCGAAGCTCAAAGGGAAACTATTAGAGGATGAGGAGCTGCTTGAGTTCATCGGATATATCCTCGAAGGATATGCAGTCGACATGCAAAAAAACAAACAAGCTCTATACTCCCATGAACTCAACAAAGAACGGGATGCTTGCATCGCCAGTCTTATTCTCAATTCCGGACTGCGGGTATCCGAAGTGGTTAACCTAAATGTCGATGATCTGGATTTGAATAATAAACTGTTATATGTTTACCGCAAAGGTAACAACGATGAAACGTTCAAAACACCCGTATATTTCAGGGAGCAGGCCAAGGATGAACTGGCCAACTACATGCAGCTCCGGCAATCAAGGTATCGCACACCCAAACGGGAAAAAGGATTATTCATTGCGCTTCGTAACGGTGAGTCTGAAGGCAGTCGAATGACCAAACGTGCGATTCAGGCCATGATTATGAAATATGCCAAATGTTTTGGCAAACCGTATCTGACGGTGCATAAGCTGCGGCATTCCTTTGCGACAGACTATTACCTGCAAAATGATATTTATAAAACAAAGGAACAGCTTGGGCACGCCTCGACAGAAACGACCGAAATTTATGCACATCTTACGGACAAAACGATGTCTGAAGCCATTGAGCGTCGTTCAGAAGGTACGGGTTCATAAGAGGCTCCCATACCAAAAAACAGCGGATACTTTTTACTGATAACCAGTAAGAATATCCGCTGTTTTTTCGTTTATTCAAAATTATTTTTGATAACGAACTGTAGAGTTTGCTGAAATGAACCTGGATTACTCTTTCGATCACACCAAGTTCTTCCACGTCCTTGACTACTCTTTATTCACATGTTCCAGCAACCATCGAGCAATAAATTCTGGCTCCTGCACAGAATGCCAAACCACATCGCTGAGCGGATCAGGTTCACTGCATGAGGATTGCAAGGATTCTCTCGGAAACCAGGAAACAACTGCCATCACTCCCTTTAGCTTCTGAAGTATAGCTAGATGTTGTTCTTCACGAATCATCACCAGTTTGGGGTAAGGTGCCGCTTTGTATCCTTCAATCAGAATCCAGTCGTAATCCGATAGACGAGTCAGCATCGTCTCCAGACTGGTTGGCTGCTGCTCGATGATAGCCGTTCGCTTTTCCGACATTACTACCACGGCGGAAGCTCCCGCCTGATTGAAACGAAATGAATCTGTTCCTTCATGATCCATCTGGAAATGATCGTGTCCGTCATGCTTAATGACGGCAACCCGTAACCCTTCCGAAGAAAGATATCTCGTGAGTTCTGCAGTTAAGGTGCTTTTCCCCGTATTTTTGTATCCCACGATCTGCACAATATGTGGAAGTGTCCTTTTGTTGACCATGTGCCCTACCTCACCTGTCCACTTTGCAGCTTGAGTATGCGTACCTGTTCTCCTGCAGCAATCCCTTTCTTGTCAGGCGGAATGATGATCAGACAATCACTGTCCTTGATCGTAATCATGACGCTGGACTCATCCACTCGTGACGCAGCGGGCTTCGCATACACCCTGCCATCCCGAATCTCTGTGCGCCCCCGTACGAATCGCGTAAAATTGTTCACTTTCGTATATTCTTGATCCAGGGTCGCTGTCCACTCTTCCAAATAAGGCCGGGCATCGTTTTGCATCATACGAATGGTTGGCCGCACGAACAGTCCGAATCCTACAAAACAAGCTCCCGGGTTACCGGATAGGGCAAATAGTAACTTCCCACTCACAACCGCTGCTGTCGTAACACTTCCTGGTCGCATCGTCACTTTATTAAACAGCATCTCCATGCTGCCTTCCCGTACCAGATCCCCCATAATGTCATAATCCCCAACCGATACGCCCCCAGTGGTCACAACGATATCGTTATGCTCGACTGCTTCTGTCAGTTTAGCACGAGCCGTATCCACATCATCGGCTATAGATCCATACATCACAGGTTCGCCACCTGCCTCCACGACCAAGGATCGGAGCATATGACTGTTGCTGTTACGAATGCGTCCAGGCTGCAAAGGCTCATCCACCTCCAGCAATTCCGTTCCCGTTGCAAATATGGCGACTTTCGGACGTCGAAACACCGGTACATCGGCCACGCCAAAAGTAGCCAATACGGATTGTTCTCCTGCCTGGATGATCGTTCCGGCTTCAAGCAGCAGTTGTCCTTCCTGAACTTCCAATCCAATTGGCGTTATATTGGCATTGGGCTGGATATGGCGCTTTAATGCAATCCATTGTTCTCCATCCTGTTCCCTGCTTTCGGTCATCTCCAGCATAACAACGGCATCTGCTCCTTCAGGTACTTGAGCACCCGTCATGATCCGCGCGGTGGTACCTGGAGTGATGAGTAAATCCGAAGTATATCCACATGGAATTTCATCAACAACTCGCAGCCAGATCTGTTGATCGCTGGACGCGTGAGCTGTATCGCTGCTGACAATCGCATAACCATCCATACCTGATCTTCTGAAGAAAGGGTATGGATGCGGCGCATGAATCGTTTCTGCCAGCGTTCGTCCATGCGCAGATTCCAAGGTTACTTTTTCAACTAAAGCTGTAGTAACATGAGGTGATATTCTGGCCTGAGCAGCTTCGACCTGCACGGCTGTACGGTTAAATTTGGGACTTGTCATATCATCTGAATGTGTATTGATTCTCAAAATGGAAAGAACCTCCTTTGGGACAGAACTTGTTTAAGAAAGTGTAGCGTGAAAGCTGGGGTGTGACAAGTACTCGCCTCGCGGGTAACATGAAACTGTGAGCTTATGCCCATAATAGGGGTAAGAACGGAGGAGCAGATATGAGCAGCCGATGCGAATTATGCGGTAGAGAGCCTGTGGAAACAACAGTTCATCATCTCACGCCCAAGGAACTGGGCGGTACTTTCATGCCTACAGCTGATCTATGTATCCCGTGTCATAAACAAATCCATTCGCTATTTACCAACCAGGATCTCATAAGGCTCCATTTAACAGAACTTCAGGCACTACGAGAGAATGAACGAATGGCCCCTTTTGTTCGCTGGATTCGCAAACAGCCACCTTCCACCATTCCCCGGACACGCAAATCCAATCATGTTCGCAGATCCTAATTAAAACGATACCTCCTACTATAAAACAAAAAGAACAGCCACAAGGTGAGCTTGCGCATGGCAGGGTTCATTCTGCCTTACCTTGTGGCTGTTCTCTATATACTCTTCAGGCTGGCAAATCTCATCTTTACCTTCGCCTCATGATTCGTCCGCCGCCTACCCTTGTTTTGGGCTTCTTATAAGAGCTCTTTGGTGAATTGAACAATCCACCGCTCTTGTTACGTTCGACGGTACCGGTGCTCGGTTCCTTTTTACGGCTAAATAATCCTCCGCCTGAACCTACACTAGTATCGGTGTCTCCTCCCCGCCGGGTAATGGATCCTTTTCGGTCAACCGTGATGGGTGGAGCTGCTTTTTTGTCATTGCTTGTTGGTGCACGATAAGTACCTTGATTCGGTTTGTACGTATCACGATCGGTGTACCCTCTGTACTTTCCGTATCCGCTGCCGCCAAAGGAATCAAACAAATTGCCAATGAGCGTTGCGGTCAAATACCCCTGTAAAAAGGAAGAATCATAATTCTGACGTACATATTCCTTGGAATCCACCTCAATTAAGGTATCTTCCTTCTTGTTCGGGTCCTGCTGC
This sequence comes from Paenibacillus sp. FW104-T2, assembly GCF_058789975.1. Taxonomy (NCBI): domain Bacteria; kingdom Bacillati; phylum Bacillota; class Bacilli; order Caryophanales; family Paenibacillaceae; genus Paenibacillus; species Paenibacillus sp. FW104-T2. The sequence continues at coordinate 73,347 of NZ_JBYTCE010000009.1, read as the reverse complement.
AAATGATAATACTGGTCCTGATACACCAGGAACATCCGCTCTTCATTTTCCGCCGAGATCTGATCAGGTTTACGCTGTTCGGATAACTCCTGAGCAACTTCCGGAACAGTACGGTCGGCAGCCCGATACACGTAGGATGTCGTATTGCCACTGCCACTTACAGACTCAAGCGGATAAGTGTCCTGAACGGAAGGCATCCCGCACGCGGACAACAGGGACATGACAAGGCTGAGGACCAGCATTAATTTTAATCCAAGTGCCATGCGCTTTTTCATTGGAACCTCTCCTAGCTCGAACGAATCACTTTGATATCCGCAGGAAGAATGGACTCACCTTCATACAGAGTAAATCTTCTGTCTTGCCATTCCACACGCAGAAGCATGTTATCATCAGACTGATACTGCCAAACCAATTGCTCTCCAGCCTGACCATAAGGTGTCCTGCCAGCAGTGGTAACCATTCCTCCATATTCTTCCTCCAGATGATACGCGCGTCCGTCCAGATCAAGTAAGGTTGGTACTTCGTCTGGTGCGTCAAGACGCCCATCAATTGGCGTATAGAGGGAATAACGTGTCAATTCTCTTTCTTCTACATGCAGATGTCTAAACGTTGTACCGTCCTGCAGTGTTAGTACCACCGCTCTTCGGGCACGATGCTGCACCCGCCCCACGACTTCATACGTAACGAGCGAGACCTCACAGATATCTCCAGGCTCAAGGTCCAGCATGGTTTTCTCAGCTCGTGGTGGTTCGGGTTTGGCTAGTATTCCTTTAATCCGTTTCCATACACTCATACCCATTACTCCCGTTCGTTATCTTATAAACAAGCTGCAATAATTAATGCGCCCACGATGTGCAAGGCACCGGAGAACAAGCCATATCCGGTCTTCCCTTGCTGGATTCCTGTGTCCAAATCAAGATTGGCCCATGTGCGAATCATAAAGTGCACAACGCTCTCCAGAATAAGCAGGATGACAAATGAAACAACCGATACAAGCAGCGCTTCACCCAGATGACCCGCTGTCGAAATCGAAGTTGCAAGCACATACCCTTGAGCAAAGAGCTTCATGACCATCCGTGTCGTAACCGCCATGTTCCCTGCCTTAACTTCCGCAAAATCCTTATACTTCGTAAATAATGAATCCACATACATCAATACAAAAAGCAAAACCGAGCCAGATAATGTCCAGACCAGCATCGCCAAAATGTTCAAATCCATTTACACAGCCCCCACTTATCAACATGAACCGCATTTAAAAGCGAAGGAGAAACGCTGTCTCTCCTCCGCTAGTGAACCCTGCCTAAGATGCAAGGTTTAGTTCTTATTTTCGTACTGCTTCATGAGTGCCGCCAGTTCATCCTCAACGGCCTGATCCTTGCCAAGTTTCTCGAACTCTTCATCCAGTGATTTTCCTTTGGAAGACATTTCGTTGCTCGCTTCAGCCTGTGCTTCCATTTGCATCATTTTTTCTTCCATACGTTTCATGCCAGCACTAGCTGTGTCGGAACTAAATCCGTTCAGCGCTTTGTTGATTTCGGTTTGTGCTTTTGCTGCATTGTAACGCGCTACCAACGTTTCACGCTTGTTTTTCATTTGTGTCAATTGCTTGCGCATTTCATCCAGCTTGCCGCGCAAATTGTCTGCCGAAGCCTTGTTTTGATCATAGCTTGTTTTATATTCTGCCATTTTTACTTCAGCAGCTTTTTTCTCTTCCAGAGCCCGGCGCGCCAGATCCATGTTCTGTGCACGTGCTGCGGTATGAGCTTGCTCCTCACGTTTCTTCACCAATGCTTCCTGTTCCTCGAACAGCTGCTTGAATTTTTTCTCAATCGCGATTTGTTGAGCAACAGCCTTCTCTGCATCTTCCAGATCTTCCTGCATATCACGGATATATTGATCCGTCATTTTGATTGGATCTTCTGCCTTGTCAATAATGGCATTAATGTTAGACATCGTTAAATCACGCAAACGTTTGAAAATGGACATTATGGTATTCCTCCTAGTCGATATTACATCCTTGTATATAATCATACATACGTGGTAACTTTCATCCCGTTTCAATTTTACCAAAAAAAATCATAAAACACGATTCCGGGTCAACCAAAATCTACTATTTTATATCATTCACCAGGGTTAAATGGTCGCCCAGCAGCTTCTCCGCAGTCTGTACGATCTCATCGATCTGTACACGTGTAATGGCATCAAAATGAAAGCCCATAATAACGGTTACGGTCACCTTGAGGGAATTTGCGGCCTTACGTGCAAGGCGCTCACATAATTCCTGTTCCTTATGCCCCGGAATATGGACTGCCGTTCCCACCACGCGTTCTCTTTCGGGATAAAAGGTCGCCACAGCCCCTATATGAGCTTTCCCACCCGTGATCAAAAATATCTTATCCTCTCCAGCTTCAATGACCTGCAAACGAACCGATTTCAAATCATACGTACTCATCCTAGTCCACCCATCCTTTGTGTGTATATGTAATGGTGGAATTATGAGCTTATCGACTGAATTGGACAATGAAACTTCTCACATTTATGCATAATGGACCATCACCGCGGGCATACCAAAGAGAACGCAATTTGACAAAGGAGGCTGTATCATGCGTATTCGCCTCATCGCATTCTCCATGTTGATCCTTATGTTTATGAGTGGAAGCTATTCACCTGGACAACTGCTGGCCAAACCCGTTCCAGAGAGCATGCCTGCTGCAAAGCCGGATCTATCTGAGGATGAACAACTGACACTCGGTCAGCTAAGGCAGAAATATGCCGATACGTTCAAGACCAATGGACCTTCAACCAGACAGGTAGCACTGACTTTTGATGATGTGCCTGATCCGCGCTTCACTCCGCAGGTATTGGATATTTTAAAGAAATATAATGTAAAAGCGACTTTTTTTATTGTCGGCAACCGGGCTGAGAAACATCCCGACCTCGTCAGACGGATCGTTAGGGAAGGTCACATTGTTGGGAACCACAGTTACAACCACCCTGAATTCAGTAAGCTGTCTTTGAATGCTTTTCGCAAACAAATTCTACATACCGGCGACATTATTCGTAAACTGACCGGGTATACACCTAAAATGATTCGTCCTCCATACGGGGACATTAATGAGAAACAGCTACAATGGGCCGCAAGACAGCAATACAGCATCGTCAACTGGAATGTGGATTCGCTCGATTGGAAAGGCCTCAGCAAAGAGCAAGTGAAGCAGAACGTTCTATCTGCAGTCAAGCCAGGCTCCATCATTCTTCAACACGCGGGCGGAGGCGTGGGCTCCAATCTGTCCGGTACCATTGGAGCACTTCCGGAGATTATAGATGAACTTCGATGCAGGGGCTTTAATCTGGTGACTTTGGACGAAATGCTGCAATTGCCAAAAAGCAAATAATACTCGGCTTCGTAAACCAAACACACAAGTTATAGAACTACCAATCTTGCGCGTTTTAATAAAGAAAAAGGGTACCCTTATTTCACGTTAATCGTGTCATAAAGGCACCCTTTTATTGGCGCTGATACTTATTTCAAGATATAAAGTTCAACATCCTGAAAACCAAATGTGCTCACAGACTTCTGGCTTCCAGGAATGAAAATATCAATCCGTTTCCCTTTGATCGCCCCGCCGATATCCCGGGCAGTAGCCACAAATGCCTGCTTAGGCAGCCCCGGATGGGAGTGACCTGTAACAAGAACCTTCGTACCCAGTGGGATCACACTAGGGTCTACTGCAATCGTGCCGAGTTCAAGTGGATTACCGAAGTAATCAACAGGACCCCATCCACCATTTTCGGAAGCGGCTGCAGAGTACGCTGTTGCTTTCACATCAATGGATTTACTGTAATCAAACGTTTTGCCCCAGGCCTGAACGACTTTATCATCAGCATTCACATCAAGGCTAGCTGTCGTAATCGTCTTAGCACCCGTCGAGCTTTTCGCTGCTGGAGCAGCTGAGGCCGTGTTTGCTTTTCCAGGAATCGTAATTTTCAAACCACCATAAATGTTGTAAGGTGAAATATCACTGTTTGCTTTAACCAGAGTGTTCAGTCCAACTCCATATTGTTTCGATAAGGTATAGAAGGTATCCCCCTCTTTGGCCACGTGAACAGAATCAGCGTGAGCTGGAACGGCCTGAATGAGCATTGCTGCTGTCAGCAGGGCTGTTGCTGTTTTGGCTATAGTTCTCTTCTTAATCATGGTCTTCCTCCCTCATTGTGCCTGCGAAGTTAGTTGTCGGATTCGGATGGAGGAAACCACCCTATAGGTCTCTGTTACATTCGTCTTGCGTTATGTACCCCTAATTCACCCCAAGCAGCGTGCGTTTCAATCTTCCCCTCCACGGTCTGCATCATTACATCCTCCACACTTCCTCCTCAGGAAGTTTCGGCAGGAACAATATATCACAATTTTGTAACCAGGGTCCGTAGTAAATGTTACCAACTGTCTATAACAACACATTATGATGCTTAAAAAATAAGGATTTTTCTTAAAAAAGAGCGATCAAGCAGCTCTGGAACAATGACAGAAACGTTACTTTTACGACACTGGATCCTTACCCATGCACAAAAAAACAACCCTGCTAACGTGACGTGAGCAAGGTTGTTTAATTTCGTTTTTTTGTTCATTCTATTTAATCCGGTTCACTGACTGGATCATGCTCAAAGGCTATGACAAAACTTTACCGAGAAAGTCACGCGTACGTGGATGCTTAGGTTGACCAAATACTTCATCTGGTGTTCCCTCCTCCACAATTACACCGCCATCCATAAAGATGATGCGATCACCGACTTCACGGGCAAAGCCCATCTCGTGGGTAACAATAACCATCGTCATGCCGCCTTCAGCCAGGCGCTTCATAACGTCGAGTACTTCACCAACCATTTCAGGGTCAAGTGCAGACGTCGGCTCGTCAAACAGCATCACATGCGGCTGCATCGCAAGCGCTCTGGCAATGGCAATCCGCTGCTTCTGCCCACCAGACAGCTGACTTGGATAAGCATCTTTTTTATCCAATAGCCCCACGGTTTTAAGCAAGTCTGCGGCGATCTGCTTGGCTTCCTGTGCAGACTGCTTTTTGACTTTGATCGGGGCAATGGTAATGTTTTGCTCCACGGTTTTATGCGGAAACAGATTAAAGTGCTGGAACACCATCCCCATTTTCTCCCGCGTTGCATTAATGTTGTGTTTGGGATCCGTGATCGATACGCCTTCGAAATTAATTTCACCTGAAGTAGGCTGCTCCAACAGGTTAAGACAGCGAAGGAAGGTACTTTTGCCTGATCCTGAAGGACCAATCACGACAACGACCTCGCCCTTGCCAATTGAGACATCTATGCCTTTAAGTACTTCATTTTTGTCGTAGGATTTGTGTAATTGTCTAACGTCTATCACTTGCACTCAACTTCCTTTCCAGTCGACCCAGCAGCTTGGACAAAATGAATGTCAATACAAAGTATATGGCTGCTGCAATAAGGAACGGATTCATTCCTTGGTACGTAATGTTTTTGACTACACTTGCCTGATACATGATATCAACCATACCAATGACCGAGATAATGGAAGATTCCTTGATGATGGTTACGAATTCATTACCGATGGCAGGCAGTACAGCTTTGAAGGCCTGAGGCAAAATAATAAATCTCATGGCCGCGGCTCTACCCATCCCAAGCGAACGGGCTGCTTCCAGTTGACCACGGTCAACGCCTTGAATCCCTGCACGGAAGATCTCTGCCAGGTAAGCACCACTATTGATGGAAAGTGTTAAAATACCCGCCTGAAGAGGCGAGAACGTAATACCAAATGTCAAGGCAAGACCATAATAAATAATCATCAATTGAACCAGCATCGGCGTACCGCGTATGACTTCTACATATGCCGTACCAATCCACCGCAAAATTGCTGTATCATGCATTCGGAATAAACAAATGATCAAACCGATGATTACCCCGAAGATTACCCCAAGTGCTGACAATAGGAGGGTATAACCAACCCCCGTAGCATAGAAGCTTTTGTATTGCCAAAATACTTCAAAAATATTTGGCGATTTGACCTCACGGTCTGCCATCAATTGACTGGCTTCGGTTACCATCTGATCAATTTTATTTTCACTTTTCAATCTTTCAAGCGTACCATTAACGGCATTCAGCAATTCCGTATTGCCTTTGCGAATACCGATCGCTGCTGCTACCTGCTCTTCGTCCGGAACAGCAGGAGCTAGTCCGATCATATCATCCAGGTATCCTGCAGCAACGGTATCTTCAACGATTGCAGCGTTGATCCGTTTAGTTTGCAGTTGAAGCACAATGTCCGAGATTTTATCTAGAGACGTCAGCTTGGCTCCAGGAATCTTCTGTCCGATTGTTTCCTGAATCGAACCTTTTTGTGCTCCGATCTTTTCATTTTCCAGTTCAGCCATGGTTGGGTATTTGTCTTTATCCTCATTGCGAACCATGATGACTTGTTTCGATTTATAGTAGGTATCCGAGAAGTCGATACTTTTTTTGCGGTCCTCTGTCGGTGTCATGCCTGAAATAACGATATCCACGCGTCCACTCTGCAATGCAGGCAGAAGGCCGTCGAAACCCATATCTTCTATCACAAGTTCTACGCCCAAATCGGCAGCAATCTCTTTGGCAATGGCAATATCAAATCCGACAATCTCATCCTTGCCATTAATAACTTTATGGAATTCATATGGTGCAAAGTCGGCACTCGTGCCGAGAACCAATTTTTTACTGTCTGAAGTGCCCGTAGTTCCACTTGCCAGCGCCGAAGGAACGGCAGCTGTCAATAAAACGACAAAGGTCAACAGCATCATGGTGTAACGACTAATCAATTTCAACCCTGTTCTCCCCTTACAATACATTATGTGCTTCCTCATGTTGATGCCTGAGTCATTATAAAGTACAATGCATGATTATGCAATGAGTTTTCAACTTACAAATCCTGACTTGTTTCTGAAAAAACCAAGCAAACATGATATAATGACTAAATTATTTTCATTTTGCACGAAGGAGTTCACGATGACACATACCAAATCACAAATTTTGTCGGTTATTGATCAATATGCTTCCCGTTTTAAGGAGATTTCATCATACATTGGTGCCAATCCCGAACTCGGGAACGAGGAATACCTTGCTTCTGCCCGCCTAAAGGAAGAACTGATATTTCACGGTTTCGAAGTAGAAGCTCCCGTACTTGGATTGGATACGGCTTTTTTCGGCACCTACGCTGCTGCCAAAAAAGGACCAACCATAGCGCTGTTATGCGAATACGATGCACTTCCCGAGATTGGTCATGCTTGCGGCCATCATCTGATCTGTATGATGAGTCTGGGTGCTGCTGTCGGTCTAAAGTCCATTTTGGATGAAGTTGGAGGAACGTTAAAAGTATTCGGCACACCTGCGGAGGAAACTCGTGGCGCCAAAGTTCCAATGGCTGAAGCAGGTCTGTTTGATGATTGTGATGTCGCGCTAATGGCCCATCCTTATTATGCTTATGAGAAATCGGGCAGCTCTCTGGCCATTGATGCCGTGCAATTTGAATTCCACGGCAAATCCTCCCACGCCGCGGCCAGTCCGCATGAAGGGATCAATGCACTCGATGCCGTCATTCAAACCTTTAACGGTATTAATGCATTCCGCCAGCAAGTGAGAAGTAGTGTCCGGATCCATGGTGTTATTAATAGCGGTGGTCAGGCTGCCAACATCATTCCCGACTATGCTTCAGCCCAGTTTTACGTACGTGCCGCAACCAGAAAAGAGCTTAATATACTAACGCAGCGTGTCATACAAATTGCCGAAGGTTCTGCGCTCCAAACAGGCTGTCGTCTTGTGACTTCAAATTATGAAACGTCATATGATGAGATGGTAACCAATGAATCTTTATCTGCAACATTCACTGAAAACCTCATGGAACTCGGTATTCCACAAGAAGAGATCGTTAGCGGAGATGATCATGGCTCCATGGATATCGGTAACGTATCCTTACGCTGTCCTGCAATTCATCCTTACATTCGGGTCGTTGATGAGGTTCACACCCTGCACTCCATCGAATTCCGCGATCTGGCATTACAGGAACGGGCACTGGATGGCATGGTCTTGGGTGCAAAAGCACTTGCCACAACAGCTTATGATGTGCTAACGAAGCCTGAGCTGCTGCAAACGATTCGAACAGAGTTTGAACAGGCCCTACGATAATATAAGTTTTAAGTAATAGAGACAACCAAAGAGGTGTTCTCTACAGATTGAATGGATATCACCAGGTCTGCAGAAAACACCTCTTTTCTTTATTTTGCATACGTATATTCAAGCCTAACCTGGAGATGCTTGTGAAATGAAATCGATGAAAGTAATGAAAATTTCACTAATTATGTAAACCTTTTATGGTTCATTTGCTGTCTAGCTTGGTTATGTAATGCTATACTCATCTTGATACAGGAGGTGCCGTCATGCTGCTCGAAGCGATGTATCACGTTCCCCGTGACAAGTGGGCTTACGCCTACAACACGTCTACGATTCATCTGCGTGTACGTACGAAGAGAGATGATGTAGACTATGTGACTGCACTGACTGGTGATAAATATGATTGGGACGGAACCTACAGGGAAATTCAACTGGAAAAAGCTGCTTCGGATAGGATGTTCGACTACTGGGAGGCTGCGGTTAAACCCAAATTCAAACGACTTACTTATATTTTTCGAGTCACAGCGGGTCATGAAAATGTCTTTCTGGCCGACAATGGGATTCACCGCGATCCCCCTTACCCTACTGGAGGATATTACGAGTTCTCGTACATTCATGAAATTGATGTGTTTAAGGTTCCCGAATGGGCCAAAGAAGCTGTGTTTTACCAGATCATGACCGAACGGTTCGCCAATGGCAATCCAGACCTCAATCCCGAAGGAACTCAAGCCTGGGGAGGTACGCCCGAGCTGGATAACTACTTTGGCGGAGACCTGCAAGGCGTCCTCGATCATCTGGATGATCTAACCAAACTTGGCGTAAATGCTATATATTTCACCCCCCTCTTTCAAGCCAACTCCTACCATAAATATGACACCATTGATTATAAAAAAGTAGATCCGCATTTTGGAGATAATGATTTGCTCAAAAAAGTCACAGAGGAATGCCACCTGCGTGGTATCCGCGTTATGCTTGACGCCGTTTTTAATCATTGCAGTGAAGATTTTCCGCCTTTTCAGGATGTGCTGCAAAATGGAAAACAATCAAAGTATGTAGACTGGTTCCATATCAATGAATTTCCTGTCAGTATTAAGAACGGTATACCTACCTATGATACCTTCGGTTTTTATGGAAATATGCCGAAATTTAACACGGCCAATCCGGAAGTGAAAGCGTATCTGCTCGATGTCGCCGAATACTGGATTAAGGAGATCAAGCTCGACGGCTGGAGATTGGATGTAGCGAACGAAGTGGATAACCACTTCTGGCGAGATTTCCGCAAAGTAGTTAAAACGGCGAACCCGGAAGCCTATATTGTGGGCGAGGTTTGGAGTGATTCCCTGACATGGCTGATGGGTGACCAGTTCGATTCCGTTATGAACTACCCTTTTGCGGACAAGGTCCTGGAGTTTTTCTGCGGATCCATGGATGGCTACAACTTTGCCAATGAGATGGGGTCCCTCATTATGCGGTATCCCCAGCAAACCAACGAAGTGATCTTCAATATGTTATGCAGTCACGATACCCCTCGTCTGCTCTCCCGATGCGGTGAAGACAAACGGCGATTAAAACTGTCCGTTGTATTCCTGTTTACCTACATCGGTACACCGTGTATCTTCTACGGAGATGAAGTGGGCATCAGCGGTGAAGGAGATCCCGATTGCCGCAAATGTATGGAATGGGACCCTGCCAAGCAAGATCGGGAGCTCTATGACTTCTACCGGCTGATGATTGATCTGCGCAAAAGCAATGAGGCACTTCGCAAAGGGCGCTTCCGCTTCCTGAAAGCGGATCACAACGACCCCTGTATCGTATACGAGCGAATGGATGATCAGCTTCACTTTACCGTTTGGATGAATAACACTCCCGATGTACGCACCCTCTCTCACCCTATGGAGACCAGGGACTGGAGAGATGCACTTACCGAAGATCCGGTTATTCCCACAGATGGCATCATGAACATTAAGCTCGATCCTTACGGTTATCGAATTCTATACAGACAGCTAGATCCTTCATAAAGGAATCTCCTAATTCATCAGATCCATGCACCCTTCATCGATCTGGTGTTTAGGAGGTTTTTTTATGATAAATGCTAAACCTTGGTCCCCTTAATATTCCCATTGGCATCGACAGTGACTCTCCAGCGGGTGGAATTGGGTCCTGTCAGTACAAGGTCGTTCACCAGTTGGTAGACAGAACCATTGTTGTCCTTAACCACATCAATCACGACGTTTTTTCCATTCGAAAAGGCGCTGGACCCGAATAAATATCGACCAGTGGCACTAGACGATACCAGCAGCACATTATCTTTGATAATGTTATTTTCCACAACCCGATTGGCATAATCAAAATGGACTGCCCACCAATTGCCATCATAGTTCATGCGATTGCCCGTTATAACACTGTTTGATCCACGAATTTTCAGTGATGTGCCTTTACCCGAAATGGAATTGCTTGTGAATGTCACATGATCATTAATGCTGACCATCCGGTCAGGATTGGTCGTGACAAAACCAGGCTGAATGATATTGCCGGTGGCGACTACCCCATTACTCAAGTCCATAGCAATACCTGCTTTGGCAATATAATTGCCTTTGATAATGATGTTTCCATCTGCAATGATCCCCCAATGATTGCCATTAGGAATCACGATATTATCGGAGATAACGCCAATATCCATGCCTTCAATCCCGTTATTGGTTCTTGCCTCAATGGCTGCTGTAGGATTCGACCTCAAAATGGTATCAATATAATTGCCCTGAATCACAAAAATATGGTTGCTCTCATCATTTGGGTTGAATTGGGAAGGGAGAAAGGAGACAGAAACTACAGAGCTGTTTCGAATATTACTGAAGAAGTTGGAAGTGACAAATGCGCCTCTAAAACCGATAAGTCCTACGCCAAAAGCTGTTCCAATCACACTGTTATCATGAATATGCAGGCTCCGGGCCCCTGTCTCGCCACCTTCATTGTTACATGTAATGCCTCCACCTACTTTGGGCACATTAGACCCTTGCTGGCCTGCTGTAAACGTAGTATAGTCTGCATCGGTTGACAATACGGGTGTATGAAGAAAGTTTGTCGTTACAAATACGTTCCAGGTTGCTTTAATGAGGATCCCATCACCCAAGTATCGGTAGCAGTCATTTTGGCTAATGATGACAAAGGCCAGATTGGTCCTCACTGCAATGGGCTCTTCCCCCAAGTGGTGAAGCTTGTTGTTTCTAATGATAACATTTCTTGAAGGATTTTCCTGACTGGTTGAACCATTCACGCCAATCCCGTCCGTAAATTTGCTAATATCATTATTCTGTAATATAACGTTGCTTGAATTCTCTACGTAAATGCCTGTTCTTCCTTTGGCCCATCCAGCCTGAGTTGTACGCCTTAAGGTTAGACCGCTTACTTCAATGTGGTTGCTGTTCTCAAAGCGTAAACCCTGGTCCGAAACTTCCAATATGGCTCCCGGATGAGCTCTGATGGTTACCGCTTTTCCATTAAACGTATAAAACCATCCCGATTTTATGACTTTGTAGTGTCCCGGCGTGAATAGTAAAATATCACCTTCTTGCGCTGAGTCAAAAAAAGCTTTGATCTGTGCGGATTGGTCAGTTCCATCCCCCGGAGCGAAGTTTCTAACGTCAATGATATTTCCAGGGATAGAAGATTCAACTGCTGCAATATTCCCCAAAATCTGACTAAACATTGCGTTCATCTTGAGAGGATCAAATGTTTCATTCCCACCCCATGCCTCCAAATTCGGATTATAAGTGGAGGTGAAATTAATATGATTGGCCATTTTACCAACTCTCTTTCATCCCATTTTCAACCTCATTCACTTCATTCGACCTCTACAGGGCATCCAACATGGCTCCGGATTTATTCTGCAAAAAAGCCACAGTACGATATATACTGCGGCTCCGTGGTTTAATTATTATTTTGTATTCTCAACAGTAATGCTGCGATAAATGTCCATGTATTCATCAGCCGAAACATCCCAGCTGTAATCCCCGTTCATGCCATTTTTCACGATCTTCTTCCAGTGGTCGGGCTCGCGATACAACTTCTCTGCACGACGGATCGTATTCATCATGTCATGTGCGTTAAAGCTGGTAAACGAGAAACCGTTCCCTTCACCGCTGAACTCATTGTATGCCTGCACCGTATCGTTAAGACCACCCGTTTCACGGACAAGCGGCACACTGCCATATCGGAGTGCTAACAGCTGACTTATGCCGCACGGTTCAAACTTGGAAGGCATGAGAAATATATCACTTCCTGCATAGAAACGACGGGATAATCCATCGTTGAACTTGATTTGGGCTGACATTTTCAGTGGGTAACGATAGGACGCCTCCCGGAACCAATGCTCATAGGCAGGATCGCCAGTTCCCAATACGGCAAACTGGATATCGTCGTAGTACAACAGCTCATCCAATATGCGACAAACGAGATCAAGTCCTTTGGAGTCAACAAGACGGGTAACCATTACCATCAATGGAGCATCCGGACGGACAGGGAGCCCAAGCTCCTTCTGCAGCTCAATCTTGTTCTCCGTTTTCTTCGATAGGCTTGTTCTGTACTTAACCGGGATTTTGTTATCCGTCGCCGGATTGTAACTCTTGGTATCAATACCATTCACAATTCCGGTAAAACGTTCGCCAAGCGAGCTAAGCAAACCGTCCAAGCCATAGCCATAATAGGAAGTTTTCACTTCCTGTGCGTAGGTGGGGCTTACTGTTGTTACATGGTCTGAAAAGACAATACCTGATTTTAAAAAATTGACATTACCATAATACTCTGCGCCATCCATGGTGAAATATCGGTCGTCCAGTTCAAGCAGATCGCTGAATAACGAATGCGGGAATACACCTTGATACAACAGATTATGTATGGTGAATACGGTACGTATCTCACTATAGAATGGCTCATGTGCATAATGCGCCTGCAGCAGCAGCGGAATCATTCCCGCATGCCAGTCATGACTATGAAGCACATCCGGCTTGAAGTCCAGCAACGGCAATACCTCGAGCACCGCGCGATTAAAGAAAGCAAATCTCTCCCCATCATCCATATACCCGTAGACACCGTCACGGCCAAAGTAATATTCGTTATCGACAAAATAAATCGGGATTCCGTCATGGACGAGCATTTCAATGCCGCAGTATTGTCTGCGCCAGCCGAGTGGAACATCGGTCACGATAACCGGCTTCATGGCCTCCTTATATTCGTCAGGGATCCCTTTATATTTGGGTAAAATGACACGAACATCTGCCCCAGCCTTTTTCAAGGCTTGAGGCAAAGCTCCAATAACGTCAGCGAGTCCACCTGTTTTGATAAATGGATGGCCCTCGGCAGCAGCGAATAAAAGTTTCACGCATTTTTCCCCCTTTTTGATTTGGCAGTGGTCTTATTTGTATTTGTATTTTTGAGTGCTTTTGGTCTGACAGAAGCGACTTCATTTGCTGTCTCATCCGTTTTCCGACGTGTATTCTTTTTTAGAATAACCACGCTTAGCGGAGGCAAAACAATCTCCAGACTGTGGGGATGGCCATGAAAAGGAATCTTTTCGGTAGCTATCTGCATATCATTCAATATACCTGATCCCCCGTAATCGGGATGATCACTGTTCAGAACTTCGGCATACATACCGGGACGCATGACACCAATCCGGTAACGCTCCCGCTTGACCGGCTGGAAGTTAACAAGCACAAGGAGTGTATCCGCAGGTTTTTTTCCTTTGCGTACATATGAAATGACACTTTGGCCATGGTCATCCGGAGTGATCCATTCATATCCGTCCAGGGAATGATCAAGCTCCCACAAAGCTTTTTCGCTCAGGTACAGCTCAGACAGGTCACGTTCAAACTTGTGGAGTTTGCGGTGACTGTCATAATCCAGCAAGAACCAATCCAGTTCATCCTCATCTTTCCATTCAATAAACTGGCCAAATTCTCCGCCCATAAAGAGCAGCTTCTTGCCTGGGAAAGTCATGAAGTAACCCAAGAAAGCTCGCATGCCATCAAACTTTTGTTCGTACGATCCAGGCATCTTGTCCAGCAAGGACTTTTTGCCATGTACGACTTCGTCATGCGACAGAGGCAGCACATAATTTTCAGAGAAGGAGTAAACCACAGGAAATGTCAGCAAATGATGCTTCGACGGACGATCGTGGAAATCGGTTTTCATATAATCCAGCGTATCGTTCATCCAACCCATGTTCCATTTATAATTGAATCCCAGTCCGCCTACGTCCACAGGAGACGTGACCATCGGCCATGCACTGGACTCTTCGGCCATCATCAGCGCATAAGGATAGTACTTAAAGATCGTTTCATTGAGTTGCTGCAAGAAGGCAACAGCTTCTTTGTTTTCCAAGCCTCCGTCTGCATTGGGACGAAATTGGCCAGAATGCTTTTCAAAGTCAAGCCTTAGCATGCTGGTAACCGCGTCTACACGCAGACCATCAAAATGATACATTTCCATCCAATACAGCGCATTGGAGATAAGGAAGGAACGAACTTCCGGTTTCGAATAATCAAAGCTTAGTGTACCCCACCCTGGTTTCTCAGCCAGCAATGGATCTGCATATTCGAACAGCGGTGTGCCATCAAACAAACGCAGACCGTGGGCATCCTTGGCAAAGTGTGCAGGCACCCAATCAAGCAGTACACCTATTCCAGCCTGATGCAGTGTATCCACTAAATACATTAGATCCTTAGGACCTCCAAAACGGCTTGTCGGGGCGAAGAAGCCTGTACTCTGATACCCCCAGGAAAGGTCATAAGGGTGTTCACTGAGCGGCATCATCTCCACATGTGTGTATTTCATTTCTAATAAGTAAGGAACGAGCAGATCCGCGATCTCTCTATAACTGTATAAAGAGCCGTCTTCCTTGCGCTTCCATGTTCCGATGTGCATCTCATAAATATGTAAAGGCTTGTTATATACAGCCCTCTGTTTCCGTCTCCATGCACCATCGTTCCATTTGTATCCCTGGATGGAACTTGTAATGGAAGCCGTGCGAGGCCTAACTTCGGCGTGAAATGCATACGGATCTGCTTTCAGCAGTTCTACTCCGTTTTCCGTTAAAATACGGAATTTGTATAAAGTTCCTTCACTGATTTCCGGAAAAAAACGAGTCCAAAATCCAGAATCGGGTATCTTATATAAAGGTGCCTGTTCACCTTTCCAATCATTGCGGTCAAGAGCCAGCCCTACTTCTTTGGCATTTGGAGCCCAGACGGTGAAGCGATACCCCTGACGATGATCCTGAGTCTCAGGCTGTGCGCCTAATATTCGATAACTGTGATGAAGGTTTCCTTCATGAAACAAATAGATATCCTCCGGCGAAATGGCCGGATCTGCCAATGGTTGAATGGCCAAGAGATCACCTTCTTCCCCTAGAAAATAGATATAACGTTAATCATTACCCCATTCTAGCCAAGTTGAAAAGAAAAATGACGTGTTTAAAAAAATGTTGTAATTTTACAGGAATTTTACAGTATACATCGTTTCAACAGCACCACTTTGCGTTTATGTAAGTACTACACTGGACAAATATCTTGGGAGGGAAACGATTATGTTTAATAAAGATTGCATCGCTATGCTGTTGGCGGGAGGAGAGGGGAAAAGATTAGCCCCATTGACCTCAAGTATTGCTAAACCCGCTGTACCGTTTGGCGGGCACTACCGGATTATCGATTTTCCTCTCAGCAACTGCGTAAACTCAGGAATCGATACAGTTGGAGTATTGACGCAGTACCAAGCTGAATCTTTACACGATCACATTGGTGGAGGAGAACCATGGGGACATGGGAATTCGGAAGAGGCAGGAATCTCCCTGCTTCCATCTTATCATACAGGAAATGACGAATACTTGGGAACGGCGGATGCCATTTATAAAAATATCGACTATATTGACCAGCAAAACCCCGAAAATGTTCTAATTTTGTCGGGAGACCACATTTATCACATGAATTATCGCGACATGCTGGAATCCCATAAAGCCAATAAAGCGGTTGCGACTATTTCAGTCATGGAAGTTCCTTGGGATGAAGCACATCGCTTCGGAATTATGGCTGCGGATGAAAATATGCGTGTGACCGAATTTGCAGAAAAGCCAGCTGAACCAAAAAGCAACCTGGCTTCCATGGGGATTTACATGTTTAATTGGGAGTATCTGAAACGCCATCTTCTGCTGGATGCGGCTAACCCGAATTCCAGTCACGACTTTGGTAAAGACGTTATTCCTCAAATGCTTAATGAAAACAACTCTCTTTTCGTGTATAACTTCGATGGTTACTGGAAAGATGTTGGTACTGTAAAAAGCTTGTGGGATGCTCACATGGATCTGCTGCATAACGAAGAAAACTGGAGCCTGCACAAAGAACACTGGCCGATGTTTACTCGTGACTGGAAAACCAAATTAAGTGCTCACAAAGCTCGTCATTCCCGTGCTGAGCATGCCTCCTCCATGGTCCATGAGTCGTGCGCCATTGAAGGTCGTGCAGAGCGCTCAGTTATCTTCTGCGGTGCTGAAGTAGGAAAAGGTTCTGAAGTCAAAGACAGTGTTATTATGCCAAACGCCCGTATCGGTAGAGGTGTTCATATCGAACGTGCCATTATTGGTGAAGATGCCATTATCAAGGACGGCGCCATTGTCAAAGGCACTGCTGATGAAATTGTCGTTGTAGGCCCTAATGAGGTTGTATCTGCCAAACCGGCAGTCCGCACTCAGCCTGCACGTATTCTGAAAGAAGTATATGAGAAAACCGGTCGCTTGCGCGCTGGCGAACTCTCTTCATAATATACCAAAAAAGGCAAGCCGTTAATGGCTCGCCTTTTTTGGTGCATTCAGAATGTGTCTATGGTAATCGGGTGTTTATTCGCTTTTGCCTGTATCTGAATCCGGATTAATATGTTGTGACCCGCTTCCTTGTTGCGTTTCTGAAGCGAGTTCATTCACCTGATGCTCAGTTACGATCTCTTCTTCCGGCAAAGCGGGCAGTTCTATCGTGACGGTTGTACCCGATCCGAGTTCACTTTGTATCGTAATCGTTCCTTCATGCAGTTCCACGAGTTCTTGCGTAATGGCAAGCCCCAATCCTGTTCCACCATTCTGGTGATTGACCTGGAAGAATCGATCACGTACTTTGATGAGATGCTCCTCGCTAATCCCGATCCCGGTATCCTGCACAGCTGCTATGATCTTCCCGTCCTCTTCTTTTACCGACAGATAAATCCACGAATTTTCGTGTGAGAATTTAATTGCATTATCCACGATGTTCAGGAATACCTGCTTGAGGCGATTTCCATCACCATGCACGTTAAAAGCACGGGTCTCATCTGTGTCCAGCTTCAAATGTATTTGCTTTTGTTCCGCTTTGGCCCAAACGTTCAACATCGTTTCCTGCACAATCTCACGAATGCTGACCGTACCTTTGACCAGCTTCATCTGATTTTGCTGCAGTTTGGAGAAATCCAGCATCTCTTCAACCAGCCCGATTAAGCGTTCTGTTTCTTTCGAGATAATGCTCATGCCAATACGTGTCTCATCCGGATCATATCCGCCTGAATCCAGCGTTTCACTCCAGCCTTTAATGCTAGTCAGTGGTGTTCTGAGCTCATGAGAAATGGATGAGATAAAATCATCCTTGATCTGGTTACTGCGAACAATCTCATGAGCCATAAAATTCAGTGTGGATGCCAGTTCACCAAGTTCATGCTTATAGTTCCCTTTGACTCTGACATCCAGACGTCCTCTCGCCATCTGGGCAGATACCGCGGTAATATTGTTAATGGGACGGACGATGGAGTTCGCCATACCAATGCTGATAATCAGAACAATAGCCATAACGGCAATCCCGACGGCAACGGCAAGCAATCCCATGACAAGCAGCTTCGAGTTTACATTTTCGAGTGAAGTCAGATATCTAACAATGTACGTATTCTCCCCACCCAGATCAAGTTTGTGCGAAACGGCCATGACTTGCTCACCGGTGCCCGGTTGTCTGCCTACCCACCGTCCCGTATTGCCATTTATGGCCTGCATGATATCACTTGTCTGCATTACAGCCCGGTCAGACTCGAAGGCCGCAGAGCTGGCAAGAACTCGTCCATTGAGATCAAGAATTTCGAGCTCTGTGCTGGATAGTTCCAGGTTCGAAAGCAACTTCGACAGATTACCATTATCCGCATTATCCTCGCGGGCGATGGGCTCCAAAAAGTCTTTTGACATGGAAATATGAGAGCTGATGGTATTGTAGATACTCTCGTAATAATACCGCTGCACCGCAAGCATAAAAATAAATTCCACCAATAACAGAGCAAGCAGAACTACGAAAAAATAATGTAGTACGATCTGCCTGGTGATGCCTTTTTTAATCATTGCTCCCGGCCCTTCCATTTATAACCGTGACCCCATACAGTCTGCAGGTATTCAGGTTCGGAAGGATTATTCTCGATTTTCTGGCGTAAGCGGCGAATGTTCACATCCACAATTTTGGGATCTCCCATATATTCCTTGCCCCATACATGATCCAGGAGCAAATCACGGCTAAGTGGTGTATTCTCTTTTTCCAGGAAGAATTGAATAAGTGAAAATTCGGTTGGAGTCAATTCAATCAATTCATTTTGTTTTTTAAATTGTTTGGAGATCAAATCAAGAGAAAACGGCCCCGATTGGAATGTGACCTTAGCTGCAGTCTCCCGATGCACATTTACTCTGCGCAGCAAGGATTGAATTCGTGCGATCAGTTCAGTTGGGCTAAATGGTTTGCTTACATGATCGTCTGCTCCAACAGAAAGAGCATATACCTTGTCCTGTTCCTGAACCTTGGCCGTCAAGAAAATGATGCCCAAACGTTCATTGGTTTCACGGATGCGCCGACACACTTCAAAACCGTCAATTCCAGGTACCATGACATCAAGAAGAGCCAGGTCAATATCTGGTACAGTTTGCAAGATGCGAAGTGCTTCATGCCCATCTCCTGCTTCAAGCACTTCGAACCCGTTTCTCTTCAAATTGATAACGATAAAACTGCGGATGGATTCTTCATCCTCAAGAATAAGTACTTTACTCATTTAGTTCTCCCTTTCTGTTCAGCTGAGACATATTATCAAGTAATCCATCATTACTATCCTGCGCATTACGTGAAGCAATCACCCGGTCGTTTGTTCGGGTAATTTCTTTCCATCTCTTTCCTTTGTCCTGTTCCCACTGAGAAAGCGTGAAATATTTAATTTCACCCACGGTTTCATCCGTGTCAATCATTTTAAATCGAATATATTTTTCCTTTTCCGATTTGGTGTCGATTGTAATCTTGCCGTACCACTCAGGTTTTAAGTTTAAATGAAACAGATTGGCATCATCACGGTACTGGAATGAGACAAATTCCTTTCCATCCTTGCCATCCCATTGATAAAAGGTATAAAACCACATGCGGGAATCAAACACGTAATGTTCCCAGCCTTTTGGCGTTTCCTTTAGTCCAAACTCAATAATACCATCATTGTTGAAATCACCGCTTAAAATTTTGTCATCTCTATAGGTTTGATCAGGTGATTTGAAGGCATTTACCAGTTTGTTATCCTTCACATAGATCAGTTGTGAGAAAGAACTGCGGTCATCCAGCTCTGCGTCCAGCACAATACCCATCTTATCCTTGGCGATTTCTCCTCCAAGTGCATTGTAGATCTCTTTAACGGTATAATCGGTCTGCAGCCGATCAACTTCCTTAAAGCTGCCTTCGTCATACTGATACAACGCTACACTTGCAAACCCACTGTTATTTAGGGCTACAATGGCAAAATCGCTTTTTCCATCCCCATTCAGGTCCAGTGTGTTACCTTGCAGATCATCAATAATAAACTGGTTATAAGGTACTCCACCCAATACCTGCTCAAGTGCACCGCCATTATATGAATACGCCGTCAGTGCTTTTTGCTCTTGCAGACTCACACCGAGTATGATATCCGGGTTCCCATCGTTCGTGATATCCAACACTTTAAAGGATTGCAATTCACTTCCCGGAACGTCAAACGTCAGTTTCTTAACCCACGTATCTCCCTGTTCCTCCAGAAGCATGCCGTGGATACGCACATTCTCATTGGGTGTTTCGTAAAATACGATAGCTTCGCGCGTTCCGTCCCCGTCGAGATCTTCAACACGAATCATGCTGGTATTGTTCATGTCTTTGGGACGAATCAGATTGCTCTCTGGCGGCTGCTCCTTCTGAACAACGTAAAACAATTTTTGTTTGTCCGTGGACAGCATGGGTTTCTTCATCAAGCCCTTGGGGTCGCTTATGACCGTACATCCGCTAAGAACGGAGCCGAGCACCACCGTCACTGCTCCACACGCTAACAGGCGCCCCCATCTTGAGTTAAGCAATTTCATCACTCATTTCAATAGTTTAAATCATGTTTTTTTCCTTCTGTGTCAGTCTACGTCCACGTATATCAAAGGCAATCTTGCCTTCTGCAAGACCCCAGATGCGAGCTGCATGCTTCTCCGCCATCTCGATTGGTAAAACGGCAATAACGGTTGCCCGTTCCTCTTCGCATAGTTTCCGCAGTGTCTCAAGAACGGTATCGGCAGTATGTGGGTCAAGCCCAATTACTGGTTCATCCGCGAGAATGACTTTGGCCCCATGGGCGAGTGCACGGGCAATCGCTACACGCTGCTTCTCACCGCCGCTTAGTTTTTCTGCGGTTTGATGAGCTTTATCCAAAAGACCGAGTCCTTCAAGATAATCCATGGCACCCATATAATCATCGGAACGGACCATTCCAGTCACCATTCTCCACCAAGGCGTCTGACCAGACCGACCAATTAATACGTTTTTGAGTGCTGACTTTCTAGGATAGAGCTGAGGATTCTGTTCCAAGTATGCCCATTCACGCTTAATTTTCCGTTTGCCGGACCAGCCTTCTTTCAAAATTTCGACACCGTCAACCGTAAATCGGCCGCCATCCCATTTCTCCATCATGGCCAGGCACTTGAGCAGCATGCTTTTTCCGCTGCCGCTTGAACCGACTACTGCGATCATTTCACCTTGCTGCATATCAAATCGTATATCCCGCAGAACCGGAACACGGTCCGCTCCAACGGATTTACTCAAATTCTCAACTCTGATCATCGCGATGTCTCCTCTTGTCCATGTTTTTCCCTACTATATAGTGTACTCGGAAATGGACATCAATTTCCATGCGAACACCAGCTTCTATTTTAACACAGAATGAGAACTTGGTTTATGTTGGAACAGGACACCTGCGGCACCAAAAAGCAAATAAAAACAACCAAGCAGGATAAACATGCTCCCGGGTGAGATCCAATTGATCATCTGACCACCCAAATTCGGCCCCAGAATACTGCCTATCGTAAAATGGAACGAGGCCACGACGTTTGCTGCAGGAAGAAGTGCCTTTGGCAAAATATCTGCTGCATAGGCAAGTCCAAGTGAGAAAAAGGACCCTACCAGCCCACCTGCTACGGTCAGTAATACCAGCGTCCACCAGAAGTGAGTTCCGGCTACAGGTACCAGCATGAACATAACCCCGCCTGCAATACCAGCAGACATTAACACTTTTTTACGTCCAAAGCGGTCGCTGAGGATGCCCAGAGGCAGCTGCAGAAACAATCCTCCAATTCCCACAAACGGCAGTAAAGATGAGATCTGATTGGCGTCTAAACCAATCCGCAATCCATATACCGGAAAATTGCTGTTCATCCCGGCTTCCATATAGCCATAAAGTAGAGCTGGTATTAATGCATACCATGCCCAGGCCCAGCTACGACGGAATCGGTGTTCCGGAAGCTGACCATGCTCTGCTTTTTCCGGTTTGGTATCAGGAAGCTTCATTAATACAAGCAGGAGCACAGCCCCCATACAAACGAAAAGAACCCAGAACGGCACTGCCTCGCCAAATCGGAGCAGCTTGATGCCCAAAGGCCCGATACTGAAGCCAAGTCCGTAGGACATGCCATATAGGGATATGTAACGACCTCTCTTTTCGGGTGCCGTCACGAGAAGGACCCAGAGCTGAGCAGCATAATGTAAAGCACTATCGCCTATACCAACGACAAGACGAAGAATAAACCATATTTTAATATCCGGTAAATACGGAAAAAGAATCAGGGGAAACATAACAAATAGCAGGCCGCCGACAATCAGCTTTTTAAAACCAACCGCTCCGAGCAGCCGTTCAGCGACCAGAGTCATTGCAAAGGAACCTACATACAGCGCTGCTGCATTAAGGCCATTCAACCCTGGTGATACCCCTTTTTGCTCCAGAAAAATGGATAGTACGGGAAGCAATAATCCCTGGCTAATCCCTGCTACAACTATAACGATGATCAGGATGAAATAGTTGGATGTAGAATTTGATGATTTTGCGACATTAATAGATGACACGAATTTCATTCCTCCTGCGGACAACCAAAAGAAAAATCGCCATCGCTGACGACTTTTCGCATGTTATTCATATTCATATGATAAAGCGCTGCTTCACCGGTACATTTGCCCCGGACTTGAACATTATAGTGGACAACGCCCTGCAAAACAAGCCATAATAGTACATAAGTCGCTGCGTACATTTAGATGTGACGGGAGGATTCTGCATCGTTATGACTTATCATGTCAAGATTGATGTTTCACCGATATATGAAATGCTGAACAGTTTTCTTGTATATGTCACGAAAAAATGGATTCAACATCTGGATGTTGGCCCCGAATGGATTCTTGAAGTGGAAGGCAAACTAAGTTCCAACGTACGTGCTGCTCTGGCACCTGCGTCGACTTGGCCTTTTGATGATTTTGATGTTTTGTTCGCATGGGCTGCCTACCGGACCTGCTCTTCAGAGAATCAGGATTTTCTTCATATGCTTGCGAGTCTGCCTGCAGAGGAATTGTTTGCACGTGTATCTCCTCTTCTGCCGAGTATTACTATAGAAGAAACAAATCGTATTCGGGACAGTTACGTGCCGCTTCTACGTCTCTGGGACCAGCATTACTGTCAGAATATAAGTGACGATTATCGCACCTGGCTGGAAGAAGACGCTCATGAGAAGCGAATTCTTTTGGAGAAAATGGGACCTGAACTGCTTATCGAATATGCTACAGCAGGTGTTATTGTGGAGCCAATGCCCGGATTAGATGAAGTGATTCTATTCCCCACAGTACATAACCGTCCGATTAATATTTACTGCTTCTACGAAGGCATGATGATTATGCAATACCCGGTTGATACTCCTGAAGAGAATGAAGATCAGCCGCCAACCTGTCTGCTGCGTTTTACACATGCATTGGCTGATCCCGAACGCCTTCGCTTGCTTCGTTACGTATCTGATGAGCCAAAGTCGCTTGCGGAGATGTGTGAAGAATTGAACAAAGACGAAGACATGGTTAAAGATCAGGTTATGGCGCTACGTGTCGCAGGTTTGCTGCGAACCCATCTGCTCGGCAGTAACCGCAAAGAGAAATACAGTATCCGGCCGGATGGCGTGTCTGAATTGAACATGTTCCTGGAATCCTATATTCGCATATAAATGAGGATGTAACTGGAGTTGCCGGCTGCAAGGAGTGATTTTGAAATGAACACGATTAAACAGCATATCATTTTCGATCTGGACGATACGCTCGTCTATTGCAACAAATATTTCAACTTAGTCCTCGGTGAATTCTTCGAGAACATGCAGGAGTGGTTTGACAAACATGCATTAACCGTTCAGGACATTCGTGATAAACAACTGGAGATTGACGTGACCGGTGTGAACCAGGTCGGATTCGCCAGTCACCATTTTCCACAGTCTCTTATTGATACGTATCGCTATTTCTCTCAGAAATATGCAAGAGCCACTTCCACTGAAGAAGAAACGTTCCTCACTAAGCTTGGCATGAGTGTATATGATCGGGAGGTTGAACCTTACCCTCATATGGTTGAAACACTGGAAAGCCTGCAATCAGCCGGACATGCCCTCTATCTGTATACCGGAGGCGAAACGGTGATTCAACAACGGAAGATTGATCAGATGAAGTTATCCGCTTATTTCGATGACCGTATCTATATTAGGCAGCATAAGAACGTCGAAGCACTTGAAGGCATTTTATCTTCTGGCCCCTTCGACCGCAAAACAACATGGATGATCGGAAACTCATTACGCACGGATATTTTGCCAGCGGTTACGGCTGGAATCCACAGCATATATATCAAACAACCAAATGAATGGCAGTATAACATTGTTGAACTTCAGCCCAATCCGGAGACGACGATGTACACCATCACCGCTCTCGAAGAGGTTCCGAAGATCATACATGAAAATATTCAACAACAGCAACAAAAAAGGACCCTTGGTTAAGGGTCCTTTTTTGCGTACATCGGTGATAATTATTAGTTCGTTCTTTATTCGATTCATTCGTTCACTCGATTCTATGACTCCTGCCTTTCAGCTGACAGCTTGCCCGAAGATTGATCCTGCAGGATGATCCGGGCCTTAACCGTACTCCCGTCCTTACGTTTGAAAGACAGCACCTGTGTGCTTCCTTTCTCAATTAAAGACTTTAACATCGTACTGGTTATTTTTTTGCCAACGTACTCTTTCCAGATGACAAACCCACAGCCTTCCTTAAACCGCGTACACCCATAGCCTTTTTTCCCCTCAATAATCTGACCGGTGCATCCCGGCGAGGGACAAGATGCCAAGGGCTCACGAACACCAGCATTTGCCGAGCTCGCAGATGCAGTCTTTGCTACTGAGACTGCTGTGTTACTCGATTTGGAGACAGATCCTGAAGACTGCCGTGATGATTTGGCAGCTGATGCTGCTGTTCTCGCTGTTGTTTTCGTTCCTGATTTTGAGGATTTTGCTCCCTTGCCTTTGCCACGTCCCCCGCGTGAATCTTCACCAAAGGCATCTGCAGGTGCAGGGGCTTGTACACGCACCTTATCAATGATGGACATGGTGAATTTCTTAACGTTCTCCATAAATTTGTCCTGACCGGCTTCCCCTTTGGAGATCTGATACAATCTTCTCTCCCATTGTCCAGTCATCTCCGGAGAGGTTAACAAATCAACTCCGGCTCGCCGAATCAATTCGATCGCTGTTCGGCCTTTTAACGTCAACTGCATCTTTTTCCCCTGCATCGTGATATAACCAACATTTTTGAGCCGCTCGATGGTTGCAGCTCGTGTTGCTGGCGTGCCCAGACCGCTGTCCTTCATGGCATCTCGCAGTTCCTCGTTTTCGATCTGCTTCCCCGCACTTTCCATCGCTTTCAGCAAAGTTCCCTCCGTATAACTTTTGGGAGGTTGGGTTGCTTTCTCCTTGAACTCGCTCTTGCTACACTGCACTGGAAGCTCTGGCTGCACAGAGAACGACTTATCCGTCCATTCTTCGGATTCTTCTTCCTCATTATTGTTCTTCTTCGTTTTTTTCTTTCCCGAGCCATTCTGCTCTTGATCTGTAGAAGGCAGAACGACTTTCCATCCGAGTGACAGCAGCTCCTTCACAGAAGTTTTGAACTGATGCTGCTCAACTTCAGTCAGTACGGTATGCTGTTTATACTCTGCAGGCGGATAGAAATGAGACAAAAACCTTCTCACGATCAGGTCGTAGATGTTCTGCTCATCCTTCGATAAGGTACCTGGCCTTTTTAACGTAGGTAAAATGGCATGGTGATCTTCTACCCTGGAGGGATTGCAGACTCCCTTGTTATTCTTATGAACCAATTCAGGTTTTGCACCAATGGCCAGTTCACTATAGGGCCCATTCTTCATCAGGTTTAATGTTTTGTGCATACCCTCAATATTCTGTTCCGTAACATAGTTGGAATTCGTCCGCGGATAGGAAATAACCTTGTGTTTCTCGTACAAGGCCTGTGCAATGTCCAGTGTCTTCTTCGCTCCATACCCATACTTGGCATTGGCTTCACGCTGCAGCAGAGTCAGATCATATAGTCTGTACGGATACTCCTTCGTTTGCTTCGCCTCATACTTGGTAATATGTCCGGTCTTGCCCTTCACACTGCTCGCTATCGCTTCAGCAGCCTCCGCGTCTGTGAGCTTGTCTCCTTGGCGTAAACCTCTGTACTCTACACCCTCCTGACGGAACCATGCGGCGACTTCATAAAATGTCTGTGATTGAAATGCTTCAATCTCCATTTCCCGATCATAGATCAACGCAAGAACGGGTGTCTGTACACGCCCCACAGATAACAGCGCGTTATGCCGAGTCGTAAAGGCACGTGATGCATTCATGCCAATCAGCCAATCGGCCTCACTTCGGGCGCGAGCAGCATGAGTCAGATTTTCGAACTCTGATGCATCCTTAAGCCCGTCAAAGCCACGTTTAATGCTCTCAGCAGTCAGGTCCGAAATCCATAGTCGTTTAACCGGCTGACGCAGCTTCAACTGCTGTTGAATCAATGCAAAAATATACTGGCCTTCACGCCCGGCATCACATGCATTTACGATCGATGATGCTCGTTTGGCAAGCTCTCCAATGATCTTCAGCTGATCTTTTGTTCTGGGATTCGGCACGATTTTGAACTGATCCGGAATAATGGGCAGATCCGCAATATTCCATCGTTTGTATTTCGTATCATATGCATCCGGTTCAGCAAGCCCGAGCAGATGACCAATCGCCCAAGTGATAATATAATGCTCACCTTCAAGATAACTGCGATTGTTCTTGGCTCTTGGTTCTATGACGGCGGCAATGGTTCGACCCATATCAGGCTTTTCCGCTATAACCAATGTCTTCATCCGTCCATCTCTCCTCCTTCACCGTCCGCATGACGGCAAAAAGGGGCCTTCCGCCCACGGAAGCCCCTTGCTTCTGAATCCTATTATATCAGATTTTGATTCCGGGAGCATCCTCCGTGGAACAATTAGCCTGCAGCTTGTTCATTTATGGCCTGCTTTTCCCGGCATTCCCTGCATACCCCCTGAAAGTCAAGACGATGATCCGTCACGGCAAATCCGTATTGACGTTCAATCTGCTGCTCCAGACGGAGCAACCCATCTTCCATAATTTCTTCCACGGTTCCGCACTCTGTGCAGATCAAATGATGGTGATGATGGGAGCCATCTGTACTCCGCAGATCGAAGCGTGCAGCACCATCTCCAAAATTAATTTTCTCTACAACCTGAAGATCACTTAGCAGCTCTAGTGTCCGATATACGGTTGCCAGGCCGATCTCAGGAAACTGCTCCTTCACCAGCAGAAACACTTCCTCAGCACTGAAATGATCCTTTTCATGTTCAAGCAGCACACGTACCGTCACTTCACGTTGTTGTGTCAATTTATATCCTTTGTCTACCAATTGCTTTTTAATGTCAAATATTTGTTCTGAAATGGACTTCTCCCGGTTTCTTGCCATAGCTGTCGCACCTCCGGATTTAAATTCTCTATTTAACAATGTCATTTGTTGTCTTATTTATAATTATTATAATCTAATAATAAATCTTTACGACTTAAAAAGCAATGCTATACCGCACACTAGCCCAAATTATTTGCTGTGCAATAGAGTTATGAAATAAAAAAACAACTCCCACTATAAGCGAGAGTTGTTTTTTGTATCACATCTTTTATTCCGATATAATTTATGAAATTATTGCTTATTACAAATTAAGCAAGAACGGTGGCACCCATCAGGTATTTGTCTACCTCACGAGCGGCTTCGCGTCCTTCATTGATTGCCCACACAACCAGACTTTGTCCGCGACGCATGTCACCTGCAGCGAATACTTTATCCACATTGGTATTGTATTTGCCGTAGCGAGCTTTAACATTGGTCCGACGATCTGTCGCAAGTCCCAGCTGTTCAACCAGCGTTTGCTCCGGACCATCAAACCCGATCGCGATCATTGCCATTTGTGCCGGGAAAACGCGCTCTGTTCCAGAGATTGGCTGGTAGATCTTACGACCTGTTTCATCGACAATACGCTCGATTTGAATCGTATGCAGCTCTTTGAGGTTGCCCTCTTCATCTCCAACAAATTTGGTTGTCATGATGGAGAATTCACGCGGATCTTGCCCGAACAATGCTTTGGCTTCCTCTTGTGCATAGTCCAATGTATAAACGTTAGGGAATTGCGGCCAAGGGTTGTTAATACGATCACGTTCCATTGGTGCTTGGGTATGTGTACCAAATTGAGTTACGGTACGACAACCGTGACGGAGCGATGTAGCCACACAGTCCGAACCAGTATCTCCACCACCAATAACGATAACGTCTTTATCTTTTGCAGAAATGTAGTTTCCGTCCTCCAGGTTGGAATCCAGGTAACTTTTGATACTGCCATTCAGGAAGTCCATCGCGTAATGTACGCCTTTCAAGTCGCTTCCTTCAATATTGAACTCCCGCGGCTTCGTAGCGCCACCACACAGCACGACTGCATCATACTCGTCCACCAATTGCTGA
The DNA here is from genome assembly GCF_058789975.1 of Paenibacillus sp. FW104-T2. Taxonomy (NCBI): domain Bacteria; kingdom Bacillati; phylum Bacillota; class Bacilli; order Caryophanales; family Paenibacillaceae; genus Paenibacillus; species Paenibacillus sp. FW104-T2. The sequence goes on along the minus strand of NZ_JBYTCE010000009.1, from coordinate 44,737 downwards.
GCAGGAATATCCTTGCCAATCTCGGTGTTTGTCACGAACTGAACGCCTTCCGCTTCAAGCAGATCCACACGACGCTGCACCACTTTTTTGTCCAGTTTCATTGTAGGAATACCATACATCAGCAAACCACCGACACGGTCCGAACGCTCATATACAGTTACCGTATGGCCTGCTTTGTTCAACTGAGCTGCCGTTGCAAGACCTGCAGGGCCAGAACCAACGACCGCTACACGCTTACCTGTGCGTTTCTCCGGAGGTTGGGGAACCACCCAGCCTTCTTCGAATCCTTTTTCGATAATAGCTTCTTCAATCGTTTTGATGGTAACCGGCTGGCCGATCAGGCCAACGGTACAAGACCCTTCACATGGAGCTGGACAGACACGACCTGTAAACTCCGGAAAATTATTTGTTTTGTGCAGACGATCCAGCGCTTCTCTCCACAATCCGCGATATACAAGATTATTCCATTCCGGAATCAGGTTATGCACAGGACAGCCCGACGTTCCGCCAATCATATCTATACCTGTATGGCAATACGGGGTACCACAATCCATGCATCGTGCACCTTGTGTTCTGAGCTCTTCTTCAGCCATATGTTTATGAAACTCTTCCCAATCCTTAATCCGCTCAGCCGGCTCCCTGTCCGCAGGCAGCTGCCGTTTGTATTCCATAAATCCAGTAGGTGTAGACATCTTACGTTTTCCCCCATCCGTTCTCGTCTTAATCCTTTCATTGGCATGGTTCTATATGAAATGGATTACTCATGCTGAGTTTTTTGTCTATTGTATCACAAAAACTTCTCAAAGATATTTCAATTATAGTAGCATTTCGACAACTGAATATTAAATGGATTATCCGCATAATTATTTGTATTTTATACATCATATCGTCAGGTTTACCTGTGGTCAATACCCTTATTTTGGAGCTGAAAATAATGATCAAAAGTCTGATCTAACGTTTATTATGTCGAAAAACAAAAAGAGCGTCATGTAAATGTGAGCTAATTTGCCATTAAAATCAAGCAATTCAACCCTACACACCTCCCAATTCCGAATATTCACTCGAATTTAGGGCTTTACAACGGTAAATGCCCATAACTTTTATACTTTTTTACCAATTATGTTGAAAAGCTTAATTTTGAGCTCCAATTTCTCATGGTTACAAATGTTATATTCGTGTAAACCGCAAATCATGGCAGAGGGCAACCTACATTTTTAAAAATAATAAAAAAAAGACGCTATTCACGTATATTTCGTCAATCAGCGCCTTTTCTATTTTTCATTTCCACACATCAAATTTCTAATGAATTATCAACTCTTACAGGTTAGCTTCAGCGTTTGCGTTCATAAAACTCAAACGTATAGGCGTACACATTTTTCTCATCCTGCTCGCCCTCAATCTGCTCCTTCAGCTCCCATTCGGACCAATCCACATCCGGGAAAAAGGTATCTCCCTCAAATTCCTCATGGATCCTGGTAACCACTAATCGGTCCGCCAGCGGGAGGAACTCACGGTATACCTGTGAGCCACCGATTACACATAATTCCTCTCCTTTGGTAGCCTCCAAACCTTCTTCAATGGAATGCACCACTTCTGCCTGCTCTACCTTGTAGTTCAGATCTCTGGTGACCACAATATTCCGGCGCTGCGGGAGCGGCTTACCACCAAAGGATTCCCATGTATTGCGACCCATAATAATCGTTTTATTTAACGTACGACGCTTAAAAAAAGCCATATCTTTGGGCAATCGCCATGGAATGGAGTTATTCAAGCCAATAACACCATTTTCACCCATAGCCCACACAAGTTCAATACTCAAAATGCTACACTCCTTCTTCGAGTCTGCTTATACCGCAATTGGAGCTTTGATCCCCGGATGATGCTGATAGTTCTCAAACTCAAAATCCTCAAACTTATAATCAAAAATCGAATCCGGCTTACGTTTAATGATCAACTTAGGCAGCGCGAATGGCTCACGCTCGAGCTGTGTTTTCACTTGCTCCACATGATTTGAATAAATGTGTACATCGCCACCCGACCAGATGAAATCTCCCACTTCAAGGTCACACTGCTGGGCAATCATATGTGTCAGTAACGCGTAGCTGGCAATATTAAATGGCAACCCCAGGAACGTATCCACGGAGCGCATCGTAAGCATACAGGATAATTTACCCTCCGCCACGTAAAATTGAAACGCAAAATGACAAGGCGGAAGCTTCATGTTGTTAATCTCTGCCACGTTCCATGCACTTACCAGATGCCGGCGTGAATCCGGGTTATTTTTAATCGAATCGATAACTGCTGAAATCTGATCAATTTTCTCCCCATTTGGTGCTTCCCATGTTCTCCACTGCGAACCGTAAACCGGGCCTAGATCACCATTCTCGTCTGCCCAATCGTCCCAGATTTTCACTCCGTTTTCTTTCAGATAGGCAATATTCGTATCCCCACTTAAGAACCATAAAAGTTCATGAATGACGGATTTAAGATGGATTCGCTTCGTGGTTACAAGCGGAAAGCCTTCGGACAGATTATAACGAAGCTGTCTGCCAAACACCGATTGTGTGCCCGTTCCGGTACGATCCCCTTTATGAACACCGTTATGCAATATATCTTGTAATAAATCGAGATAGTTTTTCAAGTTGATTTCCCCTCGCATCTCTATATATGTTGCCACTCAGTTCCAGATTGGTCTGAGTACCATCGTGACTGATCATCTTAACAGTTTATCACACTGTGCACGATGGAAAAAGAGTTGAAAACACATTCAATTTTGCCCATGTTTACAACACAATGTACATGATATAACTCTACGGAAGCCTTCTACACTCAAAAAAAAGAGGCGAATAACGCGTTAGCGCTATTCACCTCTTGATTTACGTATGATGCCGGACGAGTCCGAAGCTTAGACGATATTAGCGGGAAATGATGTGGATCGGGTGACCCATAACCAGTTCCGCAGCTTCCATCACGATTTCGCCCAAAGTTGGGTGAGCGTGAATAGTCAGAGCCAGATCTTCCAGAGTAGCACCCATTTCGATTGCAAGACCAAGCTCAGCAATCAGGTTGGAAGCTTCCAGACCAACGATTTGGCAACCAAGTACAAGGCCGCTTTCTTCGTCAGCTACGATTTTCACGAAGCCTTCAGCATGGTTCAAAGATACTGCACGGCCGTTACCCGCATAAGGGAATTTACCTGCTTTAACTTTGTAGCCTTTTTCTTTGGCTTCTTTTTCAGTGTAACCTACGCTGGAGCACTCTGGATCTGTAAATACAACAGCTGGCATACATTTGTAGTCAACTACAGATGGTTGTCCTGCGATTGCTTCAGCAGCCACTTTACCTTCATAAGAAGCTTTGTGGGCAAGTGCCAAACCGGATACGATATCACCGATTGCGAAGATGTGAGGAATGCTAGTGCGGCCTTGGTGGTCAACTTTAACGAATCCACGCTCGTCAACGTCAACACCGATCAGGTCCAAACCAAGCTCACCATCCGTGTTTGGACGACGTCCAACAGTAACAAGCAGGTAGTCTGCAGTTACTTCTTTGGACTCACCATTTACGGAATATTTAACAGTTACATCTTTGTCCGTTTGCTCAGCACTTTCAGCTTTTGCACCCGTTACGATTTCGATGCCTGTTTTCTTCATGTTTTTAGCCACAAGGCTAGTCATGTCTTTATCGAATCCTGGCAGTACAGTATCCAAACCTTCGATGATCGTTACTTTAGCACCGAATTTGGAGTACATTTGACCAAGCTCAGCACCGATATAACCGCCACCGATAACGATCAGGCTTTTCGGTACTTCAGGCAGGTTCAATGCTTCTGTCGAAGACAGAATGCGTCCGCCGAATGGGAAAGGCTTCAGTTCGATTGGACGGGAACCTGTTGCAATGATTGCATTTTTGAATTTGTAACGCGGAGATTCGTGATCGTTGAATACACGCGCTTCGTTTTCGTTGATGAACATGCACTCACCGTTGAAAACTTCAACTTTGTTGCCTTTAAGCAAACCAGCTACGCCGCCAGTCATTTTCTTAACAACGCCGTTTTTGAATTCTTGAGTTTTGCCGAAGTCCACTTTTACGTTTTCAGCAGAAATACCGAATGCTTCACCGTGAAGTGCATTTTCATATTGGTGTGCAGCAGAGATCAGGGCTTTGGATGGGATACATCCACGGTTCAAACAAACGCCACCAAGCTCGGATTTGTCTACAATCAATACGCTTTGGCCTAGTTGAGCAGCGCGGATGGCAGCTACATAGCCGCCAGGACCCGCACCAATTACTAATGTGTCGATATTGAGAGAAGCGTCGCCTACTACCATATCTTACACCTCCATAACAAGCAGCTCAGGGTTAGCGAGCAGCTGTTTAATGTAGTTCATAAAGTTTTGTGCTGTTGCGCCATCGATGATACGGTGGTCAAAGCTCAAGGAAAGAGCCATTACAGGAGCTGCAACAACTTCGCCGTCTTTGATAACCGCTTTTTCGCTGATACGTCCAGTTCCGAGGATTGCAACTTCAGGGAAGTTGATGATCGGAGTGAAGAACATACCGCCAGCAGAACCGATGTTACTGATGGAAATTGTGCTTCCTTTCATTTCGTTAGCGCTCAATTTGCCATCACGGCCACGAGCTGCCAGATCACGAATGGAATCAGCGATCATCCAGATGGATTTGCGATCAGCATCTTTGATAACAGGAACGATCAAGCCGTTATCTGTATCTGTTGCGATACCGATGTTGTAGTATTTTTTGTAAACAATTTCGTTAGCTTCTTCATCAATCATTGCATTCAGAGCAGGGAATTGACGGGAAGCTGCAACCAATGCTTTAACGATGAACGGCAGATAAGTAACTTTCGTTCCTTTTTTCTCTGCGATTGGTTTCATGCGAGTACGGAAAGCAACCAACTCGGTTACGTCCACTTCGTCCATGATTGTAACGTGAGGTGCAGTGTAAGCCGATTTAACCATAGCATTGGAGATTGCTTTACGGATACCTTTGAATGGTACGCGCTCTTCTTCAAGGCGTTGGTCAGCTGCTGCCGCTGCTGGTGCTGCGGATTTTTTCTCTTCTTGAGCAGGAGCTGCGGAAGCTGCTGCGGATTGGCCACCACCATTTTTGAAGGATTCAACATCTTCTTTGGTTACTTTACCGTTGTTTCCAGTGCCGTTAACCTGAGCGATGTCTACACCTTGCTCACGAGCAAATTTGCGCACGCTTGGAGTTGCCAGAACGTCCTTGGCAGGTACTGCCGGAACGCTGTTGTTGCCGCCTTCTTGAGCTGCATCCGAGCTGGAAGCTGCTGCAGAAGAACCACTAGTGTCAGCTCCGCCTTGAGCTGCGTCTTTCTCTTGTGCACCTTGGTCGCCAGCAGGAGCGTCGTCTTGCTCAGGCAGTTCGCCTTCTGCATCGATAACAGCAACTACTTCACCAACGTGACAGATTTGACCGTCTTTAGCGAATACTTCAGTAACTGTTCCGTTAACCGGACAAGGTACTTCTACTACCGCTTTGTCGTTTTGTACTTCCATGATGATATCGTCGTCAGTTACTTTGTCCCCGACTTTGATGTGCATCTTGATGATTTCGCCTTCGTGAAGGCCTTCGCCTAGTTCAGGGAATTTGTATTCAAATTTAGCCAACTGAAAAACCTCCTTGATTATGTGCTCAATCCTGAAAACAACCCTTAGCTCCAAGAACTAACTGTTACCGCTAATGCAAATAACTGTCAATCAAGGGGCTAATGGCTGTTTACAGTGCAGCCTGTGCTGCGATGTGAATCACCATACTGCGCCTTGCGGCATGTCAGATGATCAAATTAGAAATTTACGACTTTGTTAACCGCAGCAACAATACGTGCTGGGTTAGGCAGCCATGTATCTTCAATTTGTGCAAATGGATATACAGTGTCCGGACCAGCTACACGCAGAACCGGAGCTTCCAGGTGAAGAATCGCTTTTTCATTGATTTGGGCAATGACTTCAGCTGCAACACCTGCGCTCTTTTGAGCTTCTTGTACAACAATTGCACGATTTGTTTTCTTAATGGAAGCAACAACAGTATCGATGTCGATCGGGCTGATCGTACGAAGGTCGATGACTTCAACTTTGATTCCTTGTTTTTCAAGCTCTTCCGCTGCTTTAACGGAAGTATGAACCATCATACCGTAAGTGATGATCGTAACGTCGGAACCTTCACGAACAACGTTTGCTTTACCCAGTTCAACAACGTAGTCTTCTTCAGGCACTTCTGCACGGAAAGCGTGGTACAGGTTCAAGTGCTCCATGAAGAATACAGGATCGTTGTCGCGGATGGAAGCGATCATCAGACCTTTTGCATCGTAAGGGTTAGAAGGAACTACTACTTTAATACCCGGAGTTTGCGTGAGCAAACCTTCCAGAGAATCTGTATGCAATTCTGCCGCTTTTACACCGCCACCGAATGGTGTACGGAATACGATTGGAGAATTGTATTTTCCGCCGGAGCGGAAACGCATACGAGCAGCCTGCACTACCATTTGGTCAAGTGCTTCGAAGATGAAACCTACGAATTGGATTTCAGCTACCGGACGGAAGCCTTGAATACCCAAACCTACAGCCAAACCACCAATAGCGGACTCAGCCAGCGGAGTATCAAATACACGCTCTTCGCCAAACTCTTTTTGCAGACCTTCCGTTACACGGAAAACGCCGCCTACATTACCTACGTCTTCACCGAAAAGCAGAACGTTAGGATCACGTTTCAACTCAACGCGAAGCGCATCACGGATTGCTTCTTTCATGTTCAATTGTGCCATTTGCTTCATTTCCTCCTTAAACATTGACAGTTCACATTTGAATTCATACATGTATACCGAGACACCAGAGCCGGCGCCGGATGTTTATGCTTTATCGGAAAAAACTTATTGGAAATCAGCTTTTTGCTCTTCCAAGTGCTTAGGCGTTTGTTCGAACATGCTGTCGATCAAGCCTGAAATCGTCATTTTCTCGGTTTTTTCCGCTTTTTTGATCTCTTCATTTACTTTAGCTTTTGCTTCTTCTTTCACACGAGCTGTATCTTCTTCAGTCCAAAGACCTTTTTTCTCCAGATACTTAGCGAAACGTGCGATTGGATCTTTTTCGCTCCATTCAGCCTCTTCTTCTTTAGTACGATATTTGGAAGCATCGTCAGAAAGGGAGTGAGGACGGAAACGGTAAGTTACCGCTTCGATCAATGTAGCGCCTTCTCCGTTACGTCCACGTTCAGCAGCTTCCTGAACCGCTTTGATAACAGCGAAGATGTCCATACCGTCAACTTTAACACCTTTGATACCTGCTGCTACCGCTTTGTGAGCGATGGACAGAGCTGCTGTTTGTTTAGCAAAAGGAGTTGTGATGGCATAACCATTGTTTTGTACGAAGAAGATAACTGGCAATTTGTATACACCAGCGTAGTTCAGACCTTCATAGAAGTCACCTTCAGAAGAACCGCCATCACCTGTGTACGTAATAACAACTTGCTTTTGTTTCTTCAGTTTATAACCCATAGCAATACCCATTGCGTGCAGAATTTGTGCACCAATGATGATTTGCGGCATCAATACGTTAACGCCATCAGGAATTTGTCCACCATGTTGGTGTCCACGGGAGTACAAGAATGCTTGATAAAGAGGAAGTCCGTGCCACACGAGTTGCGGAATATCGCGATAGCCTGGAGCAATAAAGTCTTCTTTCTCAAGTGCAAACTCACTACCAACCATTGTTGCTTCTTGTCCAGATACTGGAGCATAGAAACCAAGACGACCTTGACGGCCCAGGTTTACTGCACGGTCATCCCAAGTACGGGTAAATACCATGCGGTACATAATTTCTTTTAATTGATCGTCGGAAAGTTTAGGCATCATGTCTTTGTTTACAATTTCGCCGTCAGGAGACAGCACGGACAGAGCTTCTACATCCTCCGTATACACTTCATAAGGAACCTTGCTCATTTTTTTCTTCACCTCAACAAAAAATTTGAATATCAAGTTCCGCTGTTATAATATTATTATACACCTGTTTCACTGCATACGTCAAAGATATCCGTAATTTTTTTATGTTTCCTTCCGGATTGTATGTATAACAGGGGCTTAATATTGGTATAACAGCATAATACATGATTGCGTGTTTGACCTATCCCCGCACCAGGTTAATCTTACCGTATTGCGCGGACGAATGCAAAAATAAACCGAGAAAGGTGACGTTTTATGACGGATTCCCGCTATTTGAAACGTACGATTGTTAAGGAAGAAATCGATAGCCGCTATCTTGGAGAAAAGCGCACACTTCGAATTTATCTCCCACCAGGCTATAACGAATTACTCAGCTACCCTGTCGTTTATTGTCAGGACGGCGAAGAATTCTTCAACTTTGGTCGTATTGCTACGACTGCCAACCGCATTATTCTGGATGAAGGTGCTGAACCTTTCATTATTGTAGGTGTTCAGGTTGATGTCTCCGTTCGAACCCAGGAATATGCTCCATTCGGTAATCGATTCAAAGCATATACCTCATGCTTTGCTGAAGAGATTATTCCCTTTATTGAAGAGAAATATCCGGTAAGACGCTCTCCACAGGAACGCGTTCTCGCTGGCGATTCCCTTGGTGGCAGTGTTTCATTGCATCTGGCCCTGCTCTATCCGGATCTGTTCACACGGGTGATCAGCATGTCTGGAGCCTTCTATTCTGCCTCCCAGGAAATCTATGCAGCGAAAGAAGACTTGTCCTGGCTTTCCATCTGGATGATCGTCGGTTTACAGGAAACTGCCTTTGAGGCGGATACCGGCATTTATGATTTTGTTCAGCTAAACAGGGACACACGTGATTTGCTGGAAAAACGCGGTGCTCACGTCTCATATCGGGAAAAGGATGGTCATCATCAATGGGGATTTTGGCAAAAGGAACTGCCTGAAGCCTTGTTGTATTTCTTGCAAGAGAACTAGTGTGCTTCATATTATAAGCGGCTGTACTGGCCGCTATTTTTTTCTCTTTATTTGATAACGCTTACAATTATCTACTTAAAAAAAGCAGGAATCCCCTGCTTGTCTATAACCTCTTTGTTGAAACAAATCCTGTACTTCTTAGGATTAGGCAAGAGAATGATCTTTTTGAATTTGCTCCAAAAGTACATTGCAACCCGCTTCTACCAGCTTGTACACTTCTTCAAAGTTACCTGTAAAGTATGGATCGGGCACTTCCCGAAGGGATTCATTTGGCAGAAGATCCATAAATTTCATAATATCAGCCTCTGCTCCGCCAGTTATCTTACGCACATTGGCAACATTGGAATCATCCATGCAGACGATATAGTCAAATTGGTCAAAGTCAGCACTTCCGAATTGCCTAGCAGCCATGTTGTCATAGGAAATTTGGTACGAATCCAGCAGCTTGCGCGTTCCTTCATGCGGAGGCTTGCCAATATGCCAATCTCCTGTGCCAGCCGAATCCACCTGAATCAGGTGCTGAAGTCCTCTTTCCTCTATCTTGTGACGCAATACCGCCTCTGCCATAGGTGATCGACATATGTTACCAAGACAAACAAACAAAACACGAATCATGATTACTCCCCCTTGCTTAACGTACGCTTAAGCGCTGACTGTGATGACTGTGATGACTGTGATGGAACTGCTTCTGCGCTTACCAAGGAACGGCGAGGAAGCTTCCATTTATAATGTACAGAACACATCCGGAAAAATACAACTGCTGCAAAACATATCAACAGTCCCGCATTCGAGGTAAACCATCCCATACCTATAACAAATCCGGCTGTCATGGCCCATACCGCATAGATCTCGTCGCGAAGGACAAGTGGCTTGCGGCCTGCAAGCAAATCACGAATAATTCCTCCACCGATCCCCGTCAGTACTGCAGCAACGATTACCGCGCTGATGGGATGTCCCATATTAGCAGCATACAGTCCACCCTGGATGGCAAACGCCGCCAGTCCGATTGCATCAAATAGCGCTTCTGTTCTCTTCCAGTGACCGATCCACTTCAGCGGAAGCAAGAAGGCTACAGCAACAGATACCAGTGCTAGCATAATTAGTCCACCCTGACTCCATAGCGTAGTAACAGGCACCCCAATCAGTACGTTACGAACAACCCCGCCACCGAAGGCGGTCACCAGCCCCAATACGAGCACGCCCAAGATGTCATATTCCTCTTCCATCGCTACGAAAGCACCAGACATTGCAAAAGCAACGGTGCCTATAATGCTGAACACTTCAAAAATGTGCAAGTCCAACCTGTTCAAACCTCACTTTTCAAGTCATCTCCATGTCGCTCTACCCATTGTATCCGCGAGGACTGAAATTGTGCAACCACATTTTGTGTTTTATACTGAGAGCATTCGCGAATACTGTGAAATGATGTTATACGTTCTACATTAATAGAAAGGATGAATGGAATGACTACGAAACGCATTGTGATTTTTACAGGCGGGGCTCTCTCTCCTCAATTTCTCAAAGAAATTAGACAGGATGATATGGTTATCGCAGCCGATCGCGGAGCACTGTATTTAATTGAACATGGCGTAAAGCCTCATATAGCAGTTGGAGATTTCGACTCCATTACAGAGCAGCAATGGCAAATGGTGCGTGAAAACAGTGAGCGCATGATCACGGTTGATCCTATCGCAAAAGATTGGACAGACACTGAAATGGCCTTTGAGACGGCACTAGACCACGAACCCACCCATATCCTGATGCTTGGAGCTACAGGCACTAGACTGGACCACACCTTGGCCAATGTACATATTATGGTTCGTGCCATGCAGCATCATATCGTCTGTACCATTCAGGACGAACACAACTATATGATGCTGACAACATCAAAATTAGAGGTGGAGGACCGGGGATATGAATACATTTCCTTACTCCCCCTCACGCCAGAAGTTACGGGTATTACATTAGATGGCTTCCTGTATCCTCTTGATCAAGCTACCATACGGATGGGACAATCTTTGGGGATAAGTAATAAACTCCTTGGAGCATCAGGAACTGTATCCATAGACAGTGGATTATTACTTATCATACAGAGCAAAGATTAAACCTATATCCACGATAGTTATTACGTTTTTGTAACCTGTAAAATGTACGGATTATAAGATCATAACTAGAAAAGACCCTTGATTATCAAGGGTCTTTTCTAGTTTTCTGTCCAAACATATAAGTCAACGATTAATTTTTTGACATTTTTAATTATTTTTTAATAAAGAAACCCAAAGCTAGGCTGTACAAGGGATTATAGCGGTGTATCCAATTTCTAGGCTGTTACAAACCTGTTATACTCGCTTTAGCAACTTAACGAAAACGAATTTTGGAGGTAACAAACAACATGAAAACAAACATCTTAGTCCAAAAGGCCGTAACCGTCGGGTTGTGCGCTACATTAGGTTTTGGAGCTGTATTAATGACAAATGCACCTGTTGCACAAGCAGCAACTGCATCCGTATCTACTGGACAACAAATTGTAAACTACGGCAAAAAATTTACGGGAACACCATATAAATTTGGCGCGTCAACGTCCACTACGAAAAATTTTGACTGCTCTTCTTTTATGAAATATATCTTTAAGAAGTATGGTGTAGATTTGCCACGTACGTCTGTTAAACAATCCAAAGAAGGTAAGGCTGTATCGAAGGCTAACCTGCGTGTAGGAGATCTGGTATTCTTCTCGAGCGGAAGTCGTTCCACAGGTTCAAACATTACTCACGTAGGAGTATACGCTGGCAATGGCAAAATTCTGCACACTTACGGCTCTCCTGGTGTAACCATCTCGGATCTGAATTCCGGTACTTGGAAAAGAACATATATTAAAGCTCGCCGCGTACTGTAGTTATACTCTAACTTCTACTATAGACAGGCAGTTGGGACCGGATCTTGGATCCGGTCCTTTTATATTTACCCGGATTTCTCAGGATTACAAACAGGCGTATTTTGGTAACTTAAGGTCATATTGATGCTGGGAGTCATTCATTAACTGGTATGAAGCATGTAGCCGATGCCGCGTACGGTATGGATCAGTTTAATATCTCTCCCTTTATCAACCTTAACACGCAAATGTTTAATATATACGTCAACTACATTGGTATCCATCGCAAAATCATACCCCCACACTTCCCTTAGAATTGCACTCCGCGTACACGCCTCATTCACATGCCTGGCCAAAAATTCCAGCAGTTCATATTCCTTTGGTGTCAACATGAGGTATTCCCCTGAACGGCTTACCCTGCGTGAACGCAGATTCACTTTAAGATCATGCACAACGATGACCTCCTCATCCGTTCGGGCTGCATTCGAGAAGACTCGGAGTAAATTTCGAATTCTCGCCATCACGATCTTCCACTGAAACGGTTCAACAATGACATCATTTGCGCCTTGATCAAGCCAAGCGACGATCTGTTCCGGGGTTGCCTGTGGTGTAATCACGATAATAGGAACGACGCCTTCCTTATACTCCATTAGCCATTGCAGTTCCTCGACAATTGAATTGTCATGCTCCTCATCCACTACGCCAATTATCATGCTGCAGGTTTCCAGCTGGGCGTCCTGTTCCTGATACAGTTCTTCCCATTTAATATCAAAAACGGAGTAACTCTCGGTACACAACACTTCCTTAATCGAGTTCGTTCGGTCTTTGGCACCAATAAGTAAAATGGACGTTTTCATTTCGTTTCACCCGGCCTGTCTCAACCGCTGTCAAGGTGTTAAATGACCAGTTCGCTTATCATTTCCACCTGGAGTACAGCAACCTATTGTTTGCTTAGCATGCCGTAAAACGAAAAAGTCCATTCCCCTATAGGGAACAGACTGTTGAATTTAATCATTTAGCCAAAATATCGATGTACGAGTGTTCGAGCTTCTGCAGTATCTTTTGTGCCATGAACCAGAACACGTCCATCCTGAAAAATAACCAATCGATGCACCCCTGTCGTAAAAGAGATCAGGAACGGATTGACTTCAACGGGTCCTTCATCAAGTCTCCTCAGACGCTCAGCCGTATCTTGAAGATTCAGCTTCATCGAGCGAGAAGGACGAATCTGAACTGTATCCCTACCGCATAACACATCCGTTTTCTCCAGATTTGCAGCGGAAAGGTATGGATAGGAAGCGGTATTTCCGCAGGAAGGACAATCTGCTTTTTTGGCACCATCCACATTAATGGATATGTACTCATTCCGCCATACATCAAACGACAACAGCTTACGCCGCAGCGCACCTTCATTACCGCTAAGCAGCTTCATCGCTTCTGCTGTCTGGTTCGCCGTTACCATCTGCACAGCCTGGGGTATAATCCCCGATGTATCGCAAGTATCTCCACCGAGCGGTACCTCGCCAAGTAAACAGTTCAGACAAGGGGTATCCCCGGGCAGGAACGTATACGTGATACCATAACTTCCCACACACCCTCCATAAATCCAGGGAATGCGGTATTTCTGGGACATGTCATTAATCAGCAGCCTTGTATCAAAATTATCCGTGGCATCCATGATAAGATCTGCATTTTGAATGAGATCCTCCAGCTCGTCTGCACGGACATCCATCACCTTGCCTTCAATGACAACCGAGGAGTTGATATCGAGCAGGCGTTTTTCGGCTGCCATCGCTTTTGGCATTCGCTGAACTGCATCCTGTTCAACATAGAGCTGCTGTCGCTGCAGGTTGCTCCATTCCACATAGTCCCGGTCCGCAATGGTAATGTGTCCAATACCTGACCTGGCGAGCGTCTCTGCAATGCCGGTTCCCAGTGCACCGGCACCCACGATAACAACCCTGCTGTTGTTCAGTCTGCGCTGACCTTCTTTGCCAAGCGGAGCGTATCGTTCCTGTCTCGAATATCGATCACTTTGCTCCGTTGAATTTGTTTCTTCTATCATGTATGAACCATTCCTTCCGCCGGACTGCTGGCTGCCGCATAACGCTTAACGGGTATCATGCCTGCTTCATAAGCAAGTCTTCCCGCTTCAACTCCCATTCGCATCGCTTTTGCCATTTTAACCGGATCTCCCGAACCGGATACCGCCGTATTCAACAGCACACCATCCGCCCCCAGCTCCATGGCATATGCAGCATCTTTGGGGGAACGCAATCCGGCATCCACAATTACAGGAACAACCGCTTGCTCCATTATAATTTCCAGGTTGTACGGGTTGATAATGCCTCTTCCTGCTCCGATCGGTGAAGCTCCAGGCATGACTGCATGAACCCCAAGCAGCTGCAGCCGTTTGGCTAAAATCACATCATCCGAGATATAAGGCAGTACGATGAATCCTTTTTCCAACAGGATCTCGCAGGCCTTGTATGTTTCGATCGGATCTGGCAGCAGTGTGATCCCATCTCCGATCACTTCTACTTTTATCATATCACAAAGTCCTGAGGCACGGGCAAGTTCAGCGATTCGGACGGCCTCTTCTGCCGTGGAAGCACCCGCGGTGTTAGGGAGTAAAGTGAATCGCTTCAAATCGAGTGTATCCAGGAAGTGGCGTTTATCCCGATCTTCCAAGTTCAAACGTCGAACGGCAAAAGTCAACACTTCGGTTCCTGACGCTTCTACCGCTTGACTCTGTACATCCAAATCGTCAAATTTGCCCGTACCCAACAACAATCTAGAATGAAATGAATGGTGTCCTATCTTCAGCATGTTTTAACCGCCTCCCACAAAATGTACGATCTCAATTCGGTCTCCGTCTCTTAATACGGTGGATGCATGGTGTTCCCTCATCAAAATCTGACGATTTAACTCAACCACCACAGTTTTCACCTGCAAATTAAAGGATTGCAGCAACTGATCCACATGATTCAAATCGTCGTCAATGTTCATGCTCTGCCCGTTTACGATGATGTTCACTGCATAATCTCCTTTCTGCTCAAACGCTCTGGACGCAATTCATCAATGCCAAGCTCCTCCGAAGAATGGCCAGCCATCAAATCAGCCATCAGGCTGCCGGTAATTGCACTCAGTAAGATGCCGTTTCTGTAATGTCCAAACGCGGTATATAACCCGGGTATGCTTTTACAAGCTCCCAGATAAGGCAAACCGTCAGGGGTTGATGGTCGAACCCCTGCCCAGGCACGGATAAACTGGGCTTGCTGTATTCGAGGGACCCACCCTGCTGCGGATGCAAGCAGCTTTTGGATGCCTTCAACAGTAACTTCTCGATCTGAGCGTCCCGGTAAACTGGTAGCTCCGATCCAAACTTCGCCGTTTGCTTTGGGGACAATGTATACATTATCTGCATAAACCGTCTTGTCAGGTCTGTAATCTGCATCATGTTTCGGAAATTGTATTGCTGCAATTTCACCTTTTACGGGAAGAGTGGGCAGGTTAAGACCCACCTGCTTCAACATATCTCCACCTTGTAATCCAGCTGTGATAACCACATGTTTACACGTTAATCTTCCAATCGACGTTTCCACACCCTGGATTCCACTCGAATCCGCAGTTAGACTAACATTGTGTACACCTTCGATTACTTTAGCTCCCATTGTTTGAGCTGCTCCCGCATAGGCACGTGCCAAATTGACAGGGAGAAGTTCACTTTCTGAAGCCCTATATAGAGCCCCGAAAGTTTCCTTGCTTATCCATGGGGCTTCACGTTGAAGCTTTGAATGATCCCACCACATTTGCTCTGTAGGCAAAACTGTACTTCTTCTCGAATCGCTATACGTTTTCATCTCGGCTTCATTCCGAAATGGTGTAATAAATCCACTCTGCTGCAGGCCAATTTCAATGCCGCTTAGTAGTTCAAGCTGTTCTTTTTGCTGATACAGTCGTTTTCTACTTTCATATGCTAGCTTTGACATCACAGTAGTATGAAACGTCTCGCTGTCTGCAGCTAACATGCCCGCTGCCGCAGAAGATGTCTCACTTGCAATACGCACACGCTCGATTAAAATCACTTCTTTACCTCGTGAAGCTAGCTCATACGCGATGGCACAACCTATAACGCCGCCTCCCACAATAATAGTTTCCGCATGAAGCTTGCCACGAATATTTCCACGTATTTGGGTCGTACAAGCTGCTCCATTTCGGTAAAGGCTGCCACTTCGTCTTCGGCCTCTTGCTTCTCCGTTCATTCATTCACCTCCGTTATTCATTCTTTCTTTCTATCGTTCAATAGCCCACCTCAAGGCTGCTGCCGCACTTTCCGGATTATCACTGGTCCAGATCGAAGATATTACTGCCGCACCATTTGCTCCGGCTGCACGTACAGCAGCTATGTTTGCCGGTTCAATTCCGCCAATGGCAATTACGGGAATGGAAACAGCTGAGCATATTTCAGACAGTGCATCTATCCCTCTCGGCTTGATCCCAGGTTTACTGCTGGAGGAAAATACATGACCATAAAAGAGATAATCCGCTCCCCGTTCTTCAGCTGCTCTAGCTTCGTGAAGAGAGTGAACAGAGATACCGAGACGAAGTCGATCGCATTTGTTCAGGCTGCTGCCTTGAGTAGTCGCCATATCGGACTGACCCCAATGAATCCTCTCAATGAAAACATGTTTCTCCAACTTATTCAGCTCACATAGACCATTGATTACGATCCTGTCAGATGGAATTCCTGCGTTCAGCAAACTGTGAGCCCATTGAATTTTTTGTTCGGTGGTTAGATGTTTTTCCCGGATGTGGATATAGTCAAGCCAAGGCCATGCATCCGCTGCAATCTTCAGAAAACGTTGTTGATCCCCTACCCCTGGTGAAACAGCATGCAGTTCAAACGATAGTGATTTCACAGGTTTTTTAAAGGTATCCGTTTGGTTTCACCTTCCTTGCCGTCACAATATGTAAGCACAAAAAAGCCACTCCCGTAGGGAGTGGCCGCGATAACATGTCCAGTTAGTTAAATGAGCTTCACATGCCAGTTGTCAGGTATACAAGCTATTAAATCATAGCCCTGATATATACGAGATACCTTCATGTTCCACTTGTGAGCATTCACATTCGCTACAAAATCGAATATTAATTTGCCCATATCATTAACTAAAACGCGCCACTTCCCTACGCTGGTATAATCCAGATCAGGTGCAAAGGGTCCGGAATCGCATTATTCCATCTCAGCCGCATCGAGCGGCCCCCCTAGTGATCGTATGAAGTTGTAGCCTATGTTACCATAGTCACCTTTTTTTGTCACCGTTGATTTTCAAACTCATGTTGCTGAATGTTTTGATTGTAGAGCACTAGATTGCTCCGCAACAACTAGTTTTTCTCAGACCAGGCTTCAACGTCCCATGTCTTGGTGACCCAATCCTGATAAAATTCAGGTTCATGCGAAACGAGCAGCACTGTACCTTTAAACTCTTGTAAAGCTCGTTTTAGCTCCGCTTTTGCTGTTACATCCAAGTGGTTTGTCGGTTCATCAAACAGGATCCAGTTGCTTTCACGCATCAGAAGCTTGCACAAGCGAACTTTCGCTTGTTCTCCCCCACTAAGTGCACTCAGCGGACGAGTGATATGCTCGTTTTTCAAACCACAGCGGGCCAGATGCCCGCGTACTTCATTCTGAGTTAGATGGGAGAATTCGTTCCACACATCTTCAATTGGGGTAATGTTACCAGCCCGAACTTCTTGTTCAAAGTAAGCCGTTTCCAGATAATCCCCCAGGAACGTTTTACCGCTGATCGGCGGGATTTTGCCCAATATGGTTTTAAGAAGTGTCGACTTACCTACACCGTTACATCCAACAATGGCTATTTTCTCACCACGTTCAATGGTCATTGTCATCTTAGGCAGCAAAGGGTAGGAATAACCAATCTCGAAATCAATTCCCTCGAATACTGTTTTGCTGCTGGCACGGGCATCTTTGAATTTAAATGTCGGCTTTGCTGCTTCATCCGGGCGATCAATTCGTTCAATCTTGCCCAGCTGTTTCTCACGGCTTTTGGCACGTCCGGAAGTGGAGGCTCTTGCCTTGTTACGCTGAATGAAATCTTCCTGTTTCTTAATATATTCCTGCTGTTTCTCATAAGCGTCGATATGTTGTGCTTTTTGCATATCGGCCATTTCAAGAAACTTATTGTAGTTGGCAGCATAACGCGTCAATTTAGCAAATTCCAGATGATAAATGACGTTAACGACTTCATTCATGAACTCCGTATCATGTGAAATCAGGATGAATGCATAAGGGTAATCTTTCAAATATCGCGTTAACCATTCAATGTGCTCCACGTCCAGGTAGTTTGTTGGCTCGTCCAGCAAAAGAGCCGTCGGTTTCTCGAGCAACAACTTGGCGAGCAATACTTTGGTCCGTTGTCCACCGCTTAGAGCAGCGACGTCACGATCAAGCCCAATAGCGGATAATCCGAGGCCGTTCGCCATTTCTTCCACTTTTACATCAATCAAATAAAAATCGCCCTGTTCAAGCTGCTCCTGGATTTCACCCATTTCTTCCAGCAGTTTTTCAAGCTGGTCTGGGTCTGCATCAGCCATCTGGTCTGTAATGGCCATCATTTCTTTTTCCAGTTCAAGCAGGGGAAGGAAGGCATCTTTTAAAACGTCACGGATTGTTTTGCCAGGAGTCAGCTTGGTATGCTGATCCAAATATCCGTAACGGACTTTTGGTGTCCACTCTACTTTCCCGCTGTCTTTCAGCAATTTTCCGGTCAAAATGTTCATTAAAGTGGACTTTCCTACACCATTTGCTCCGACCAAGCCTACACGCTCTCCTGCAAGTAAACGAAAAGATACATTTTTAAATAACGTGCGGTCACCAAAATTGTGACTGACGTTCTCCACTGACAATAAACTCATGAGATGAGGTTGCTCCTATCTATTTAACATTACTTTTTATTCGGTATTGTTGATACCGGTCAAGTTCTGAACTGAAACCCTATTTTAGCACAGGACCTGCCTTTTCTGAAAGCAATGTAGTAAGCGCAGCAGTCTTACTTAGTGAACAACCTTGTTTATGTAACAATTCCCCTCAAAATACCCCGCCGCCGCTGCCTGCTTCGCATCGGTAAAAACTTCTTCAGCTCGGAAGTTATTCTTACAAGTTGCTGGATAATAATACTTTATGCCGGTAGAAGGTTCTATCCCTCCAATGACTGCTGTTCTTTTAACCAACCTTCCTCCACCGATGGCATAGGTGTTTACCTTCTGGATCCCTACAGGCAAGCCTTGAATAAAGGCCATGATCCCCGTATCATTAATCGTATTGTACCAATCCTCCTGAGAAATAAGAGGCAAGGTAAACGTATAGGATATCCCGTTTCTTCTTGCAAACTCATTATGCCGATTAATGACTTCAGCGAGATTCTCCTGTACGCTCATGACGATGCGAGTTTGTCTGACCTGCTCAAACGAATCTGAATTTTGCAGCAATGGAATTCCACTAGTCGAAGCGAGTTCCCTTTGAAAACCTTCAATCCATTTACCCTGAACGGCATCATAAGCATAAACATAACCGTCAAGTGTAAAATTAATGCTGCTGCCGTCTGAATCTGAATATGTATAAGGCATTTTAGGACTCCATACCTGGTGGTACGAATCATCAATCTCACCAGTCATCTCCGCTTCCTTAGCTAAGATATAATAACCATCGTAATCCAGTACAACTATGGCCGGTATGTAATCAAACAGTGCTTGTATTGCCTCTGGATCGTCATGTATGCCCATATTTAAGGCCATCGTCTGAGTGAATGTCTGAAGCGCCAGTTCCTTATCTGCCTTTACGAATTTGGTGGAATCATATCCTGCCTCACTGTTTTGCTTCTCATTCTGATGCATTACGTTTCCCGCGTCCAATACAGCTGTTTGGAGGGCTGATCTATACCTATGATTAAGAAGCTGAGCTTCATCCGCATCATGGGTATTCCGAGAAACCATCCAAAAAAAGGGTAGAAATACGAGAACAAACACAATGGACAAATCAGTAATCTTCATTGAGAACCATGCCTCCATAAGTGGTAAACACTGCTGCCGCAGGAGCCGTACCATTCAGCCACTCGCGAATCAGCATGGCTGATGTCCGATTGGTATTTTTAAGTGTAATCGTGAAAAAGTCACCCACGGTCAGCGTGTATCTACGAAGCGGATCATCGGCTGCGTACGCGCCCGAGACAGGGAACATTTTTTCTAAGATTTGCGCTGAGTAATATGCATCCTGTACCGTCTCATATGTTCCTGTAAATGTACCTTGATCCATCGGATCCGTGTAATGAGGAACATATTTTTTGTGCAGATGCTCCATGGAAATATCATAAACATTGCCTGTTCGCGCCAGCTGTTCTTCAAATTCGGCATACATCCCAGGAGAAATGTAACCTTTCGTTCTGACTGAATCCACAAAGCGGGTAACCGTCTGATATGTGACCATTCGCGCTATATCGTCTTGTCGATCTGCCGTTTCCGCAGTCGGATATACATATAGCAGAAGTACTGCCAGCATAACTGCTAGCAGCTTGGATACAGCATTTATCAATTGATACTGGCCTCCCTCCAAAATGCAATTCGAAGCAATTCCCCGCTATCATCTCTCATAAACTCCGGTTTATAGGAAGCGGACACGTGAACAGGTATGGTCGCACTTCGGTTGATAAGCGGGTCTATCGTATACTTTTTCCCGTCAACCTGCACTTCCACCGCTGTACCCGTCATTTGTCTAACCGTATGTAACACCTCAGCTCCGCTGTAACGAAGGGGTTTGCTTATTCTTAATGTCGTATTTATTCTTCCTTCCATGTCTTCATTCGTGTGCACGCTGGAACTCAAAGCACTGGCCAATACGCTAACGCTTTGTTGTCCATATAGACAGGCTGTTACAAACAGGACAATTGCAGTACAAAACAACATGAGCTGCTGTGTATTCTGGGACAATGGAAACCAACTCCTGTCAGGATTGCTGGAAGATTAGTCCTCTCACCACATTTGATTTGTCTTTAACGATAACGGCCTTGAACTTTCCACTTGGGTTAACGTATTGATTGTCCTTTTCGCTCATCGTCTGATTAATACTGCCCACTTTGTTATCTGGAGCAACAACTGAACCGTAGTCCGCATTATTAATATCCTGAGAAATGTTCAACTCATTGCCATACCACTGACCACCCTTGTTTTTTCCTGTAATGACCTGGATACCAAATTGATCCTTGTCCGCATATTTTCGCAGTGCGTTAGTAACTTGGGAGCCACTGATCGTAGTCCCGTCATACACCGTAAATGCGGCCTGAGACAATTCTGTCTGAATGTCCGCAAAATTGTTTTGCGCTGTTTTGGTCGCCTCCTGAGCAGAAATAAACAGCAGCACTACAATCGTAATAAGGGCAATCGTCAAAAAGATCCCTGCGGCTACCTTTAAAGCACTTGAAGCATTATTCATGTTAAATCCTCCTAAGTTTTGATAAATAAATGTACATCAGCCTGAACGGGTTCAACCTGAACCGCTACAGCTTCTGAATTTGTTCATAATAAATGTTCATTTGCAGGAAGCTCATACCAACAAGCGGGATGACCAGATAGAGAAAAATAAGGGCATACATCGGGGTAAAGCCAATCATTCTGCCCCATGAGGCTTTTGCATCTATCATTCTGGTATACTCCTGCTTCCGCTGATCAAAATAAAAAGTCATCATACTGTCCAGATCATCAAACGCTTCACGAATCGATATTTTACCGAGTGCAAGCTGCAGTTTGTCCACCAAACGCTGAAATTCAGGCAACCCTGCATCCTCTTTCAGCTGCTCGAGTGCATTTTCTGGTCCATGTTCAAAGTGCAGCAGACATTTTTGAAGGGGTCGTTTGAAAATGACGGCAAAGCGATTAAGCCATTCCAAAATCTCTTCAACGGACATTCGGTCCATCTCACGCAAAATGGAGATCACCGTCTGATATTGGTAAATTTCGTGTTTCATGTCCATACTTCGCATTTTACGCTGGAACATCATGAGCCATATGGGCATGTAATATCCCGCCGCGCCGATAAAGATTGCAATCAGCAGCTCCCACCAGTGCAAATACTGCTTGTTGTATACTTCGAGCTTTTGAATAATGCGCAGACTGGTCTCAGTTTGTGTAGCAGAGTCTAGTGGGATGGAGGAAACCTGTTGTAACATGTTAAACACGTCATCATAACTAGTTCCACGTTTCATGCCTAACCGCTCCATTACCTCTCGGTCCAAAGCTGTTTTTTCTGCAGCCTGATTCAGTTCCGCTTCGGCCATTGCTCCAAACATGCGGTCATCTCTTACCGGATCGTATAGAACATGATTTCGTTCAATATGATGAAGCAGTAATATACAACCGATAGCCAGTGCAAAGGAGCACACAAACAACATCAGTCTGCGGATCGCCAGCCACTCGTATTTTAATTCAGCGCTGCTCTCCCTCATCAGCCTTACGGTCTGGGTATAATTTGTACTTCCTGGTTTAGCAGCAAACAACATGGCCAATTTACGAATGAATTTTTGGTTGTACAAGAAACGGTCCATGATGGAAGGTTTGTGCCCTGAGCGGAATCGCGTTTCATCGTAATGCTGAAGTCTCTGCAACAGCAAGTAGGCCAAAATTATGATGATATAGATGGATATTTTGGTTATGAATCCAAGCTTGCTGCGGTAAAACTCATCCATGGTCGGGAAACTGCCTCTCGCCCAGCGTTCAATGGGAGCCGTAAATAATACCGGAGCCAGCGCAATCATGTTTAATCCTCTTAAAAGGTAATCCAACTTGTCCCGCCGTAAAATTTCCAAATGAATTTCCTGAGTCAGGTTTCCCAAACCTTTCAGGTAGATTGAACCTTGAGCTCTGTCCTTGTCCCCAAACTCCATTACCATATAGGAGATGCCAGCAAAAGCCTTCAGAAATCGGTTGGGGGCTATCTCGTAATACCTTTCCAACGCTTCATTGGGATCTGGTGAAGTCAGTGCCTCATAGATTAGCAATACCTGATCGGCAGCTTCACCCACACCAGCTTCTCCAGCTTCATAGAGTGCTTCTTCGATCATCCCGTGCTGGTGGTATCGATGTCGCACGTCCGCAAACAGATCCAACATTTGGACCAGCAGCCGTTTCTCTGTGCGATTCAACCACAAGTCCACAACAAGACTATGGATTACGACAGCGCAAAGTACAGACAAAATGACGAAAGCAATCCCTGGTTGCATGAAGAACAGCACGATACTAATACTTCCGCATCCTCCCGCAACAATCAGAACAACAGTCATGGTCATACGTCGTAAAGATGCTTCGTCTCCAACATGTCTGAATGAGATCCGCTTCTGAATTAAATAGATGTAAGATGCCAAAATCGGTACCCTCGCACCCCAGCGATAGGACTGCAGCAGAAATGACCTTAACCGGACCGTTCGATTGGCAACAGGAGTTGTTGTTCCAGGAACTCTATCGCTTAAGCCCTTCCCCCTCTTTTGAAAGAATTGGAGAGTCAGGAGCGTAATCACGAGCCCGGAGATACATATACCCAGCAAAAGGATAAGCCACGATTTAGTTGTCATGCATATCACCCCAGTGCCGCTCAATAAACTGTTCAAACTGTGCAGCATCGTGCAATGTCATTTGGTCCCGCATATCCATAATGCAGCTAGGTGACAGGGGAGCGGTTACCACATATTCGCCATCCTTGTATTCAATGACATTCCGAAAAGCAAACCCTGCCCGTTCTTCCACACTGTCCACCTGATCAGCACGAGGCAGGCACTCTGTAATTCGCTCTATGTATCTGCGTCCTTCGGGGTCCTTTTTCATGTGCACATCAAAATTGATGACACTGACGACCTGTTCTTCAGCAATGTGCTCATGTTGAAACATGCCTGTTTTGAGCAAAGAGTTGCGGAGCGAGAATACCAGATCCCGGAATGTCTTGGCATGGTGGGTAAACAGAGTGAACAAACTCGCCACCTGCGACATTTGAATCATCCAGGCAGCAACCTCATCACTCGCAACCTCTCCCAGTATGTTGACTGTTCCATCTGTTTTTTTCTGCAAATCCAGTCCTTGTTGACCTGAAATATGTTCCGTCTCCCGAAAGCTCAGAATATTACGACGACTGTAGATTCGACGCAGCTGCAGCTCGAATGCCATTTCTTGTACACGCAGAGTGTATGAGGCATAGATATGCTTGACCATCGCCATCAGCAGCGTCGTTTTACCAGATCCCTGAGCACCAGTCACAGCTGTAATACGACTTCCTTTCATGAGGTACTTCAGTAATGTGATTGGCAGTTCGGCATTGCTGCCGGTTATTAATTGCTCAAGCAACGCATTGGGAATATCGAATTTCCGGACAAAAAACGCCCAGGATTCTGCAAAAGGAGGCCGTACCACAACGACACGAGAGCCATCCTTCATTTCGTTAACCTTATATCCATTCGCTTCAGATAACTGACCAGGATAATTATATTTATAAATATTCTGACAAACCCTCTTCAGCTCCCGTGTACTACCAAACGATAAAAATGAAAGATGGATCGACTTCCCTTTGTAAAAAATCCAAACACTCTCCATACCACTTAGCGGAACGGCAACGGGTGTATCCTCCAAGCCATCTTCCAACAGATCATTCCAGGAAGCCGGGTGCTTAACTCCGATATCCTGCATGGCATCCAACATACCGCTAACCCCACCGCTAACCCCGTCAATTCGCTGGTCTCTGATTTCATCTACAACCGAGAAGCCTTTGTAATGCTGGTATATCCGCTGGACGATAATATCCGTTTTTTCTCTAAATCCGAGTTCACGGTACTCGCATTCAAATACATACCGGATATCTTCCTCGGAAACATAATATCCACCGCCGTCCTCAGCACCATCCTCCAATCGGAGTTTGCCCAGATCGTAAGTGTCAATCAAGCGTGACAAGGCATCGACGCCGAACTGCTGTCGGTACAGGTAAAAGACAATTTCAAACTGGTCTTGAACGGATAACAGCTCGGGTTCCGCAAAAAGGATGACTTCATCCACATTGGTTTTATTCAGACCTATGTTTCGAGTAAGTAAGTCAGCGATCAGGTTCTTTACATAGGTTTTGTCACTTATGCTGCCAGAGACGCAGCCTTTCAGCGCTTTTCTCATCTCGGCACGCTGATTGATTCTCCTGCGATATTCTTCTTCATGAAGACCGATATCCGCAAGCTGACTATGACTTAATTCATGCAGCGAGTTCTTCACCTGTTCAGTTAGCGTTCCAATCGTAAATGCCTCGCGTTCAGGAGTTCCTGCATTTTTTTGCCGATGGAATGATTTCGTTTTGATCCAGATGTATGTCAAAACAGCTATTACAATAAAACTGATCCCTATCGTATTCCAGAGCATTGAAGGTTCAGGCTCCCCTTTCCAGCCTTTTCAGAACAGTACGCATACCTGCACCGTCCATAATCAGGCGAGCAAGTTCAGCCATACTGGCGGCCATGCTTCCTTTTCGAAGATCTCTACTGTCACTCAATCCTTCAAGCTGCAGATACGTAGCCGTATCCCTCCGATTCACAGCATCCAGAAATGCAGTCGTATAAGGCACAATGGATATGGAGCCCTTGTAACGGAAACGTCGGCGAATGTTATTAAGAGTTGCCCTTGCTTGCGGATCATACTTGTTGATGACAACATGCATGTTTTGATTACTTAAGTGATCAGGTTTGTTGTGTTCAAAAAACAATTCCAGATCCCGCATATTTTGTGTCAAATTCACTACAACATAATCAGCTTGAGCCAGCAGAACGGTCGCATCCATTCCCTCACGGTCCACATCCAGCAAAACCATATCGTAGTACTCATTTGCCACTTCCAGCAGTGCTTTCAACGTTTCAATGTGTTCTTTGGGCGTACGTTCCATCTGGTTAATTCTTCCGGTCAATAAATCCAATCTATCCCGTAATAGCGGCTTCGCGTAATCCTTCAAATTATGCTTATTGAGGCTTCCGCTTATATGTAGTCGTTCTACTGCATCCCAACCACCCTCTTCAAATCTGAACAGACTGTCAGCCTGCCCTAATTCCATAGATGGAAGCGGTGCTTCAATACCACTGCCGACTGGACCTGTGTTCACTAATAAAACTCGGATCCTGTATTGAAGTGCCATGGCGTAGGCGCTAATTACTGCACTGGACGTACTGCCCGAACCTGCAAAAGGACTCCAAAACAAAATGTTGCTCATGCTCTCATCCTTTCCGCTTCCTTTATCGCTCTTCGACTACGAACACTTTCCCATCCAGTCAATTGTTCGAACAAACGACATAGTGATTTTTTGTAGCTCCGTGACAAAGGCCCTAACCGCACCCGACGGTGATGTTCATTTTCCAATTTCACCGCAGCAGTCAGTTCATCCCATGGAAGTATCAAAGATTCGCCTGTCCAAACAAAAGGACTTCCTTCCAGATAGGCCCATAGGTAACGTTCTTCCAATTTGCAGTCAACTGCATTAATCAGAATGCGCTGAAATGAAAGCTCTGTTGGTAATGATTGCTCTTCAAGAAGCCGCCTCAACCAGCCTTTTCCTCGTTCCAGATTGTAACGTTCATAATCACTCACCCAGACTCGAATATCAGCCGTGAGCCATAATTCTCTAGAGGCGAAATGGGAGGTTTCCATGTCATACAGGACAAAATCATAGGATTCCAAACCTTCTCCACTAGCCTCCAGATGACTCTCAACCGCGGCCGAAGTTACAAAGTGACAGGCAATATCAAAACCCTCAAATTCGGTGATACGTAGAGCATGGTGTCCTTCTCCAACCCCGTACCCATACTTTTGTTGTAAAGTTCCGTCAACCAGTAACACCCGCTTGCCTGAAGTGGCTAAAATTTTGCACAGATATAACATAAGATCATTTTTTTCACATAATCCAGCGAAAATCCAAGTATGCACGTGACACTCAACTCCTTCCTTTTATGCATTAATACGTTGTTATCAGCATTATATTTTTGCATTTCGAATGTCTATTACTCTCCTCCGGTCAACAGGTTTTTCTGTTCATCCGTATATGCGGAAGACTCCGTGGATTGATTGTTTCCATTTGTCGTTTGCTGATTGCTTCCTGATCCGTCATTCCATATGACTTCGTCCGAAATATTGTTAGAGCGAGGTCTGCTGTTATGAGAAACGGATGATTGTGCAACATCTTGCTCAACGCTTTGGGAGGGCGCTGTCATGGAAGCAGCCAGAGAGCTCTCAAGTGAACTCCGTACCTGTCTCGACAACTCCTGTTCTGCCCTTCGAACAATGTTCGGGTCACTTTCAAGCAGTTTCAGCACTTCACTATTGGCAGGGTACGTTGGAATTGCAGCTGTCTGAAACTGAGGCTCAACATACGTTAGTGCATAAATTGAAGCTTTATGTAAATAGGCATCTACGATTGCGCTGGACAGCGACAAAATCTCTTCCTCGGTCATGGTAATCCACAACGTCGCTTCATTCAGGCGCTCTACTTTCTTCTTGGACAGAAGGATATAGTCCTGACCTGTTGGAAATTGGATGCGAATGTCTATATTATCGCCTTGTGCAAGTGAAGTGGGTAATAAAACGACCTGCAGTTCACGATTTCTTAGATCTGGCGGTGCTGGCGTGTCTTCATAAACCATTTCGGTTGTTATGGCTGTTCCTTTTTTCAGTTCTATTTTGGCTACTTGCCCATCCATCTCTTTGGTGCTGGACCATAAATTACGTGGCGCTTGAGCATCAGGTATCGCGATAAGCTTAATATCCTGGGGTAAGATCGGTTCTCCTGCTTCAACGTCACGTACCGTTACCCAGCCTTGTGCTCCTGTGTTCCATTGCTGCAGTAGCTCAGCTTCTTTTTGTTCGTAAGCTGAAGCATACTGGGACTCCATTTCAGATTTGGTGTCATTCATTGTAATCACGTTGTAGATGACATATCCCCCGAATAATAATCCTACTGCTCCCGCACCGGTTAATCCGGCATAGATCATTTGTCGGCTTTGTTTTCTTAATTTGGACAAAAAAGGCTCTCCTTTCACAAGCTCCTCTAATCATGATTTTATTCTTCTTGCAAAAAACGAACGCTTCTTGGGCTGCTGCCCGATCAAATGATTCAATATATGGGCTAATACCTTGTCTGTCTGAGAATCCCTATCAAAAGGATCAATGTGCAATGGAAGTCCGTACACACTTGATGTATTCAAAGTTCTACGTACACGTTGAACAGCATCTGTGGCTGCAAGCGGCAAACAATAAATCCATTTGTCTCTCGGATAACGATGATGCGAACGAACAAATGCATTAATCTCTGCCTGCTTCCACTCAGCACCTGAGCCCACAACAATAGGCAGGTCTGCTCTCAGAAATTCCTCCAGTCGATTCTGATCCTGACCACTACCCAGATCCATAACGATGAATTGGTAGCTGCCACCCAGCAGAGACAAAATGTCTGCTCGTCCGGACTGCTTCCAATAGTGCACTCCGTCTACTGCAAACTGTCTTCCTGCCGATAATGGTTTCCCAGCTTGGGCAACTTGCTGAATCCTTGCAAACGATTGGGAGCGCGGCGACATCTCGATGACTGCCACCTTAAACTGTTGTCTCTCCAGGTAATGGCTAATGGCTATGGCGGTATGCGTCACCCCAACACCGGAAGATGCTCCTGTCAGAGCAATAACTCTAGTTCCACCGCTAATTGTCAATGTTGTCGAATCATTACTCTCCGTTATTCCAGGTCTTCGAAGCAGTTCTTTGCGGACTTCATCGGCAGATTGGAAGCGTTCCTCGGGGTTCTGTCTCAACAATCGCCGTACAACCGGAATGTAAGTGCGAGGTACATCACTGCGTATGGAACTTTCGACGCCTTGTATCCATTCTGTATATGTACCACCCGTCATGAGGTAGAGCAGCAGTGCTCCGAGCCCATACAAATCCGATCTGGCATCCGTCTGTCCGGTACCGTATTGTTCGGGAGCAGCAAACCCTGCCGTACCCAGTTTCACCGTATCCTCTGTATGCTGAGCCTTGAAGCTGCGAGCAATCCCAAAATCAATCAACCTGACTTCATGGTCTGGGGTTATCATAATGTTGGATGGCTTCAGATCGCGATAGATCACTGCTGGATTCAGACCATGCAAATAACTGAGCACGTCAAGTAATTGGAGCACAAAATCTGTCATATGTTCGAGGGGAATCTTTCCGCGACATTGCTTGTGATAATCACTCAGTGTCTGACCTTCAATGTATTCCATTACCAGGTACGTGTAGCCCTCTTCATCCGGTACAAAAAAATCAACAATCAACGGTAATCTGGGATGCCTGAGTGAGGTTAAAAGAGCAGCTTCCGTCTCCATACTCGATTCATATGGTACCGTAGCAACACTTTCTTTTATTGCCCAGGTTTTACCTGGCAACTTCATATCTTCTGCCTTATATACGTGACTCATCCCACCTGTACCCAGTACGGACTCGATTCGATATCGTCCTCCCAGCAGGCTTCCGTGTTCCAGCCTCGCCGGATGTCTCATGTATAATCCTCCTTTCTGCATAACAAAAAAGGGAAAGCTTACCGAAGTGCAACAGTCCGGTTATCCGGACTTGTCCACCTCGGGATGCTTTCCCTTGGATTCATTATGGTTAATATTGGTATCATTATAGTATACGCCACAAGATGTTGTAAAGTAGTAAATTTAAAATCTTTACCCGCTTAATATTTAATCATATAAAGTGTTATTTCCTCACGATTGTGAAACAATTGTTTGGATCGTTGAATCTGCATTCGTGAACGCTCAAACGTGTCAATGACTTCCTTGATCAGCGCAAGTGGTTTTTTATGAAGCAATTTTACCGTAACAACCGCTGTTCCACCGGATTGAAGACTGTATAACAAGTCCGAAACGAGTCGGCTCATCAATTTGGGACTCCAGCTCATGTCACAGACAAGCAGATCAAATTCACCTTCACGGAACCGAACATCACCTGCATTCTTTTTCAAAAACGTAAGTTTGGGCGATTCCAGAAGTGTGGCATCCATTTTGGCCGGGTCCACTGCTGTGACTTCTAGTCCTCGTTCCAGCAGAAAGGAAGTCCAACCACCAGGGGCCGCACCAATATCAAGCGCCTTGTGAAACGATGCAAAATCGATGCCAAATGTCTGCTCTGCCTCAAGCATCTTGAATTTGGCTCGTGAGATCTGGCCTTCCTCTTTTTGAAAGCGTACAGCTCCCCCGTTCCAGTCGGAAAGGTTCTGTTCAGGTCGTGATATGCCAGCATACAATACATCATCTGCCGCAAACACAGAAATAACAGAGTCTGCATCACGAACAACCCACTCACAGCCTAGTGTATCCAGCTTTTCGGTCAACCATTGCTTCAATGAAGCGGCGTTCTCCAGCCAAAATGAACCTTCCGTTTTACGAACCTGTAATGCCACTTTGGTTCCGGTCAACTCCGTATGGTTTGTAATAAAGGCAATCAGTTTCTCCATCGCCTGATTAGAATCTTCCGTATTCTCCTGAAACTGAACAGGCTGAATGTGACGTAAAAACGTTGGATTTTCCTCAAGGAGTTTGATCGATACCTCTTCTTCTGTTACCGGTAAGCCGGCAAGAAGGACTTCACCCGGTACAAGTACCGTGCTCTTAACAGCACCAAATGTACGGCGCAGTTCTTCCTGAGCATAGGGTGCAAAGCCATGATTGGCTGTGCAGATAAAACGGGAGAAGTTCCCTTCTCCGCTAGACGACTGTGTACTCAACTTGTGTTACCCTCCAGAACGTACGCGAATCCATGGTCGATCGTGATCCCACTCAATGTCGACCGGAATGTCATACGTATGCATAATTGTATCCTGTGTCAAAACTTCATGTTTGTTTCCAGCCGCAGCAATACGACCTTCGCGAATTAATGCTACATGTGTAAATAAGGGCATGATCTCTTCTACATGATGTGTTACATATACTACTGTTATATTGCGCTGACGAAGTCGGTCGATTTCAGCCAACATTTTTTCCCGTTCGTACAGATCGAGTCCAGCGCACGGCTCGTCCATAATTAGTAACTTAGGGTCCGCCATCAGTGAACGTGCCAGCATGACTTTTTTTCGCTCGCCCTGGGAAAGTGTACCGAGCGGGTGATTAGCCAGTTTAGCGAAGCCCATGTCATCCAGAAGATTCAAGGCTCTGGTCTTTACTTCATCGGGAATGGTCTGATAAAAACGCAAAAAGGCAAATGCACCTGTCGCAACGACCTCCCAGACCGGATCTCGCAATGTCAGTTTTTCAATCAGCGTTTGACTGATATAACCAATCTCTTTTCTGACTTCACGAACGTCACATTGCCCATATAAGTTCCCCAGCACCTCAATACGCCCTTGACTGGGGAACATATATCCATTCATCATTTCCAGCAGCGTTGTTTTGCCTGAACCGTTACGTCCCAGAATGACCCAATGCTCGCCCTGCTCAATATGCAGATGAACGTCATCCAGGATCTGATTATCCTCACGGCGGAGAGAAACATGCTCCATCGAAATAATCCTCATTTCAGGACCGCCTTTCGAATTTCATTTAGCAGGTGCTCCACCGAGGACATTCGGTAAATCATTTTAGGTACCTCCTGCTCTCCATCAAACAGCATCACTGCAGGTACGCTTGAAATTTTAAACTGCTGCACAAGATCCGGAATATCATGAATGTTCATTTCAAATAATGTGTTCTCAGGCAGCAAATGCTCCGCGATTTCCAGCATTCTTCTCGCTGCAGCACAAGTACCGCATAAAGGGGTGTAGATAAATACAGCTTGAGGAATACCTTCCCACACACCGCGCATCAAAAGCTTCGAATGAATGGGCTTCATCAGCTAAGCTCTCCCGCAGCAACCCGAAGCATAACCTCACCTGTCATCGGACCGTTGTGTACCTTTACAGTGTCAGGTTTATTGGTATATAACAATTCGTACATCTGACGTTTGCCATACATGCTGGAGGTGTGTAAATAAATTTCGCGCGGAAACAGCCCTTCCCGTACAATGGCAGCTGCAACTTCTCCACCATTAGGCGAATCCGGACCCAATTCATAATCCAGGGACAGGATATCCACGTCACCTTCCCTGAGCAGCATCAGACATTCTTCAGCATTGGTAGCCAAGACAAATCCCTTGGGACATGACCGGTAATCATCCAAGAAAACATGCATACGACCACTCCTCTCCCCGTTTACAACCAGGAACGCATGACCTCAATATCATCTTTGTGCGTCCCATCCTCACCTGTCTCGGTTTCCAACACAACGACAGCCCGTTGGAACTCAGGTGAACTCAACAATTCTTGCATCGCTTTGCTTCCTATAAATCCCTGACCGATTCGCGCATGTCGATCCTTGCACGAGCCGGAAGCATATTTGGAATCATTAAAATGCACAGCAGCAAGTGCATCCCAGTACCCAAGCTGTCTGCCTTTCTGAAGCATATCCTGTTCACTATTGCTGTGCCACATCCCTGAAGCAAAAGCATGACATGTGTCAAAACAAAAAGCAATATGCTCCGGATATTGGCTCAGCTTGCGAATCTGAATCATTTCTTCCATGGTCGTGCCCATTGAACCGTGGTCACCTGCCTGATTTTCGAGCAAGATCTTTGCCTCTCCATTCCAGTCTTCCAAAACCGTATCCAAACAATGAATGAGATTCTGATATCCTTCAAGCGGCTGATCACTCTTAAGATGACCAAAATGAACAACCGTTCCTACTGAACCGCACACATCTGCAATGTGCAGATCATTCCTTATGGAAGCTACGGTAGCATGAAACCCCGCCTCTCCACGGGTCATGCCCAAAGCCGGATTCGTCGGATAGGGTGAGTGTGCAATGGACGCAATGCCATTCTCCTCACACCACTCCCGGCACAATTCAGCATTTTTAAGGTCAGGATCTTTCAAACCAAGGCTCCGGGGGTTCTTCGGAAAATATTGAAATGCCGTTGCCCCCATCTCATATGCCCTCTTGGCTGCTTGTAAAAATCCACCTCTCGTGCTGACGTGTGCGCCGATTCCGTAATTAGGCCTCATGCTGACAATTCGGACAGAAGAAAGCCTTCTTCCCCGTAATTTCCACTCGTGCAATCGTGCCTCCACAACGTGGACAGCTTTCCCCTTCGCGATCATATACCCTACATTGCTCATCAAAACTTCCTGTTTTCGTGTCCCCTTGCATCAGCGGCATTTCCATATAACCACCCTTCGAAGCTGCTTCACGGAGCACCGACTGCATAGAACGGAACAAACGCTCTGTGAGTTCTGGTGAACTGGCGATGTTCTGTGTTTTGGAACTAGGTCTCAAACCTGCAGCAAAAGCAATTTCATCCGAGTAACAATTGCCGATACCAGCAATAATGTGCTGATTAACCAGGGTCGTTTTGAGCGTTCCGCGGCGTCCTTTCAGCAATGAAGCAAAACGCTCAGGATTCATGCGTCGATCAAGTGGCTCAGGTCCAAGATCGGCCATGGCTTCTTCCGTTTCCTTGGATGTAAGCAGGTGCAAATAACCCAATCGGAGTCCAATAAAGAACAAGATATGATCACCAAATTGAATCTCAACTTGTGTCGACCGATCGGGACGATCTGCCTCAGTCCCCCAGTAAATCATGCCTCCCAGCATGAGATGGAGCACCAGTCGTTTACCGTTTGCCAAATGGAAAATAAGATGCTTCGCCCGGCGCTCGACAAAAATAATACGATTGCCTGTAAGTTCGCGCGTAAATTCCTCTGGCTCTTTATTGATGGATTTTTCCCGATTAACGACAACACCAGTAATAGGTAAATCAAGTATTTCTGCGGACAATAATGTCCGGTAGTTTTCCATTTCCGGCAGTTCCGGCATCTGTATCTATCCCTTCTTGGATGCTTGGCTCGCTTGTTGCGACAGCCACTCAATCAGTTTATGCAAATCATCAAACACATGATCAGGACGTATCTTGGTCGCGCTAATATGAGTGTCCATATTTTCTTTCGTTGTGACTCCGGTCAATACGAGCAATGTCTCGCATCCAGCTGCTGCTCCTGCTGCAATATCTGTACGCATATTGTCCCCGATCACTGCCACTTCATCAGCCCTTAAATTTAATCGATCAATCGCTGACTTCATAATAATGCTGGAAGGCTTGCCGATTACAGTTGGTGAAACACCTGTAGCCGCTTCGATCGCAGCACCAATGGTACCCGCTCCTGGAGTCAAGCCATCATCAGAGGGGAGCTGCAGATCTGGGTTGGTCAGAATTGATTTTGCTCCATCATTAATCCAGCGCAGTGCCTTGGTTAGTTTTTGGTAGGAAAATTCTCGGTCAATGCCTTGAATGACGTATTCCGGCTTTTCTTCCGTCCTTTGCAATCCTGCTTCATCGATAGCCTGAAGTAAACCAGCTTCTCCAATGCAGGCAACTCTTGCCCCAGGAGATTCTTCAGCTACATATTCAGCAGCAGAAACTGCAGAAGTACAAACTTGAGATGCTTCCGCTGGAATTCCCATTTCGTTCAAGTGATCTGCTACTCCTTGCGGAGTACGTGAAGAATTATTTGTTACAAATAAATAAGGTACTGCCTGTTCATTCAGTGTCTGAATAAGCTTGTCTGCCCCATCAATACGATGTCTGCCATGATAGAGTGTTCCATCCAGATCGATTAGATAGGCCTTAATCATACAGAGCACTTCCTTTCTTTTAGACCATTAACAATTCATGTCCTTAATTACATTTTGATGTTTTTTGATCCATAGCTATGTATTTCAAAAATAATACGGGCTTGCTCGTATGAGCACGCAACACGTCGAACCGAATCGAACCCAGACGTTTTCACTCGCGCGCCTTCTGTACAAGCTTGTCATTTCCTGCGCTTTCCCGGAAAATAATTTGGTTCATTTCCCTGCTCATATTGCCCATCCTACACGCTTTCCGATCAGATTGCAAAAGGGACCTCAGGGCCTCTCCCCTTCAGTCCCGCCTGAATTGCCGTCTTTAAACGAACATTTTTTGAAGTCCAACTGCCTTAATTATAACTGAGATCCATTCTGATGATGAATGACAGGAATTAACTGATGCTCATTCGCCAATCTGGAGTTGGGAAAAACGGCCTTTGCCTCGTCCAAAAGGGGCTGCAGCTGTTCATCATCCTTATAACGAGAGCTAAAATGAGTCATAATCAATTCTCCAACATCTGCTGCTCTGGCCGCCTCAGCCGCTTGCTTAGCAGTGCTATGATAGTACTCATGAGCGGTATCTGCCAAATCGTCCATAAATGTTGCTTCATGTACAAGTACATCTGCATGCTTAGCGAGGGGCAATACATTTGCACACGGTCGTGTATCTCCCAAAATGGTTATCACTTTGCCGCGTTTGGGAGCTCCTAATACATCCTCCGGACGAACAGCTTTGCCGTCATCCAGGGTAATCGTCTCACCGCGTTTAAGACGACCAAAAAGAGGACCCGGCTTCAAACCATACTCTGCCAGCTTGGCTTGATCGAGACTGCCTGGACGATCCTTTTCCGTAATTCGGTAGCCGTAGCTGTCGATCCGATGTTCCAGTAAAGCAGACTCTACAATGAAGCTCTCGTCTTCAAACAGCAAACCACCTGTATGCTCAACAATCTTCAACTCATAGTTAATCCGAGACTGACTTAACTCCATTACGGTTGTAATCATACGTTCTGTCCCAGGCGGTCCATAAACCGTAAGGGGTGTAGTCCCTCCCTGGTAAGCCCTGCTCGAAAGCAGGCCGGGAAGCCCGAATACATGGTCCCCATGAAGATGGGTAACGAAGATTTTCTCCAATTTACTCAGTTTTAGCGGTGAACTCAAAATTTGGTGCTGGGTTCCTTCCCCGCAGTCAAACAACCACAAAGCTCTTCGCTCATCCAACATGCGGAGCCCAATGGAAGTTACATTCCGCTGCAGTGTAGGTACACCAGCGTTAGTTCCCAGGAAATATAGTTCCATCCGGATTGCACCTCTTTCTGTTGCCAGCAAAAAGCCTCCGACGATGCGGAGGGCTCTGCCTGACCTCTTATTGACTATGCTTTTTCAACATTAAAATATTTGGCTTGCGGATGACTGAACACCATCGCGGATACGGAAGCTTCCGGCTCCATCATGAAGCCTTCCGTCAGTTCCACACCAATATCCTCAGGCTGCATCAGCTTGAAGAGTGGCCCCTGATCTTCCAAATCCGGACAAGCCGGATATCCAAATGACACCCGTATGCCTTGGTAACGCGCGCCATGACGCTGTTTCATGGTCATGTTCGCCGGATCCGGGAAGCCCCATATATCTCTCATCATATGATGTACTCGTTCAGCTAATCCCTCAGCCACTTCAAGCGCTACAGATTGCAGAGCATGTGATCGAAGGTAGTCCCCTTGCTCCTTCCATGCCGTGGATAGTTCACGAACACCGTGACCGGCTGTTACAACCATGAATCCAACGTAATCCATTTCTCCGGATTCCACAGGCTTCAGGAAGTCAGACAGGCACAGGAACGGTTCAACCTTTTGCCGCGGGAATGTAAAGGTATGCAGAATATTGCTTGTATTCTCGGGATCGTAAATGATGATGCTATTGCCGCTGGATTGTGCTGGGAAGAAGCGATACATCGCATGTGCCTGGATAATTCCATCCCGGACTGCTTCTTGCATAATTCCGTCTACAACCGCTTTGAGATCGGTAGCTTTGGGATCACCCGAAGCGAGCAGCTGCTCCACAGAACCGCGAAGGCCAAGATGATGACCAAGCAGCATCTGCATGTTTACATACGGCAAAATGTGCGACAGTGGATAATTACGCAGCGTGTGCCGCTCAAGATCCGGAGGAACAAGAACAGGATTGTCGATTGCGATATCCGACCGCTCTACTCGCGTAAGCTCCGGTAGCGGTTTAACCGCTTCTGTGCTGGACGCATCCGCTTCTTTTTCAGCCTCCATCTCCAGCTGCATGGCTTCACGGGAAACCGGGTTCATCAGCTTGTTAGCCAAATCCAGACCGTCCATCGCGTCCTTTGCGTATACAACCATTCCGTCATATTCAGGACGAATCCGGTTCTTGGTGAATTTGCGCGTAAGTGCTGCTCCGCCCACCATGATAGGTACGTCGATACCCGCTGTACGCAAATCTTGCGCGGTGACAATCATCTGCTGTGCCGATTTGACAAGCAAACCGGATAAGCCGATAGCATCCACTTTTTCTTCTCTATATGCTTCTATGATTCGTTCTGGTGGTACTTTTATACCCAAATTAATGATTCGGTAACCGTTATTGGACAGGATGATCTCCACCAGGTTCTTCCCGATGTCGTGCACATCACCCTTAACTGTTGCCAGAATGATTTTGCCTTTCACAGATGTTTCATTTTTCTCCATGAATTGTTCCAGATAAGCAACTGAGGCCTTCATTACTTCCGCACTCTGCAGAACCTCGGCAACGATCAGCTCGTTGTTGTTAAACAGTCGGCCTACTTCTTCCATCCCCTGCATAAGTGGCCCATTGATCACTTCAAGCGCTGAGTATTTGGCAAGAGCCTGTTCCAAATCTGGCAACAATCCCTCTTTGCTGCCTTCGACAACATAAGAGGCGAGACGCTCTTCTAATGAAAGATTCGAAATTTTCTCTTTCTTCTCAACCTTTTTGTTCCGGAATGCCGCTACGAATGCAGCGAGTGTTTCGTCATTCGTATTATAGAGCAGCTCTTCCGACAATCTGCGTTCTTCTTCAGGGATGGAAGCATAACGTTCCAGCTTCTCCGTGTTTACAATCGCGTAATCGAGTCCTGCCTTCGTACATTCATACAAAAAGACAGAGTTTAGGACTTCCCGACCGGCCTCAGGCAATCCAAATGAGATGTTGCTGATACCAAGAATCGTATGACACTCAGGCATAGCTTCCTTGATAACCCGAATCCCCTCAATGGTTTCCTTGGCAGAACCAATATACTGCTCATCCCCGGTGCCAACAGGGAACACCAAAGTATCAAAAATCAGGTCCTCAGCCTTCAATCCATACTTGTTCACCAGCAGATCGTATGAACGCTTGGCAACCTCCAATTTATCTTCCCGACTAATGGCTTGTCCACGTTCATCGATGGTACCCACTACAACGGCTCCGCCATATTTGTGGATAAGAGGAGTTACAAGCTCGAATTTCTCTTCCCCATCCTCAAGGTTAATGGAGTTAATTATCGCTTTACCTTGAGAGTACTGAAGAGCAAGATCGATCACCTTTGCGTCGGTTGTATCAATCATCAGCGGAACTTTTACTTTTTTGACGACCAGTTCGAGGAATTTTTCCATATCCTCAGCTTCTTCGCGGTCCGGGTCCTGCACACAAACGTCGACAACATGTGCTCCATTTTTCACCTGAGCGCGTGCAATTTCCGAAGCTTCCTCGTATTTCCCTTCAACGATCAGGCGCTTGAATTTCCGAGATCCAAGCACGTTGGTCCGTTCACCAACCATATATGGACGATTATCCTGCTCTATATATACGGGATCGATACCGGATAATGCTGGCGGATGTGTTCCGTTCATTTCTCTTGGGGGGTACTTGGCAAGCGTATCACGCATCGCCCGAATATGTGCTGGAGTTGTACCGCAGCAACCTCCGGCAATGTTTAACCATCCCTGTTCGGCAAATGCTCCAATTTTCTGAGCGAGTGAATCAGGTGATTCATGATAATTACCATTTTCATCAGGTAGACCTGCATTCGGATAACAGCTGACTGCTACTGAAGCCATTCCGGAAAGAGAACGGATGTGGTCACGCATAAATTCCGGGCCTGTAGCACAGTTTAGTCCCACTGAAATTGGGTTAAGGTGTTCTAGGGATATATAAAAGGATTCGATGTTTTGACCCGCAAGGGTTGTGCCCATCGGTTCAATTGTCCCTGAAATCATCAAAGGGAGCTTAATTCCGCTCTGCTCGAATGCTTGCTGGATACCTATGCTGCCTGCTTTGACATTAAGGGTATCCTGCGAAGTTTCAAGCAGTAGCGCATCAACGCCTCCCTCAATTAAAGCGAGCGCTTGCTCGGAATAACTGTCGATGAGCTCCTGAAACGTTACGCCGCCCGTAACTGAGAGCGTCTTCGTTGTTGGTCCCATCGCACCTACCACATACCGTGGGGACTCTGGAGTTGAAAACCGATCTGCCGCAGCTCTCGCAATTCGAGCAGCTTCGAGGTTAATCTCGCGGGCACGATCCTGGATATCGTATTCGGCCAATACAACCGAAGTAGCTCCGAATGTATTGGTTTCGATTAAATCTGCACCAGCTTCCAGATATTCTTCATGAATGCGCTGGATGAGTTCTGGACGTGTAAGTACCAACATTTCATTACAGCCATCCAGATCCTCTCCGCCAAAATCTGCACCAGTGAGATCAACTTGTTGAATCATGGTCCCCATCGCACCGTCGAGGATTAATATTCGTTGTTTTAATGCATCATGTAGACTAAGCTTATCCAATAACTTCACCCCCGCAAAACGTTAAATCTTAGTTTAACAGAAACTTACTTATTGTGAAAGATCGGTTTTATTCAGCTGTATGGCGGGTTTCAGACGATTAAGGTCGAATTTGCGAATCGACAAAAAGGTAGACATCCGATATAATATCTATTAAACCAAGTGGAAAAGAGGGAAAGAACATGGCTGAAATTGTGATCAGAAATACGAACGAACGTATCACTGGAGACGAAAATGTTCGAAATTTCTTGGACAAATATGAAGTGCTCTATGAAAAATGGGACGCATCCAAATTAAGTGCTGAATTGCAAAATAACTTTGGATTGACTGATGATCAGAAAAACCAGGTCTTGGAAACCTTTGATTATGAAATCAAAGACCTCGCTGCACGTCGCGGATATCAAATCTGGGATGTCATCACCCTCTCCGAACAAACGCCAGATATCGAAGAAAAATTGGCCAAGTTCGAGGAAATCCACACACATGCCGAAGATGAAATCCGTGCCATTGTCGCTGGTAAAGGGATCTTTGTTATCAAAGGTACTGATGATGTAGGTTACTTTAATGTAGAATTGTCTCCTGGAGACGTCATTTCCGTACCCGAAAACACTCCGCATTTCTTCACTTTGATGGAGAACAAGCAAATTATTGCTGTCCGTCTCTTTATCGAAAAAGACGGCTGGGTTGCTGACCCGTATCCGGATCCTACGTTCATTAAGCAGGCCTAATCTTATATTACGGATATCGTTCATTCAACAAACCCCTGTCCATTTGAACAGGGGTTTGTTGCGGTTTGGATCATTATACAACATTAGATGGATTATATAAAATAATGTGGATACTTTGCTTTGACCGTCTCCTGTTCAACGACGACAAGTCTAAGGTGAGCTTCCATCACCTTCATCGCTTGTTCTGTTTGGCGCTCCTTGATGAGCTGGTAGATTTCCTTGTGTTGGGAGATAATAATTTCGGAATTCATGTCTTCGGACAAGCGAAGGATACGCAGACGATTAAACGGAATGTTAAGCTGCTGGAGCATTTTCCACGTTCTCATTTTTCCAGTTCCCTGAAACAGGATCTGATGAAACTCCTCATCCAGTTCAAACAGTCGATAGAAGTTATTCTTATCCATGCACACTTCCTGCATGGCGATATTGGTTTCCAATCTGAATTTGAATTCTTCTGCAAATGAGGCACACGCCAGCGCTACAATTTCCTTTTCTATTTTTTCTCGCATAAATCTGCCTTCTTCCACATGCTCCAGATTAATATGTGAGACGATTGTTCCACTCTGCGGGATAATATCCAAAAGTTCCTCTTCAGCAAGCTTCATAAAAGCTTCACGAACGGGTGTTCTGCTAACCTCAAGTTCATCCGCTATTTCTTTCTCTGAAATCTTCGTACCAGGTTTAAGCTCAAGGTGCAAAATTCTTTCCTTTATCAGCTCATATGAATAAGCCCGGGTCGAACCTCTAATCTTTTGATTAAGTGACATGCCTTAACCTCTTCCTCTCAGCCGTATTCATTCATCTTAGCATAAATTGCCGTTTCACTAAAATGAGCTCAGCGAAACGGCAATCGATTAAACTTTGTCTATCATGCTACTGCTGTTTGTTCTCTTTATACTTTTTGTACGTATCGTTGGAAATCTGCAAGTACTGAGACAACCCTTGTCCTTCCAGCTCCTGTACAAATGCATCGAACTCGTCAAGACTGCGTTCGCCCAGAATAAATTTAAGGGTATTTTGGTCCGAGTAGTCCTTAAGTGGAGTACTAAGCAATGTCACCTGTTCACGGTCAAGATCTGAGTACGGGATTGGAGGTTCAGCAGGAATAACTTCCTTGGTATCCTTCATGTCCTGCTGGAATTTCAATTCTTCTTCACTAAACATGGAGTGCAGCAGATCCGTTGTTCCACCATAAGCAAACACGCCACCAGAGAAACCGTAATCAATACGCAGATCTTTTGTGCCTTTAGGATTCAATCCATTATAGTTCACATCATCCGCAAGCTTGCGAATCCCATCCTGTTTCGTGAAGGTCTCTCCTTCAACTCCCCATTTGGCAAACTCCTGTCCTTCATCACTGTAGTATAACCAGTCAATAAATTGCATTGTTGCTTTGAAATTTTCACTATCTTTGATTTTACCGGAAATCATGACACCGTTTTCAAGTCTTGATCCAGACATTAATTGTCCTTTCGGACCACCCGGAACCGTAATTTTAGCAATGGAGAATTTTCCTTCACCCAACGTTTTATTCATATCATTGCGATGCAGCACTAACGTTTGAGAGTTACCGTTAATGATAAACGACTTGCCAGAGACAAATTTTTGTGTCGCTTGATCATCATCTTGAGTGAAACTTTCCTTGTCCAGCAATCCTTCGGACACCATTTTGTTGAAGTAAGTCAGCATTTCTTTGTACTCAGGAGTAGTGGATGTATATACGAATTCATCCTTGTCTTCCTTATACGTAAGACCATTGCCGAAACCCCACCCGCCCTTGGTTCCAAAACCAGCAGCCGCAATATTCAACGTACTGTTAAATTCAAATCGGTCAGAGAACGGAATCGAATCTGGGTAGATCTCTTTCAACTTCTTGGCAGCATCATATAGTTCATCCCAAGTTGTTGGGATAGGAATGTTGTTTTCCTCGAAGACATCCGTTCTAACAATCAGTGTATAGTCTGGCCATACTTCTTCATGCAAACCAGGGAGAACATAATACTTCCCGTCTTCCTGACGGAGACCCTCCAGTTCATCCTCAAGTCCCCATTTCTCTATCTTGTCCTTGAAATTAGGCATCAAGTCAACATAGTCACTTACGGGTAATATGGCTCCAGAAGATACGAAGGCAGATTCTTCACCCGGATAGGTTTTAGGGATTACGAGAGGTGCATCTCCCGAACTGATCAAAAGAGATCTTTTTTGCGGATAGTCAGACATCGGTACAATGGTAGGATCCAAGGTCACACCCGTCAGCTCGGTGATTTTTTGGAAAAGCAACCAATCTTTCTTATATGGATATGCTGGCTGATCACTATAAAGTATGGATAAGTTGAATGGCTCCGAGGCTTTAAACGTTTCACCCACTCCGTAGGACTCCATAGCCCCTTTGGATTCAGGTTCGGCCTTCTCGGTTCCCGCTCCGCTGCTGCATGCTGCCAAAACAACACTCATCATTGTTGCCAAAACCATCTTGCCTACAAGCTTGCGTGGTCTCTTTTTCATTCCATTGTCCCCCTGCATGTGGTTTAGATTGGCCTTGCGTCTAAGAGATGTTAACTATATGCACTTGGAATTACTGCTTGACAGATCCCAACATGATACCGGTTACAAAGTATCTTTGCACAAACGGATAAATCGTAAGGATAGGCAGAATTGTAAGTACCATCGTTACCGACTTGATATTGGCTGAGATTTGAGTCAAATTATCAGCCGACGCTCCAGCAGAAGCTCCTCCTGTTGCACCTGCAATCATGTTCCGCAAATAAATGGTCACAGGGAACAGTTCCTTTTTGTCGAGATATAGGAATGCCGGGAACCATGAGTTCCAGTGTCCCACTGCGTAGAACAGAACCATTGTAGCCATTACAGCCTTACTTAGCGGCAATATGATACGAAGTAAAATACCATATGTGTTTAAACCGTCGATGGCTGCTGCTTCCTCCAGCTCCTCAGGCATGTTTTCGAAAAATGATTTCATAATTAACA
Source organism: Paenibacillus sp. FW104-T2 (assembly GCF_058789975.1). NCBI lineage: Bacteria > Bacillati > Bacillota > Bacilli > Caryophanales > Paenibacillaceae > Paenibacillus > Paenibacillus sp. FW104-T2. Next base: position 1,616 of record NZ_JBYTCE010000009.1, on the reverse strand, counting down.
TGTTATAAATGCTGATTGCTCCAGGTACAACTAATGCCCACATCGTATTGTTCATGCCAAGGGAATTAATCAGGACATAGTTTGGAATCAATCCGCCACTGAAAAACATGGTGAACACGGCAAACATTGTCCAGAACTTGCGTCCCATTAATCTCCTTTTAGAAATCGCATACGCGAATATGGTTGTCATAAACATGGATATCAACGTACCTACCACGGTGTAGATAACTGTATTTTTATAATTGGTCCAGAACATGCTGTCACGCGAGATGGTCTTATAGGTTTCCACATTGAACCCTCTCGGGATGATACTGACTTTCCCGGAATTGATATAGGATTCGCTACTGAAAGATTGTGCTACGACATTCAGGAACGGATAGAGTGTGACGAATACCACGAGCAGCAAAAAGATGGCGTTGAACACTTTGAACACTTTGTATGATTTTGATTCCTGCATGTTGCCCCTCCTTTACCACAAGCTTCGTTGTGTTAGTCTGCGTGAGATTGCATTTACCGAGAATACCAAGATCAGTCCGATGAGTGATTCGAATAACCCAATCGCAGTAGCGTAACTGAAGTTGCTGGATTGCAAACCTACACGATACAGATAAGTGGAAATCACGTCTGATGTATCATAGATAAGCGGATTGTAAAGGAGGAGAATTTTCTCAAATCCGACAGCAAGAAAATTACCCATATTCAGAATTAACAATGTAACAATCGTTGGCAAAATGCCTGGGATGGTTACATGGATCGTCTGTTTCCAGCGATTAGCACCGTCAATCCGTGCAGCTTCATACAAAGAATCATCGATTGTTGTTAATGCGGCAAGATATAAAATGGCTCCCCAGCCCATGCCTTGCCAAATTTCAGAGGTTATATAGATCGTTCTGAACCATTCGGCGCGCTGCATAAAAGGAATGTTGTCTCCAGTAAAGAATGCAACCAAGCCATTAATGGATCCATTCACTGCCGTAAGTTGCAAAATCATACCGGCTACGATAACGATCGATAAGAAATGCGGCAGATAGGATGCAGTCTGAACGAACTTTTTGAAGCGTTTACTTTTTACTTCATTCAAAAGCAGAGCAAAGATAATGGGAACCGGGAAAGTGAAGAGTAATGCAAGCCCACCTAAAATGAGTGTGTTCCCAAATACTTTCCAGAATGTAGGGTCCTGAACGAACATCTGAAAATACCTTAACCCAACCCAGGTTTCACCAAAAATGCTGCCTCCGGGTACAAATCTTCTAAAGGCAATCACATTACCAATCATGGGCCCGTATTTAAAAATTATCAGATAGATCACTGGAAGTATTAATAGTGAATACAGCTGCCAATCTTTGCGGAGTAAGGCTCCAGCCGTTCTCAACCTGCTTTCTTTGCGTAATGAGGTCATCGTAAGCGTGGTTTTAGCAGTTTCTGACTTCATATCTGATTCACTCCGATCAAATAAACTTGATAAAATTAAAAGTACTTCATGACAGCTCCCATCTTCACTTCTTTCTATCGAAACCCTTTCAGAAATTTCACCCCCACTGCATACTAAATATTTTGAATGTAAGCGATATCAATTTAAAGTAGTTTAATGGATACACTTAGGTACAGATTGTTTT
>NZ_JBYTCE010000008.1:0-247968 GCF_058789975.1 Paenibacillus sp. FW104-T2 | reverse complement strand
CTTATTACATAGGTATTTAGAACTGTTTATTTGGAGGAATTTCCATTTTCTAGTCCCCGTCTTTATTTTATAACAGGATGATACAAAAAACACCTTTAAAACTTAAGAATGACTTCAGACTTGAAAATTATTGTAATGAGCAGGAACAGCCTTTTGTCTGTTAAGGAGAACGGAGTATGCAGATTTCTTATACCATTTTAACTAACCATAAACTTACATAGCAGGAAATGGAGAAATCCGGGATTTGTCATTAGATCAAATTTCCTGCTGCATGGCATTCGGCATGGATATACATCGGAAGCGGTTTTATCTATAATAAAGACAGTGTGCATTTTTCAAATCATAAGCAGGCGGGGGTTTATTTTAGATGAATCTGAAAAAAATTGCAGCAGAGCGGGCGGCAGAATACATTCAAGACGGCATGAAGGTTGGACTCGGAACAGGCTCGACGGCATATTTTGCGATATGCAGACTGGGAGAGCGTGTACGCGAGGGGCTGCAAATCCAGGCTGTGGCGACTTCGGAAGCTTCGGACAAGCTGGCTCGCGAGTGGGGAATTCCGATCATCCCATTCGACCAGATTGGAAGGCTGGATATTACGATTGATGGTGCAGATGAGGTCGATCCTGATTTCAATCTGATCAAGGGCGGCGGCGGAGCTCTTCTACGTGAAAAAATCGTGGCGGCTAACAGTGATAAACTCATCATAGTTGCTGATGGGAGCAAGGCGGTTCAACAATTGGGTCAGTTTCCATTGCCGGTAGAAGTGGTTCCTTTTGCATCGGAATGGACCTTCCAGGCGCTGGAGAAGCTGGGCTGCCGACCAGAATGGCGTATGAATGAAGATGAGCGCTACTTTACTGACAACGGAAACCTGATTGCGGATTGCCGGATGGAATCCATCGTCAACGTGGCTGAGCTCAATGTACAACTCAACATGCTGCCAGGCGTAGTCGATAACGGTTTGTTCGTTAACATGGCCGATACGGTGATTCTGGCCAAAGATGACGGTAGTATTGATGAGCGCCATCGTTCCTAAGATCGATCAGATGACCCTAGGATACATGTGTTTAGCTTATTGATTGTAATGACTTGTTTAGAGAAGTGCTGTGTGAGGGATGAAAACGCTGCTTGGCATCGAAGCGCAGCCTGAATTTGCAAACCATTGACGGAGGATTATGGAAATGCCGAATACGGAGGACAATCGGGAACTATCTTTACAATTATTCGTGGTTCTCGCCCGAGCATATAATTCTGTTACATCAAGGTCCAATCGTGACATCCAGAGTCATGGACTGAATACGACAGAATTCGGGGTACTGGATTTGTTATATCATAAGGGCCCGCAAGCCTTGCAAAAAATCGGAGAGAAAGTGCTAATGTCCAGCGGGAATATAACCTATGTAGTGGATAAGCTGCAAAACAAGGATTTGCTGTTTAGACGTGCATCCAAGGAAGACCGCCGAGTTATTTACGCGGAATTGACGGAAAAGGGAAGAAATCTATTTACCCAAATATTCCCTGGACATCATCAGGTTATCATCGATGCGATGGAAGGTTTAGATCCATCGGAAAAAGCGGATGCCATTCGCCTATTGAAGAAGCTAGGACTAGCTGCTGAAGGAAAAACCGACTTGCGTCCATAACGCAGGCCGGTTTTTTTTGTTTAAAAAAGGGAGCATGAACTGGCTAGATGACTTGCAGGAATGCTCATAATATAGGAAAATTGTTCTAATATGCAGCTCCAAATGAAATGTTTCTCCCTGGAGTTCATGTATAATAATAAAAGCATTTCCCGATCAATCGCTGATTGAAATCGAATTAACTCTTATCGTGGATATTTCATGATGGTTGATACGATTGCACAGCAAGAGGAGGGATAACGTAATGACCCATCAGGAAGCTGGGGAACGCTTGCTGAAAGCAGCAGGTGGGCTGGCTGATAAAATAACGGAGAAGCAGTATACGCTGCAACCTGAGTTGCTTGAACGTTTTGGTGAAAATGGCAGAATGCGGACTCAACAGGATTCACAATATAGCTTGAATTATCTGGCTGAGAGCGTTCTGGTTAAGAGTCCTAATCTGTTTACTCATTATATATCTTGGCTCAAAACGCTACTGGCAGGTTATCACGTTTCGGCGGATGATCTGGCCATTAATTTAAATCTAATTAAAGAGACGTTGGAAGAAGAGTTTGATGATGCATCCAAGTCACTTGTTCTAGATTATCTGGAAATGGGAATCTATCAAACCCAGCAGCATGACGTAGCACAAGGGTTCGTTAACGAATCTTTTCCATATGGCCATGCTGCCAAATCTTATTTGCAGGCCCTTCTGGATAGCAGACGCCAAGAAGCTTTTGGCATTATTGAAGCCGAGCTGGAAAGCGGAGCAAGCATTCGTGATATTTATCGTTATATTTTTCAACCCACTCAATATGAAATAGGCCGCTTGTGGCAGCTTAGCCAGATCAGTGTCGCTCAGGAGCACTTTTGTACGGCAGCCACACAGGCTATTATCTCCCGGCTGTATCCGCGCTGGTTGATCCATGAGCCACAGCAGAAAAAGCTGGTTGCAGCCTGTGTAGGCAGTGAGCAGCATGAGATCGGTTTGCGTATGCTTGCTGACGTGTTTGAGATGGAAGGTTGGGATACGTATTATCTGGGGGCAAATGTTCCGAATGGCAGCCTGCTTGAGGCGATCGAGCGCCATCAGGGAGATGTGGTGGCTATTTCAGTAACGATGACATTTCATCTTCATCTTGCCAAAGAACTTATCCAAATGATTCGTAATCACCCAGCTACCTCGCATGTGAAAATCATGGTAGGAGGTTATCCATTCAACATTGATCCGGAGTTATGGAGGACCGTTGGGGCAGATGGTTATGCTCCCGGAGCTGATGAGGCTGTTGCCGTCGCAGAAAGTCTGCTGGCTCAGCAATCTGCCAACTGCAACGTTGGTATGATTCGCGAATAGAGAGGAATGACGCAATGTCTAATGAAGCTGGAGAGATCGAAAAGCTGCGTAAAACGATTGAGCATTTATCTGATCAGATTATTCGCAGTAAGGAACAGGAAGAGCGAATTCTTGGTGAATTCTCGGAAATGAACAATGAACTGGTGACGCTTCAGCGTCTGCTTGCTAAAAATAACGCAAGTCTGGATGCAGCTCGGAAAGAAGCAGTATCCGCAGGGGAATCCAAGAGTTCATTTATAGCCGTGATCAGCCATGATTTCCGTACACCCTTAAATGGAATATTAGGCATGGCTGAACTTCTGCAGCATTCTCCCTTGTCCGAAGAACAGCAGCATTCGGTTCAAGTGATTCAAGAAGCAGCGAGACTTCTGCTGAAGCTGATTCAGGACCTTCTGGACTTTTCCAAACTGGAAGCAGGTCAGATGCGTCTTGAAATGGGAGATGTCGAACTGGAGCCTACGTTTAACTACATCGTTCGTTTGCTGGAGCCCAAGGTGATCCAAAATGGGAACAAACTGGTCGTGGAATGTGATCCCCGAATTTCCGGGGTTCTTGAGGGAGACTCCACACGAATTACACAGGTTTTGATGAACCTGATTCAAAATGCCAACAAATTTACAAAAGAAGGATCAATATGTATTCAAGTTGTCCTGGTTCGGGAAGATGAGAACTCTCAATGGATCCGATTTGAGGTAAAGGATACGGGAATCGGAATCGCCGAAGAAGATCAGAAAACCTTGTTCCAGCCCTACGTTCAAACGGAAAAAGGCCGTTCCAAGGAATATGAAGGAACAGGCCTGGGGTTATCCATATGCCAGTCTCTTGTGGGGTTAATGGGGGGGCAGATTGGAGTCATTAGTCAAGAGGGCCAGGGCTCGACATTTTGGTTTGAAATTCCAATGGGACGCAAGACAGAACATGTAAAAACCACAGTCCCGACGGGAGAAGATACATTACATGATGCGGGCGCCTTACTACAGGAACCCTATTCTCGGCCAATCCTGCTCGCAGATGATAATCTGATTAACCGTCAGGTTGTTTTGATGCAGCTTAAGAAACTTGGGATCACCGAGGTCGATTCGGTTTCCAACGGAGAAGAGGCTGTTGCGGCCTTTCTTAGCAAGAGGTATGGAATCATACTGATGGATAACATGATGCCGGTTATGGATGGACTTGAGGCAACACGCAAAATAAGAGCCATGGAGCAGGATGAAATGCGTCATGCCATTCCGATTATTGCGATGACAGGCAACGTCATGGATGGAGAGAAAGAAAAATGTCTTGAAGCTGGAATGAATGATTTCATTGGCAAGCCGTTTACACTGGAATCATTAAAAAACGTAATTCAAAAATGGCAGCATCCCTCGGAACCTCGGGAAGTGCTGAATATGAGCATAGTCAAAGAGATTGGCGAATTGAACAGCGACGGTGAGCAGTCAATACTTGAGATGCTGCTGGGCATGTATCGTAACGAAACACCTGGCAAAATTGAAGTGCTTCGGAGATACGTTGTCTCCGGAGACCATATTGCAGCTGCTGAATGTGCCCATGATCTGAAGTCCGGCAGCTTGAGTCTCGGAATAGAATATTGTTCAACGCTTTTTGCCAGAATTGAACAGCTTGCCAAAACAGGTCAAGTGAGGAAGGCTGAGCCATTGCTGGGTGAATTGATGCCAGCATATCAGGAGGCCTGTGAAGCTTTGGAGAAAGTCATCATTTAAGGGTTTGCTGTCTTAACGAAATAAGTTAGGGCAGCAAGCCTGTTTTTTCGTTCGAAAACGAGTGTACATAAGAACATGTATCCTTAACTGTGTTAGGGGCAGAAGATCTTGAGAGGGAGAGAAAAGCATTCATGTTAATATACGGGATTACCGCACTAATTCTGATCATTCTTATTTCGACTTGGATCGGAGGACTATACTTTTTCAAAACAGCTATTCGCCGAGCGCCAAAACCATTTCTAATCGACAATCCGAATCTAATGCCTGAACCGGATAATGAATTGATCAGCAGTGCATCAGATCTCGAGTGGTTGGACATGCAGGATGGTGAAATAGTAAGCATCACCTCTCATGATGGGTTGAAATTGCAGGGAATATGGTTGGCTTCAACTGGGAAGTCGAGTCAGACGGTAATTCTGGCGCACGGGTATTCCGGGAGAGGCAGAGAAATGGCTGGTTTTGCAAGGTACTATGTAGAGAAAAGAGGCTGTAATGTACTCATGCCTGATGATCGCGCTCATGGTCATAGTGAAGGAGACGTCATCGGATTCGGCTGGCTGGATCGGAAGGATTACGTCGATTGGGTCCATTGGGCGATCAACAAGGTAGGCAACCAGACAGACATTGTGCTGCATGGCATCTCCATGGGCGGTGCAACGGTTCTTATGACAGGCGGGGAGTCTCTGCCGGATCAGGTAAAAGCCATCGTGTCAGACTGCTCCTATACATCGGTGAAGGATGAGCTTACGTTTCAACTGAAACAATTGTACAAATTACCGCCCTTTCCATTTATCCCTGTGACAAGTCTGATCTCCAGATGGAAAGCAGGGTATTCCTTCGGGGAGGCATCGGCTCTCAAACAGCTCGCCAAGGTGCAGGTTCCCGTTCTATTTATTCATGGAGAGGCGGATACCTTCGTCCCGACAGAGATGGTGTATCGGCTTTATGAAGCTTGTCCTACGGAAAAAGAGCTGCTGACGATTCCCCGTGCGGGTCACGGTACAGCTTTTCAGGTGGATCGAGTGCGTTATGTGGAAGTTCTTGATGCCTTCTTGAACAAGGTAATGATGCAGCAAGCGAATTAGATTTTTAATATCGTGGGTAGTTAATAGTAGGTGCTTGTAACAAGGAGGTGCAGCATGCCGCGATCACGAAGGGTTTGTTCTTACTGTCAACAGGAAATGGGAGAAGACGAGTTCAAATGCAAAGCATGTGGCAATCTCGTTGAAATGAAGACCGTTCCTGCAGTGACAACACAAATGGAAGAATACGAGGAGGATGTATTGGATCGTTACTCGATAGGTCTGCTCATTCTAATTGCGATTCTTCTTCCACCGATAGCGATTGCCATTGGCGGGGTAATGTTATTTAATGACGATCCTTACAAAAGGGACGCCGGGAAAATGCTTGTGACAGGTGCCCTGCTCGTGTTAGTCATTTGGGCCATCATTTTAATTTCGATCTCAGGAACGCTGACAATCCAATTCTAGATTATTACGGGGGTGCCTTTCATGGGAAATGAACAATTCGAAGCAGCGCGCAAAGCGGAGGCAGGGTACCATTCGAACTTTTATCAGAATAATGAACTATTTGAAGCCGGAACGTGGATGGCTAGACCGATGCCAATGGTGATGGATATGCTGGAACGTTTGCTTGCACACAAAACGGATCTGCGAGTGCTTGATCTGGGATGCGGAGTAGGGAGACACACCATTCCAATTGCACAGCGTCTGCAGCAAACGGACAGCGAAGTTATTGGTGTGGATCTGCTGGACGAAGCGATAGAAGGACTTCGGAAATATGCGAAGAAATATCAGGTTGATCATATGGTACAAGCCGTGAAAGCAGACGTGGAGCATTATGATATCAGGCCGAATACTTTTGATTTTATTGCAGCTTGTTCCTGCCTGGAGCACGTATCGGGTGAAAATGCTTTTCTGGAAGCGCTAAGTCGTCTTCAGGCAGGCACACGCACAGGTGGAATTCATTGCATCACCATGAGTACAAGTGTAGAGGAGCAGGAGATTAACACTGGACGGCGAATTGAACCTTTGATCGAACTAAATCTGTCAACAGCCAAGGCCACCGAATTGCTTGAAGAGGCATATGCAGGATGGAATATTCTGCTTCAGGAACACGTAACTCAGACCATTGAAGAAGAAAAGTACGATGAACCGACACAGTTCCGCTGCGAATTGCTTCGTTTTGCCGTACAGAAGCAATAACAGAACCTGCCGGGAAGTATGAGGTTATGCAACCCGGCAGTTCTGTTTCCTATGACATAAGGAAACGTCGTGAATATAGTCAACTATCAGAGTGTGGGGGATACAAATGAATACATTTGTGATAGGCATAGATGGTGGGGGAAGCCATACAAGAGTGGCTGTAGCCGATGGAGATGGACAGCTGTTGTCCTATGTGGAAAAGGGAGGTTGTAATCGTTATCACGATTCCAACGCTGAGCAGCATGTGCTCGGAGGCATAGCAGAAGCGCTGGAGAAGGCTGGTATTAAGGCTGAACAAGTGGCTGCCATTCAAGCGGGTATGGCAGGTCTGGACCGGGAAGAAGAATTCACCTGGGCCGAGGGTGTTCTTGCCAAAACAGGCATCCTTGGAAGGAGAAGTGCCGTAAACGATACACATATTGCTCATACAGCTGCCTTTAACGGTAGGCCTGGAATCGTGGCAATTGGGGGCACCGGGTCTTTGATCCTTGGCAGGACGGAGCAGGAAATCTGGCTCCGAAACGATCAATTTGGGCACTATGCTCCGACGGCAGCGCGTTTTCTGTCCTACGATACTGTGCATTCCGTTCTGGCAGGCCGATATGAGCGAGAGGATCATTCCCTTGTCGAACAGATTCTTGCATATTGGAATATGCGTTCAGTGCCGGAGCTCGCAGCGCTTGGAGCCGCAGGTTTTGCTGATAATAAACAGGCGATGAACCGCAAATTCAGCCAAATGGCAGCTTTGGTGACGGAAGCTGCCGCTCAGCGAATTCCACTTGCGATGAGGGTATGTGACTCGGCAGCAGATACAGCTGTAGTGGGTATTCTAATGCTGGCAAGCTGTTTTCAATCTAAACAGGTCTCTTACACACTGACTGGAAGCTGCCTGACCTCATCTTATATGAAGGCTGCCGTTCAGAGAGGGTTAGGTCAAAACCATCCATCTACAAGTAGAGAGTTCGATTACATATCCAGCGAATTTCCAGCCGTTGGCGGCGCAATCTTGGATGCTTTTCATTTGGCTGGTATTCAGGTGAATCAGGATACCCCCGCTGCACTTCAGAGTCAGTTACAAGGGTATGGGACTTGAACTTTGACAGGCTAACGTCTACAATACGATAACGGAATTAAGCAAGTCATAGGAGGAATATAAGAGTGTTGATTAATCTAAAATCACGCATACAGGAGCCGGAAGTGCAGGAATTGCTGTCCTACTCTGTTTTCCCGGACCCGGAGCAAGTCGGTCATGCGCTGCAGCAATATGTGAATAAGGACGAGCTTCTGCTGGATGGATATGAGGATGAGGGACAGTTGGTCGGCTTGGTTGGGTATGAGAAAACGGGAAACAGCGAGATTACCATCCAACATATTGCGGTATTGCCGGAGAACCGTTTCAAAAACTATGGCCGTGGCATGATTGCACAGCTGCTGGAGAAGTATAATCCGGACAAGCTCATCGCGGAAACGGATCAGGAAGCTGTGGAATTTTATCGTAATACTGGCTTTGTCGTATACAGCCTGGGTGAGTTATATCCAGGTGTCGAACGATTCCGTTGTGTACTGGAAAAAGACGAGGATGCAATCGAAGAATAGTTGATGGATCACCTTTATCATGGGGACCCTTGTAATTTAAACGAGAAACAGGGCGTGTGACTTGGCCGGGAGCTGAGCCTTACGCCCTGTTTTTTTGTCGTGAAAACACAAAATAACAGGAATAAAGTATTGCTTTGCATTATAGTTTCAATATAGAATAGTTTCATTGAAGAATAGTTCGATAAGTGAACTATATGGACAAAAAGGTCAGAAAGGAGAATAAACATGAATACACCGGATGCCAAAAGTTTGGTGAACCGCTATCTGGATGCATCGTTCCTGGTATCCAAACAGTTTGATACGCGAATCCGTGAAAAGGTGGGGCAGACCATGACAACAGACCAGTTCTGTGCTCTTCGTTTGATTGAGGAGAAACCATCCTGCACACCATCCGATCTGTCAGAGCTTCTCTGCGTCGGGAAAAGCAGCATCACGGCATTGGTTAACAAGTTGGTTGATCGTGATCTGGTCCATCGGGCCGGAGATGAGCGGGATCGCAGAGTGGTATATCTGACTTTGACAGATACCGGCCGACAGGTATATCGCGAGACAGAACGGGAAATACAGCAGCTTCTTGAGCCGTACCTGGTCCACTTTAAGCCGGAAGAAGTACAGAATTTTATTGAATCCTTTGAGAAGTTGGCGACCTTGCTTACGAATGAGGGAGGACAGGAGAGCGAATGAGAACGATTTTGAAAGCAAGATGGTGGTTGATGGGGTTATGGGTTGTTGTAGCCGCCGTGTTGATGTTCACAGCCCCCAACATGAGTGAACTGATTCGGGAAAAAGGACAGTTTTCGGTCCCGGAAGGGTACTCATCCACCCAGGCAGCTGCCATCCTCGATGAAGCTGCTGCACAAAAAGGCGAACAGCAGGGCAGTCAGCTGGCACTTGTTTTTTATAACCCGGATGGTTTGGGTACAACCGGCAAACAAGAGGCGGAAAAGGCTGTAAAGCAGCTGGAGTCGAAGAAAGAAGAACTCGGCATTTTGTCCATCTTGGAGCCCTTCTCCCAGCCAGAATTGTCAGACAAAATGATCTCTGCTGATGGAAAGACGATCCTGACATCTCTGTCTATCGATCAGGGAGATCGTACCGTCAAGGAAATGCGCGAGGATCTTAATGAAACGCTGGACTCGGTCAATGTGGAGCACTACATAACCGGTAAAGGATTAATCGATGAAGATACGGTAGAGAGTTCCCAGGAGGGACTCAAGAAATCGGAGTATATTACGGTTGTATTTATTTTGCTCATATTGTTCCTTGTATTCCGTTCGTTTGTAGCTCCATTTGTCCCTCTGCTTACCGTGGGTATCAGCTATATTGTATCGCAGCAGATTGTTGCATTCCTGGTCGATGGGGTGGATTTCCCGATCTCGACCTTTACGCAGATTTTCATGGTTGCCGTCATGTTCGGGATTGGTACCGATTACTGTATCCTGCTCATCAGCCGATTCAAGGAAGAATTAGCCCATCATGAAACGACGTGGGAAGCGATTATTGCAACCTATCGGACGGCAGGCAAAACGGTATTCTTCTCTGCTCTTGCCGTGCTGGTTGGTTTTGTCGCCATCGGTTTTGCGCAGTTTATGCTGTACCGTTCCGCAGTGGCAGTCGCAGTCGGCATTGCCGTAATGATGCTCGCGCTGGTTACCATTGTTCCATTCTTTATGGCGGTGCTGGGCAAGAAGCTGTTCTGGCCTTCCAAAGGTTCACTCGAACATGCGGAGAGCAAGATCTATGGAGCAGCGGGTCGCTTCTCGCTAAAACGTCCATGGGCTGCGCTGCTTATTGTTGCAGCTGTCTGCGTGCCGCTTCTGGCCACGTACGATGGGAAATTATCGTTTAACAGCTTGGATGAGATTGGTGAGAAGTATGATTCGGTAAAAGCGTTCAACATTATCTCGGAAAGCTTTGGTCCGGGTGAGTCCCTGCCGGGTCAGATTGTGATCCAAAATGATGAACCGATGGACAATGCCAAATATATGGCCGTAGCTGAGAAAATCAGTCGTGAAGTGGAGAAAGTGCCGGGAATCTCCGGGGTACGCAGCATGACGCGTCCGACCGGTGACGAGATCAAGGATTTCGAAGTCACTCAGCAAGTGGGGACTTTATCGGACGGACTCGGTGAAGGCAAGACGGGTCTGGATAAAATTCGTGATGGTCTTAGCGAAGCCAGCAGTCAATTAAGCAAGAACGAACCTCAGATCAAAGAAGCTGCAAATGGTGCCGGAGAACTGAGCAAAGGTACGTCCCAGCTGCAAACGGGAATTAGCCAGTTGTCCGAAGGTCTTCAGCAGATTGAGCAAGGAATTCGTGACGGCTCGGCCGGTGCTGGTGATCTGCAAGCAGGGCTGCAGCAGGCGAAAACAAGTGCTGACCAGCTGGCACAGGCGAGTAATCAGCTGCTTGAAGCTTACCGTCAGGCTGGTGCAGGTGTAGCTGCGCTTGGCGAGGGTACCGGCGAAATTCAGCAGCAGCTCACAGGCATATCTACTGCGCTGACCAGTCTGAATGAATCATTTGCAGCGCTTGAAGAAAGATACCCTGACCTCCTGCAGGACGCAGACTATCTGCGGGTCAAAGGTACACTTGGGGAAACGGGAACAGGTACAGCCCAGCTTGCCCAGGCTCTAGGACAGATTCAAAGCAATCTGAGTCAAGCTGCTGCAGGGATCAACCAGGCTAACGAAGGCTTCGCTTCCGCTGCATCTGGACAACAGGCTCTGGCTAGTGGACTGGGTCAGATTGTAACGGGAATAGGACAGCTTGAAGCCGGGCTGAAGCAGGCAGCAGATGGTCAAGGTAAAGTGATCAGCGAGATTCCTTCCATCCAGGATGGACTCAGCCAGCTTCAGGGTGGTCAGGAGAAAATTAGCCAAGGCTTCTCGGACCTGAGTGGTCAGCTGACCCAATTAACAGATGGTTTGAATCAGAGTGTGGATGGAATTGCGCAGGTGTCCGGTGGTCTTGATTCTGCACAGGATTATTTGACACAGCTGCAGAATTCACCGGATTCTGATCTGGCCGGCTGGTATGTACCTGAAGAAGCATTGAGCAACAAAGACTTCGCACAGGTATTTGATACGTATCTGTCCCAGGATCGGAAGACCATGACGATAGATGTTATTTTCGCTGAAAATCCGTATGGTATTGAAGCGATTGATCGTGTACCGGATATTGAAGCTGCGGTTCACCGTGCTGTACAGGGTAGTGCGCTGGAAAAAGCAGACATTGCTGTTGGCGGGGTAACCAGCACGTTTGCTGATTTACAGGAGATCTCCAACAACGACTACACACGCACGGTTATGCTCATGCTTGCAGGCACATTTATCGTTCTTGTCCTGCTTCTGAGATCCGTGATCATGCCGATATATTTGATCGTTTCCCTGCTGCTGGCCTATTTCACTTCCATGGCTCTAACCGAGGCGATATTCGTAAATATCCTTGGTTTTGCGGGCATCAGCTGGGTTACGCCATTCTTCGGATTCGTAATGCTGATTGCGCTTGGAGTGGATTACAGTATCTTCCTGATGGATCGATTCAATGAAAATAAAGGCATGAGAGTTCAGGATGCGATGCTGTACGCCATGAGAAACATGGGTACGGTGATTCTGTCGGCAGCCGTTATTCTGAGCGGAACCTTTGCTGCCATGTATCCATCCGGAGTTCTCTCCATGATGCAGATTGCTACCGTTGTTCTTAGTGGTTTGGTTCTGTATTCATTGCTGTTCCTGCCGTTCTTCGTGCCTGTCATGGTGAAGATGTTCGGTCGGGCCAACTGGTGGCCTTTCCCTAATAAGGATCAGAGTGATTCGGCGGATTCGGACCGTACGATGAGCATGTAGCTGAAATCATATCGCCCCTACGAAATATGAATATTTTCGTAGGGGCTTTTCATTTTGAGAGGATATGTGCATGTTGTAAAAATAAAGGTATGCGCCTACGGACACCATCCCGCGCCTTGTCTTCGGTTCTTTCATATAGATATAGCAGTCAGTCATAAGTTAGCAGAGAGGGGCGACGGTGATGGTATATCGATATGCGGCCATTGGAGACTCGTTAACGGTAGGCACAGGCGCGCTGCTGGGCACCGGCTTTGTTCCTTTGTACCGCAGAATGGCAGAAATGAATGTTCGCACATTTGTCTCGATGGATAATATGGGGGTCAACGGATTAACCTCAGGTGAACTGATGCAGATGGTATCCTCCAACACGAGGGTAAGACAGTCTCTGCGCGAAGCGGACATCATTACAATATCCATTGGCGGGAATGATCTCATTCGCACATTTAAGGCGAGCGGAGGTATGCCAAGCGCAAGTAAAATGACACAGGTGCTGGGCGATACTCGCAGTAACGTGTCACAGATCATGAGACATATTCGTCAGTTAAAAGGTAACAGTGCCTATTACGTCCGAACGATTGGATTGTACAACCCGTATCCTCAAGCCGCAGAGGCAGCGTATTGGGTTCGTCAGTATAATTCCTTTCTGAATGGTGCAGGTTCGGGAAACTACGCCTGTGCTCAGGTGTACGACCGGTTTGAAGGGCATGAACGGGAATTGTTATTCTGGGATCGTGTTCATCCCAATGCAAGAGGGTATCGTGTTATTGCGGACCAACTTAATCGTATGGGGTATAGACCTTTTGACTGAAGATCTCAATAGGAGATTACGATATGGCTGTAGGTTATACCTGATTCAGACTGGACCCGAATATGGGCTTACGTTAAGATGGGGAGAATAAGAGATTTTATCTTGTAGATCCATATAGATATTACAGTTGAAGGAGTATTAATCGGTGCACAACATTCATTTACGTCCTCATGAGGATCAGGAACGGCAGCTGATACAGGAAGTGTTATCCGTATTTTCACCTCAATCCTGCTGGGAAGCGGAACGCGGATACGGCGGGATGAACAATACAACGTTTATGGTTAAACTAGATGGCGAGCGTTATGTTCTCAGAGTGTACGAAACACATACGGATCTTGTAAAAATTGCGTTTGAGCACCACGTGTTATCAGCACTCAGAGAGACAGACTTCGAACTGAGAGTACCAGTTCCGGTCAAAGCCAAAAAGGGTGATGGATATACGTTCCATTCCTTTTGCGATCCGAATAATGGACAGAACAAAATCGCAGCCCTCTTTACGTATAGTACAGGCAAGAACCCGGTGTGGAATACACCAGATCAGCTAGTTGAACTGGGAAGTGCGGCAGGTTTGCTATCTGTGGCTCTGGCCGGGCTGAAAATATCTCTTGAGCCTGTATACCCTCCTTATTATCAAATTCAACAGGCATATCCACTCTGTCCGCCAGAGAAATTGATACAGCTTTGTACGTCACCACCTAGCGAGCTCCAGGCGTGCGCAGAAGAAATGCAGGATCTGCTGCCTGTGCTTCCAGCGTTGTTCGAGGCTCTAAACGGGATGGAACATCTGCCTCATCAACTGGTTCACGGAGATGTGAACGCATCCAACGTCTTGTCAGACGATAATGGCCGAATCTGTTCCATTCTGGATTTTGAGTTTGCCACATGGGATTTGCGGGTCATGGAGCTGGCTGTTCCCATGTCGGACCTGCTAACTATGGACAAGAGTGATGAATGGATGTGGGAGGCGCTCGAAGGACTGATCCGGGGATTTCGGAAACAGGTGATTCTGGAGCCGGATGAACTGCTGGCTATTCCGCAGCTTATTCTGCTGCGCAGTCTCGATGTGGTTATGCATTTTATCAGTCGCATGTTCGAAGGAACGGATGAACCCGATGTTGCAGTTAACCAGATCATTAAGCTGCAAGAGCGGATCCTCTGGATGAATCGTAATGAGGAGCGGTTACGCAAATTATTAACGTGAACAGGCAGCTGCCTTTGTTTAACCATTAGAAACAAAAGAACGCCGATTCTGTTTTGAAACAGAATCAGCGTTTTTTATTAAGGCATTCGACTCTACCTTAGCGTATGCCGAACACTTGTCGACATGACGGGTAGCCTACAATCCGCGCTTGCAGAACCAACTGCGGACAGCCCAGCGGCGTTCCTGACGCTTCTTGTATTTTGGCAGGGAGCGGTAGACGTTCAGGGATTGCTCATAGGCTTGCTTGGCATCTGCAGTCCGTTCCAGCGAACGGTAAACGGAACCTAGCAAATAGTAAGCTTCACTCGAGGATGAGTGGATATCCTGGAATTGTTGTACGTATGTCAATGCCTTGTCTCGATCTGACTCCTTAAAGGCATTGGCTAAGGTTAGATAAGGCTGACCGTACTTAACTCTAGGATTGATGTCGAGAGCCTGCAGGATATGCCGCTCACCTGATTCCATGTGACCAAGGTGAAGTTCTGTCGTTCCCAATGCCTCCCAGTATTCAGCAGATTGCTCGTAGGGACGTTCAAGCTCCAGAAGCAATTCATAAGCTTCGTTATAACGTTTGCGTTCGATCAGAAGTCTGGCCAGGTCAAGCTTGGAAGAGACTTCATTGGGACTCATCGCAATCTGCTGACGCAGCCGTGAGATCGTACGCATGCGTTTGATCGGTTTCATAAAACTGGGGAACACGCCGACATAGCGACGATCCAGGAAATACAGAATAATGAGAAGAATCAGAACAGCCAAAAACGGATTGCCAACAATCCGCCATAGAAGGCCGAATATCAAAAATTTAATCAGCACAACAAGTTCAACTCCGTTTATGATGTTATCGCATTACGAACGCTTAAAATATATTTGGATTGATCCAGCGGATTTACGCCTCTGCGTTTGCGCAACGGCTTCACATCCGGAGGGCAATCCTGATATCCGGCAAAAGAGGTGACAAGTACACCCCGTCCCCCGGTCTCAGAGCGGAGTTTCACCGGATAATCCATGGAGGAGGCTAGCGGAATCTGCCCTTCCACAATGCATCTCCCGCCGCCAATAACAGGTGCTTCAAACGTTGCTCGCATATGCACAAGATCGCTTAGAGCCTTGCCTCCGTATTCTTCCGGTACCGTCAAGCGAAATTGCAGAAGCGGCTCCAGCAGCTTAGTACCTGTACGAGCCAGGCCATCCATGATTCCCATCGGCGTAGCAACGACAAAGTCCAGCGGATGCGTATGCCAGACATGATGCTCTCCTTCGACAAGCGTGACCTTCAGATCGGTGACTTCCCAACCGAACATGCCCTGAGACAGGGCCTCTGGTACACGTCGCTGCACTTCATTTTGATACCGCAGCAGCAGTTGGTCTGTTCGAACGGTGGATTCATAGAGCAGACCGCTTCGGCGAGGCAGCGGCTCCATGTGGAAGCGAAGAATGGCCCAGCAGGGTTTAGGCATCGTATAAGCGATGAACCCTTCACCTGGAGCGTTTAGCGTTTCTTTGTAAATGACAGAAGGCGGGTCAAAAACAACTCCCAGTCCAAAACGACTGCTTAACAAGCTCGACAGGATCTCAAGCTGAATGGTTCCCATGACTTTGAGGTGCAGTTCCCGATCTTCTGGAAGCCATTGCAGGTCAAGCAGCGGGTCCTCATCGGTTAACTCCTGCAATGCAGCAACAAGGTCGGGGTAACGAGCCGGATCCTGGCCGTGTACCTGTACTGTCAGCAAAGGCACTGCCATTTGGGGCATGGGAGGAACGGCGTCTGGATTTCCTATAATGTCACCTACATGCGTCTCGCTTAGACCGTAAAGAGCGGCGATCTGTCCGCTGTGTACTGCTCCGGTATCTGACCATTTGCGACCATCCATCTGGCGGATTTGAGTCACTTTTTCTTCCAGTCCTCTGGTCGTGTTATAGATCGTGTCCCGGTTGTGAATGCTGCCTCCGTACATGCGAACGTAAGCTGTTCGTCCCATCGTTTTGTTCCGTTCAATTTTGAATACGACCCCAGATACTGCAGGATCCTCTGTGATTGCAGGTGGTGGGAGGAACCGGGTAACCGCATTAAGCAGTTCGGATACCCCAATCCCTTTCCCCGACGCACCAAAACAAACCGGAAATATCTCGCCTTGATGCACCAGCTTGCGGAATGTTGAATCGATCTGCTCTGATGGCAGAGAGACTTCATTAATGTAAGATTCCATGATCTCTTCATCCAGTTCTGCAATCATCTCAAGGAGTCCAGGAATCGTTTGCTGATTCGCCTGATCATGCCATAAGGAATGAACACCGATGAATGAATCCTCATCCATTACGCAGGATTGTACCGGGCATGCAAATGGAGAGAATGTGGAGTGAACCTGTTCCATAATGGCTGCTGCAGAGGCGCCAATCCGGTCCATTTTATTGATATAAATAATGGTGGGGATGCGAAGGGATCTCAAGGCGTGCCAGATGGTCTCACTCTGGGACTGAATCCCTTCCACAGCTGACAAAATGAGAATGGCACCGTCCATTACACGCAGGGAACGTTCCACTTCGGAGCTAAAATCGATATGTCCCGGGGTATCGACGAGGTCGATCACGGTATTGTTCCATGTAAGGGAGGTCATGGCTGCCTGTACGGAAATTCCGCGTTCTCTCTCAATGTCCAGGGAGTCCGTAGCTGCCGTACCATCGTCTACCCGGCCGGGGCTGCGAACTATGCCGCCATGATATAACATATGTTCTGTTGTGGTTGTTTTGCCTGCATCTACGTGAGCAAAGATACCGATATTTCGGCGATTGAATTCGTTATGCATGGGATCTAAAGCTCCTCTGACCGAAGAAACGTATCGTTTCTGACATTGTTATTCCGTTTTATCATACCACAAGGGCTGTATGGAAGAATATGTTACACTTTTGCAAATCAACCATTCATCGTTCTGCGGTAAGCCGCAGGCGTGGTGCCCGTAATTTTTTTGAATTGCCGATAAAAATGGGGCAGGCTCTCAAAGCCACAGGCATCCGCTACAGATGCCATGGTGTCATCGTTCCGAAGCAGATGCTCCTTCGCCATGATCACCCGGCGGGCTAGGGCATAATCGGTTAGCGTCATGCCGGTATATTTTTTGAACGCCCGGCTGAAATGGGCAGGGGATACTGCTGCCTGCAGAGCAAGGTCTGACAAGGAAAGGCCGCTGCGAAGTTTATCGTCAATATTGGACAGGGTGGCTGACAGCCAGCTCGGACCGGAACTGGAATGAACAGAGCGGGCAGGACCAGCGTCCTCGAGACGTTCAAGAAATATGAGCAGCAGTTGAAGCCGAAGCAGGGCTGCATGGGCGCTTAGCTGATTCTCCATCTGGAATTCGGCATGGATTTCTTCAATAAACGCAGTCACTTTGGCTTGTTCCTCCGGGGTCAGGTGTCTTTTATAAACCCTGCGTCTGCGGCATCGCTCAAACAGGGAGAGCAGGACTGAAGCACTGCCTCCTGCAGCTGCAGTCAGTAATCCGGGACTGAAAAACAGAGCTGAAGAGGTTACAGGATTAATCTCGTCCGGCAAAGCCCGGTGCACTGTACTGCCAGGAATGATGAATAAATCCCCTGTCTGCATGTCTTCAAGACCCGTATCAATAAAAATGGTCCCTTGACCGCGATATACGTAAATGATTTCATGCCAATCATGCAGATGATCCGGCAGTTCATTCTGGGGAGCTTTCGTATCTGCATAGACCAGTCGAAAGGGAATGCCTGAATCTGACTGGATGGTTGTGCGAACGGGCGAGCGTGCCATAAGGACTCCTTTCTAAAGCTAATTAATACACGGTAGATCACGCCTGGTCATGAAAGAGTATATTTAACGCAATATAAGCAATTTAATTTCCTTTTTTTGATGATACAATGAATTTAAAGCGTTTTCAATTAATGAATATAACAGATGAAATCGGATTCGGATGATCACAAATAAATGATGAGGTGAGTGTGCATGTCGGCGAGCACCAAACGACCAAGACTCAAGCTGAATCTGTTGGGAAACGACGGACAGCGAAAGTGCAAGGAAATCATGGATCGTCCCGTTAAGGTACTGCAGATTGGAGAAGGTAACTTTTTGCGGGGATTTGTGGACTGGATGCTTCATGAGAGTGCTAGACAAGGCAAATTCCATGGCAGTGTGGTGGTTACCCAGCCAAGGCCAGGGGGCAAGGCGAAGCTGGAGCAGATCCGGGATCAGGATGGACTGTATACCATGATTACCCGAGGTCTTTCTCAAGGTAAAGCCGTGGAGCGCACCGAGATGATTTCGATCTTTTCCCAGTGCATGAATCCTTATGAAGAATGGCAGGCATTTTTGGAACTGGCCGAGCTTCCTTCACTGGAGTTTGTTATCTCCAATACGACGGAGTCGGGATTAAAATATATTCAGTCGGATTACGTGGAAGGAGAGCCTATTTCTTCATTTCCAGGCAAGCTGACCGTGTTTCTCCATCAGCGTTATATACGGTTTGAGGGTGATCCTTCGAGAGGATTGATTCATCTGCCATGTGAATTGCTCGAAGGGAATGGTGATGTTCTGCGCAGCTGCGTATTGCGTCACAGTGAGGACTTCGGCTATTCCGATGCATTCCGTAATTGGATTAAAGACCATAACCTGTTCCTGAACAATTTGGTTGACCGAATCGTGACGGGTGCGCCAGCTCAGGAAGAAGCCGACACTTTGGCAGGGCGCTGGGGTTATGAGGATCAACTGATTAACACGGCAGAGCCTTATCATTTCTGGGCCATCCAGGCTGATGAGGGACTGGACAAGAGATTGCCGCTGAAGCAGGCTGGACTCAATGTTCACTGGGTCAAAGATCTCAAGCCTTATCAGGTGCGAAAAGTTCGTATTTTGAATGGCGCACATACCTTGATGTCCTCTCTTGGCATTCTTCAAGGCAAGCAGTATGTGAGGGAAACGATGGAGGATCCCGAATTTGGACCATGGATCAGGGAAGCCGTGCATCAGGAAATTGTGCCTGCGCTGGATATGCCGGATCATCAACTTGACCAGTACGCTGAAGAGGTATTCGAACGATTCCTCAATCCCTATATCAATCATAAGCTTCAAGATATTGCGTTAAATACCATTGGCAAATTCAAGGTGCGTGTTCTGCCTACCTTATTATCTTATGAACAAACTCAGAACAGCTGGCCGACACGCCTGGTTCGTGGGTTTGCCGGACTGTTGTTATTGTACCGCCCGGTGAATACGTTAGACGGATACCACGGCCATCGCTTCAACGGTGAATCCGTTGTGCTGAGGGACGACCCGGATGTTCTTGCAGCCCTAACTGCACACTGGGAGAACTATGATTCACTCCGAAGGGACCGTCAGCAGTTGAACGACAGGCTTGCTGCCGTATTGTCGGATTCAACCATTTGGGGAGAGAATCTGAATGAGCGAAGAGGACTGCGCGAAGCGCTTCTTGATGAGATCGTTTTACTGGAAGGTGAGACGAAATGAATACAACAAGTACAACGCATGACTGGATTGCCATACAGCCGCAGGATGATGTGATCATAGCTCTTCGTGATTACACAAAGGGAGAAACGGTCAACCTCCCTGACGGGGTTTCATTTACACTGCTTGATGATGTGCCCAAAGGACATAAAATCGCTATACATGGAATCGAACCAGGTGATGATGTCCTGAAATATGGCTTCTCCATCGGTATTGCCAAGGAACGGATTGAACAGGGGAACTGGATTCATAGCCATAATCTGAAAACAGGGCTGCATGGATTACTGGAATATGAGTATCAGCCTGGTGCATCCGTTCAAGCCGATATGCCCCCGGAACATTTACGGACATTTGAAGGTTATTTGCGCCCTAATGGGGAGGCAGGTATACGCAATGAAATATGGATCGTTAATACGGTAGGATGCATCAACAAGGTATGCGAGGCATTGGCACGTATGGGGCAATCACAGTTCGGCAGCAGGGTGGACGGCGTGTACCATTTCCCTCATCCATTCGGCTGCTCGCAGCTTGGCGATGATCTGAAGTATACCCAGCAGCTGCTGGCTTCCCTCGTCGAACATCCAAATGCAGGCGGTGTATTGGTTATTGGATTGGGCTGTGAAAATAATCAGGTCGACCAGTTCCGCGAATGCATCGCACCTGAATATCAGGGGAAGGTCCGTTTTCTCAAGGCACAGGAAGCAGATGATGAACTTGAAGAGGGTTTGCGTCTGATGGAAGAGCTGGTGGAGATTGCCGAGCTGGAACAGCGCCAGCCGCTGCCACTTAGCAAGCTCAAAATCGGATTGAAGTGTGGCGGTTCAGATGGTTTATCCGGCATCACTGCCAATCCGCTAGTGGGCTCGGTTGCCGATATGCTGGTTGCTGCAGGAGGGACGGCCATTCTGACCGAAGTGCCAGAGATGTTCGGGGCAGAGACCATTTTGATGAATCGGGCTGCAAATGAACAGGTTTTCGGTGATTTGGTGGATTTGATTAACGGATTCAAGCAATACTTTGTAAACCATGGGCAGAACATATATGAGAATCCTTCCCCTGGTAACAAAGCCGGTGGCATAACGACACTTGAAGAGAAATCATTGGGCTGTACTCAAAAAGGCGGTCGTTCTTCGGTCGTTGATGTGCTTCGTTATGGAAAACGTGTAACCCAAACCGGCTTGAACATTGTAGAGGCGCCTGGCAATGACTTGGTGTCCGTCACGGCATTGTCAGCTGCAGGTGCTCACATTGTACTGTTTACTACAGGAAGGGGGACCCCATTCGGAGGTCCGGTTCCTACGGTCAAGATTGCAACGCAATCGGATCTGGCGAATCGAAAAAAACATTGGATCGACTTCAACGCAGGTCAACTGCTCGAAGGCCGGACGATGGATGACGTGAAAGTTCAGCTCTTCAGCCAGTTGATTGACATTGCCTCAGGACGTGCTCAGACACTTAGTGAGCAGCATGGGTTCAGGGAAATTGCCATATTCAAAGATGGTGTAATCCTATAGAATATACATTCCATTCCTTGATTCCTTGGCATAGCATATCTTTATTAACTCATTCAAAATCCCGGTAGGCATTGGTGATGTGGCCTCCGGGATTTTCGTTGTGTATAGGTATGCATATTCGAAATCTCAAATGCCCTGTTTCTATTGGCGGAGTGTACCTTAAGTGCAAGACGTCGGTCTATACGATGCCAAACGCCTTTTTGATTTTTATCAGTCCAGCCTCAGTCGTGTGTTCAACGAGCTTGTCCAGTAAAAGGTCACGTGCTTCTGCGATGCTGCCTTTAAAAGGTTCGATACCCTGACGGCTCATCCAGTGACCTGCCGTCTCATAGGAAGAACTGTTCCAGGCCACCTTGCCTTCTGCAAGACCTTCCTTTTCCTTGGTTCCGCTAATGACAACGTCTGTACTGCCTTGAAGATCCAGTAGCCCTTGGTCAAATGCCTTCTTATCTTCCTTGGCGCCGAAACCAGCCTGTGCACGTAATGCCCGTCCATCAATGCCTTCCTGATCTTCGATTCGCTCATAGAGCTTGAATGCGTCACGGGAGAGCAGGCCGGCATCATATTGCTCCTGAATGGTTCTGCTGTCAGATAGCAACCGGTGCACCCAAGGGAAACATTCGCGGGAGATGAGGATGGCTTTCTTTTTGACAAATTTGCCGTATGCAGCAGCGCCTTCTTCAGCCAGGCGTGAACGCCACAGCCAGGGATCGAGAGGAGAATCAGTATGCCAATTTTCCGATGGCGTTAACGAAGATAGAGAAGGAAAGTCAGGAAATAACGGTGCGAGTGGAAGCAATCCCGCAGTCTGTATACGCTGGACAGCTTCCTCATAGGTTACAATCGGCTCGGTAATCATGGTTAGGCATCTCCTTTTATGTAGTTGTACAGGAATTAGGGTTAGCACACACATACAGTCGGCACACGTCCTCGGCATGCTGCCTGATCTCGCTGCGGAGTTCCTCGGGTTCAATGACTTCGGCTTCACGGCCCAGACGATAAAAGAAACGAACAGCCCACTCCCATTGGTCTGCTGGACAGAGGAAAGAAAGCTCCCAGAGATCTGGGGCAATCTCTGTCAATTTCTCACCAATGTGCCTGTCTTGTTCTGCCTCAACCATGGCGCAGTAGCTTAAACGTGCTCTGATACGAACGGCAGGTTTTGCCAAAGTGCGAGGCTGGATCAATTCATGTTCGGCATCTATCGTTAACTGTTCGGTTTTGGAGGAGTCAATAGACTCAGCTTCCAGAATCCGGTCTACTCGAAACACACGCTGTTCCCCATGTTCCTCCGAATATGCATCACAGTACCAGAATCCTGCAGAAGCATAAATGCGGATCGGACGGATATGGATCCAGCGCTGGCGTGAAGCCGAACGATACAGGATACGCAACCAACCCTGTTCAGGAATGCATGCAAGGAGCGGTTCCAGATGATGAAGAATATAGTTGCGCTCCGGGATACAGTGATTCAACTGTTTGAGCATGGGATCGATTCGAGCCATGACGTCATCCGGAATAATACCTTTGATTTTATCCATAACCGTCCAGCGTTTCTCTTGAAAAGGTGTATCTGCATAATGGCTAATTCCCTCAAGAGCGAATATGAGCGTTGCTGCTTCCACCGGATCCAGCTGCAGTGGAGGCAGCACATAACCCTCCATAAGCCGAAAGCCACCTCCAGGGCCGGAAATTGCAATAATCGGCACGTTCATCTCGGAGAGGGACTGGATATCTCGCAAAATGGTACGACGGGACACTTCAAACTTGTCTGCCAGTGAATGTGCTGTTTCCAGTCCGTGCTGTAATGCCATGACGATGGCAGCAAGCCGATTTATTTTGTTCATGTCAGCCACTCCGTTTCGAGAGTTAGGCCGCCGGAAAGGTTGCCGGAGTGCTAAAGCCATTGTAGCAGCCAATTAGTGACATCTTGGGTGTCACCAATCATATGTATGCCTTTAATTTTGCTGAGTAATGGTGAATGAGGGAGCTCTTTTCCGGCAGGGGCCCTTATAATATGTGTCTCGTCCAAATTCGCCCTATGGAGTAATATTTCCTTCTCACCAAAACTCCACGAAATTGGCAAAAAAACCGTATCCGGTTATACGGATACGGTTAGTAGCAGCTAGTATGATGAAAAGAAGCTTATATCTAGCTTAATCGATTGAGATTTACGTAATTTTTAAGAAAAAGCATGAGTGTTAAGATTAATTCGTAACAGGTTGTATCGAGTGGTTACCAATCGTTCTGTTTTTTATCTTTTTCAACACAGATAGGATCACTGCATCTCGAACTCACTTCATCTCAAGCAGTTGAACACCGCGGCCCTCAATCTCCACACTACCCGAAAGTTCGCGATCCGTTAAGAGGTCCTGTGCCTTATCATTTCCAAGTTCATACGACTGAGTGGTCGCATTGTGGTTCATGACGAAGAGGTACTGCTTGCCGTCTTTTGTACGTGCGCTTACTTCCACACCATCTGGCGTTTCGAGCAAAGGGTGGATGTTTTTGGCTGCCGCAAGCTGTCCCAGCAGGCCATCCAGGAAGCGTTCTTCCGGATCGGAAGCCACATACCATGCTTCCCCCTGACCGAACGTGTTGCGGGTTACGACAGGCATACCTTGATAGAAATCATCCCCATACTCGGCGATAACTTCAGCACCTTCACTGTGCAGCAGGTCACACAGCATGCCGCATTCATATTTGCCTTGAAGATCACCATACGTGTCTTTCAGCACGATACTGTTTTTCTGCTCAGGGAGCAGAGCGTCGATCTCTTCGACCCAGATTCCAAGCAGCTTACGAAGTTCACCTGGATAACCACCTGTAGTGACGAGGTCACTCTCATTGACAATGCCGCTGAAGAATGTGGTCAGGAACGTTCCCCCGGCTTCAACAAACTTCTCCAGTTTGGCGGCAAATCCTGGTTTGACCATATAAAGTACCGGAGCAAGAACAATATCATACTTGCTAAGATCGGTATCCACGCTGACAATATCCACTTGGATATTGCGGCGGAAAAAGGCAGCGTAATATTTGTGAATTTGATCCACATAATTCAGGGCAACGGTAGGACCGCTGGATTTCTCGATGGCCCACCAGTTATCCCAGTCAAACACAATCGCCACTTTGGATTCCACCGTAGCATCTAGTGTTTTGTCACCGAGCAATTGCAGCTCCTTGCCAAGCTGGGCAACTTCGCGGAATACACGTGTATTCTCGTGTCCGACGTGCTCGATGACCGCACCATGATACTTCTCGCATGCACCGATGGAGCGGCGAAGCTGGAAGAACATAATGGTGTCTGCGCCATGTGCAATCGTCTGATAGCTCCACAGTCGCATTACCCCAGGACGCTTCAGCGAGTTGTACGGCTGCCAGTTTTGCTGGCTTGGTGTCTGTTCCATAAGCATGAATGGCTGACCATCTTTCAGCCCGCGCATCAGATCATGTGCCATGGCGGTGAAGCTGAATGGCGTGGCAAGGCCCGGATAGCTGTCCCAGGAGATGATATCCATATATTTGGCCCATTTGAAATAATCGAGCTGCTTGAAGAATCCCATCAGGTTCGTGGTTACGACGGAATCAGGGACATGCTTCTTGATCGCATCATATTCCAAACGGTAACAGTCAAGCATGCTGTCGGAGTTGAAGCGGGAGTAATCAAGGGAGATGCCCTGGAACGTCGAGTTGTTGTTACCCCAGTGCTCACTCAGATTGCTTGGCAGAACGATTTCGTCCCAGTCATAGAAGGTGTGACCCCAGAAGTTGGTGTTCCATGCTTGATTGAGCTGATCGAGAGTCTTGTAACGCTCTTTCAGATACACACGGAAGGCTTTCTCACAGTTGTCGCAATAGCAGTCTCCACCGTATTCGTTGGAAATGTGCCATACCAGAACAGCCGGATGGTCTTTGTAGCGTTCCGCCAGTTTATCGGCAATTTTCTCCGAATATTTGCGATAGGTTGGGCTGTTTGGACAGGAATTATGGCGTCCGCCAAATTTGCGTTTGCGTCCATCTGCATCCACACGCAGTACATCCGGATATTTTTTGGCCATCCACGCTGGATGAGCAGCCGTGCTGGTAGCCAGACAAACATAGACACCGTTTTCATAGAGACTGTTAATTAATTGATCCAATTCTTCAAATCTATAGGTTACCTCATCAGGCTGAATCAGAGCCCAGGAGAAAACGTTAATTGTGGCAATATCAATCCCTGCCAGTTTAAACATGCGCAGGTCTTCAAGATGGGTCTCGTGATCCCATTGTTCAGGGTTGTAGTCACCGCCATAGAACATTTTGGGTAATTTACTGCTAATCAATATATTCACCTCTTGTATAAGAATAATTGTATATTATATGATTCAAATAGCTTTTAAAATATAAGAAAAGTAATGATTCATATAAGAATATGGAAATGAGAGAAGCAGCTTTGTATTGGCTGGACGCTTACCATCGAGAGGAGAACACCATGTTAATCTCACCAACCCATCGAAGATATTTCATGACGCCGCGCGAAGAGCCGCTCCCGCTGTATATCGAAAGCATTGGTTATAACGGCAATCAGGAGAATGTACGTAGGCCTGCAGGCTATCCTTGTTATCACTGGCTTCAGACGGTGAAGGGAGCTGGGGAGTTTCATTTTGCCGGTTCAACTGTAGTCCTCGGTGAAGGCTCCGGAATTCTCCTGCCTCCGAATGAGCCGCATGAATATGTACCTTCATTAGGGGAGTGGGAAACGCTCTATATTACGTTTGGCGGATCCCAGTGTCCAGCCATTGCCGAGGCACTTGGACTTGGAGAGGCGGCACTTCATCAATGGGATGCTGGAAGCCCGCTGGAGAACTACGGCAGGAAGGTGCTGGATTCCATCAGTAGCGACCAGGACTTGTCCGGTCTGGAAGCTTCCGCCGATATGTACCGCTTTTTGATCCTGCTCAAGAAACACGGCAAGACCGGCAGCCGATCATCCATCTCGCATGCCGTGGAACGGCTAGCACCGCTCATTGCATTCATGGACCAGCATTATGCAGATCCCGATATTGGCCTGGAACAGATGGCTGCCGTGCCAGGAATTACACCAAGGCATTTGAATACGTTGTTTAAACAATCATTCGGCATGACGGCCTACAGCTATTTTATTCTTCTGCGGATTCGCAAATCCAAGGAATGGATGACAGGGAACAGCAAATTGACTGTGAAGGAGACGGCTGCGCGTGTCGGGTTTCGCGATGCGAGCCATTTTGTAGCGACATTTCGGCGAATTGAAGGTGTAACACCTGAGCAGTTTCGAACGTTATATTTATAGCGAAGTAGGGAGGAGTACGGCTCTTGATTACGATATCTGACCCTTGTTTCTTCCCCGCGATGAGCCTATGAACAAAAGTCATGCCAGGAAGGTATTGATGCACGGGGGCAGTTGCCGTATGATGATATCGATTCCTTCAATTGGAAAACGAAAGCGGATGATCGTATCCGTTCTACTAAGAGAGGATGATAGAAGTTGACAACAACAACCATTCCATTATGGGATCACGCAGCACCTCATGCGGCTAAAGGGCATGAAGAAGAAATGCCCCATCTTATCCCTTTTATTCAGCCTGGTTCCGAGAGCGCTGTCATTGTCTGTCCCGGCGGCGGTTACGGGTTTCTCGCAGATCACGAAGGAGCCCCAATCGCCGAATTGCTCAACCGCGCTGGTATTAGTGCATTTGTGCTGAAATACCGCGTAGCGCCACACCAGCATCCGGCACCACTATCCGATGGTCAGCGTGCTATCCGATATGTACGCGCCCATGCCCAGGAATTTGGGATCAATCCTTCCAAAATTGCTGTACTCGGTTTCTCTGCAGGCGGCCATCTTACAGCTACACTGGGTACCCTGTATGATAAGGGACAGCCGAATCATGAAGATCCGATTGAGCGTGAAAGCTCACGTCCGGATCGGGTTATTCTCTGTTATCCGGTTATCACGATGGAGTCGTATGGACATGCTGGTTCGCGCGAAAATCTGCTGGGCCCGAATGCCTCGCCTGAACAGATTAGAGCATTTAGCGCAGAGCAGCAAGTTAAAGCCGACGCACCTGAAGCATTTATCTGGCATACAAGTGACGACGAGGCCGTGCCGGTCGAGAACAGTTTGCGTTATGCCCTTGCATTGGGTGCCCAAGGTATTCCTTATGATCTGCATGTATTTGAAAAAGGATCGCATGGTCTGGGCCTTGCTGAAGATGATCATGCTGTTCGGGCGTGGTCGGATCTGTTGCTGACTTGGCTCAAAAATCAAGGATGGTAACCATTTACCCCTCATTTAATGCGCTATAGGGCGAAGGAGATACGACTATGAAATTGCAAAAGAATGACAAGCTGCTCTTTATCGGCGATTCCATCACGGACTGTGGTCGTGAACATCCTGTAGGTGAAGACAGTTCAGGACTCGGACATGGTTACGTTGCACAGGTATACGCACTTTTGCGTTCCATTTATCCGGAATTGATGCTGCGTATTCAGAATGTGGGTAATAGTGGGAATACCATTCGCGATCTGAAGCAGCGCTGGGACCGTGATGTTATTGATCTGAAGCCCGATTGGTTGACGATCATGATTGGCATCAACGATGTATGGCGTCAGTTCGACCGTCCACTTTCCGCAGATTCGCGTGTGTTTTTGGAAGAGTATGAGTCCACTTTGAGAGAACTTGTGGCTTCTGTTCGCCCCAATCTAAAAGGACTTGTCTTGATGACTCCATATTACCTTGAGGCCAATCCAGAAGATCCTATGCGCGCGACGATGGATATCTATGGCGAAGCTGTGCGTAGGGTAGCAAATGAGTTTGATGCCATTTTGGTGGATACACAGGCAGCTTTTGTCCCGTTCTGGGATCATTTCTATACGTCAGTTCTGACCTATGACCGTGTTCATCCAGATGCAACAGGCCACATGATTTTGTCCAAAGCATTTTTGGATGCCATCGGTTTTGAATGGTCAGGCGGCGCCAAATCATAAAAGGATGTGATTGCTTGAGCAAGCTCAACATTGCAGTACATACCCCGGCACGGCTGGGGGAAGGTCCAAGCTGGGATGCAGAACACAATCGTTTATTATGGGTGGATATCGAAAGTTACAAGGTACATGTCTATGATCCTCAAACAGGCCAGGATCAGGCTTACGACGTAGGTGAACATGTGGGTGCTGTTGTTCCCTATCGCGGCGATGAGGTTGTTGTGGCACTCCGAAGCGGGTTCCATACCTACCATCTGAGCACGGGAGAATTGAAGGCAATCGAGGATCCCGAGAGCGACAAAGCCACCAATCGATTCAATGATGGGAAGTGTGATTCCCTTGGTCGGTTCTGGGCGGGTACTATGAGTTTGCATGATGAAAGTAAAGCAGGCTCATTGTATTGTCTCGAGGAAGGCAAACCGGTTCG
Source organism: Paenibacillus sp. FW104-T2 (assembly GCF_058789975.1). Classification (NCBI taxonomy): domain Bacteria; kingdom Bacillati; phylum Bacillota; class Bacilli; order Caryophanales; family Paenibacillaceae; genus Paenibacillus; species Paenibacillus sp. FW104-T2. The sequence goes on along the minus strand of NZ_JBYTCE010000008.1, from coordinate 219,162 downwards.
AACCATGGTCCGAGATGTGTCTACCTCCAATGGACTTGGCTGGAGCCCAGATGATCAAGTGATGTACTATATCGATACCCCTACACGTTCCATTGACCGATTTGATTTTGATCTCGCAGCAGGTGAAATTACGAATCGGACGAGTGTTATTTCGGTACCGGAGGACTTTGGTTTTCCAGACGGAATGACGGTGGATAGCGAGGGCATGCTGTGGGTTGCTCATTGGGGCGGCGCAAGAGTGACACGGTGGAACCCGAATAACGGAGAATTACTGGAGCAGATTGAAGTGCCTGCAGACCAGGTAACCTCCTGTTGTTTTGGCGGGCCTAACTTGGAGGATCTCTATATCACAACCGCGCGAATAGGCATTAGTGAGGAACGTTTGGTGGAGACGCCCGATGCCGGTTCTGTCTTTGTGATTAGGCCCGGTGTTAAAGGGCAGAAGACCCATGCTTATGGCCGTGTACATCAGGCCGATTAAATCACAGCAGGAATTCAATGTACGATGAAGCGTTTTGGTTTGTTCAAGTAATCATTGAACTTTAATTAGATCGTAAGATATGATAAGAAGTCCTGGAACACCGGCCGTCTGTAGGTGAACCAAGGCTTCTTTTTTTGTCGAAATATAGTGTAAAATGAATAAGTGGATTTTCGTTCAGGAATACGTCTGGCTTTCAATTTCCATTGATTTAACAACGATTATGGGATATAAAGAGAGAACCAAAACTTTAAAATTGTTGTAACCGCTAACACGGGGGACCCGTTATATCCGATATAAAAAAGGTATAACCTGTAGAGACATAGAGGAAAGATTAGACAAGGGGGTCGCGATCATGAACCGGTTGTGCAAGGTGCTGATTGTTGACGATGAGTTTCTGGTACGCCAGGGGATCAAACATCATATGAATTGGGAATCGGAAGGATTCCAGATTGTCGGAGAAGCGTCCAATGGCGAAGAAGGCCTGGAACAGGTACGTTTGCTCAAGCCGGACATCGTCATAACCGACATTGTGATGCCAATCATGGACGGTGAAGCGTTTGTACGAACGCTTAAAGCGAGCCAGCCACAGATTGAAGTCATTGTGCTCAGCAGCTTCAGTGAATTCGAGTATGTGCGTTCAACGCTTCAGCATGGAGCTGCAGATTACATTTTGAAACCAAAGCTGGACACCGACGAGCTGCTGCAGGTACTTCAGCGAACGGCCGGAAAAATTCCCGAACTGCAGTATGAGCCCTCAAATGAAGGGTGGAAGCTGGGACAGTTCATGGAGAAGATGCTATCCGGTTTTGCATTGGAAGACGAAAAAGATATGGCTATGGTCAGGGACACGTTTCCACATCATTGTTTTCGCCTCCTTGTTTCCGGAAAGCATTCGCACTTGGGTCAGAAGGATACCGAAAGCAAGCTGCTGAATTATCTTGCCGATGTGGAATGTGCCATGGTACCGGTGGAGAGTGAAATGCCTATATTCCTTCTGAATGTAGACCCTGCCAAAGAGGATTGGATGGTCGGGCGGATCCAAGAGATGGCCATTGAAAATGGAGCGGGCATTAAAGGACCCAGCTGGGTCTTAAGTGACAGCTTTACATCTTTTGACCAGATGGGTGAAGTGTACCGTAATCAACTCATTAAACTCATGGAATATCGTTTTTATTATGAGGACCGTTCAATTCTTGTCTTCAGCGAACTTCCACCACTGCATACGGCAGGTTACCAGTTTAATGTGAATATGTTTTTGCAGCACGTGAAGCGGAATCGTACCGAGTCAGCCAGGGAGTATCTGAAAGAGCATGCCCTTACCCTGGGACGTGACTACATTGCGGATGTGTTCGAGATCAAATCCTTTTTGGGCAATCTGATTTTCAACGTAACGATTACCCTTGCGGATATGGACGTACAATCTTCGGCACTGGAAGAGAGCAAGTATACTTATTTCAAAAATGTGGACGGAGCTTCAAGTCTGAATGAAGCCATGCAGGTGCTTGATCAGTTCATGCTTGAAGTGCAGGAATGCACGGCTGGTGATGGAGGAAAACGTAGTGACCCGAATATGAAGATGCTGCTTGAATATATGCATGAGCATTTCGATCAGCCGCTCGGTCTCGCTGAAGTTGCGAAGCATTTTCATTTTAATCCATCGTATCTATCCAGTTATTTTTCGTCACATAAAAAAGAAGGATTCAACGAATATCTGAACAAAATTCGCATTGAGAAGGCAGAAGAACTCTTGCGATCGGATGATGTTACCATTTCCGAAATCAGCAGCATGGTAGGCTATTCGGATCACAGCTATTTCTGCAAAGTGTTCAAAAAATTTACCGGACTGTCACCAAGCCGATATCGTCGGAAATTCTGGGCATAAAGTCAGAAGGAAAAAATCATGAAGAAATGGATGAACGGATTATCACGTCTCGGATTGTTTCCCAAGCTTTTTCTCGTCATGGTGATAAGCATCGTTCTCGTTTCCGTACTTATTTTATGGACTACCGTCCATATGTCGACGAAGCTGTTTACCGAGACATTTAGCATCACCAACTCCAAGGTGCTTAGTCAGATTAAAACCACCTTCGAATCCTTTAATGATGCGATTGCGGCCGTCTCCAACAACGTAAGCCAAAGCGGGGCAATTCGCGGCTATCTGTCGGAGGGAGAGGGGGACTCTCTCACGATGGCCAAGTCCTATTATAATATGAGGGAATCGATGGACCGTATCCAGTCCATTATGGAATCCTATGAGGTCGGCATTACGATCAGCGGAATTAATGGGCGCACCTATTCTACGGATCGGTCCCACCTGAGGATGTCGCTGGAGGAATTGAGAGAACTGCCGATTACGATCGACGCTGTGAAGACACCGAATCGGTTGATGTTTGACGATTACCAAACGGACACCGACGTTGGCACGCAGCAGATGATCTCAGCTACCAAAGCATTGGCGGATCGGACCCAGAGCCGGATTTACGGAACGCTTTATGTAACCATCAAAGAGAGTGTGTTCCGTCAGTTCTACAGCAGTTTCACGAGCAGAGGCAACGATGTGGTCATTCTCAATGAAAACGGGGAAATTGTGTCCTCCAACCGGGAAGAATGGATTGGTACGAAGCAGCTGGATCTTCTATCTTACGCCAGACAAATGGCCACAAAGAGCGATAATAATGGTATAAACGCAAAGGTAATGGAGCAGGACAGCGTGGTTCTGTCCGAATATCTGCCGTTTTACCGTTTCTATATTATTAATGTGGTTGATAAGGATCAGGCTGTGGGACAATTGCTTGATCTCAAAACCATTGCCTTGATTTGTGCCGCCATTGTGGCTGGGGCCCTTGTACTGGTGTTTCTAATCACCAATCAGATTACAAAGTCGCTGCGCAGGCTCGTGAAGCAAATGTCCAATATTACAAAAAGCGATCTCGATAACTACATTCCGGTTAGTGGAAGTTATGAGAGCAGGCAGCTTGGTCATGCGTACAATTACATGCTTGATGAGCTTCATGACTATGTGGATCAGCTCGTATTGACCCAGCGGGAACAGCGCAATGCAGAACTTGCGGCATTACAAAGCCAGATCAATCCTCATTTTCTGTATAATACTCTGGCTTCGGTGAAGGTACTCGTGCAGCAGGGGAACAAGGATCGGGCAGCAGAGACGATTAATGCATTGATTGCCTTACTGCAAAATACGATCAGTGATGTAAGCGAGACGGTAACGGTAGAGCAGGAAGTGGAGAACCTGAGGAACTATGTCTTCATCAATCATGTCCGTTATGGTGGACGAATCAAAGCGGCCTTCTATGTAGCACCCGACTGTAATCACTACCATGTACCCAAACTTGTCATCCAACCGTTTATTGAAAATGCCTTCTTCCACGCCTTTAACCGCAAAGAGACCGGCACCATTCATGTTCTTGTCTCTCGGGCAGGGGAAACGCTCATCTGCGAGATCATGGATAACGGAGATGGTATTGAAGGGTTCTCAATGGGCGAATCATTGCCTAATCCCAAAAATAATCGGCAGCTGTTTAGCGGCATTGGCATTCGTAATGTGCATGACCGGATTGAACTGCTGTATGGTGCCCCTTATGGTGTGACGATTATGAGTACCCCAGGCGAGGGGACAAGAGTGACGGTGACACTCCCACTGATTACAAGCTGAAGAAATGGCACAGATGCCATATGAGCTTACAAACGAACATGGATCAAAAGTCTTTCTGTGGAGTGGTCTCCACACGAAAGTCTTTTTTTATTTTGATAAATGAAAGCGGTGTTTTGCTTTAATGGTAAAATTTTTGGCTCGATCTGCTCCAAAATCAAAAGGAATTACCAAAAAACAAATTTAATGCAAACGGTTTCTGTAAAGGTTTTCATTGTGGCAATAAGATGACAAATCCGTACAAAATTATTACTAACGAATGCCGATTTGGGAATGATAAGATGAATACATCGAAAGCAACCGCTTTCAGAAAACGCAAACAAATTACACACAAAGAGGTTGAAGGGGAGTTGAATGATTTGAAAAAAATGTGGGTATTGATGCTCGTTACTGTCCTGCTGTTGTCCGCATGTTCTTCCGGTGGAGGAGGAAACACGGCTGGCGAGGGTGAGAAAGCATCCAATGAGATTACGATCTGGGCTTGGGACCCATCGTTCAACATTGCTGCATTGAATACAGCAAAAGAAGCTTACGCTAAAGATCATCCTGATGTAAAAATCAACGTTGTTGAATACGCACAAAATGATATTATCCAAAAACTCAACACAGGTTTGAACTCGGGAACAAGCAACGGTCTTCCAAACATCGTACTGATTGAAGACTACCGTGCACAAAGCTTCCTGAATGCTTACCCGGATGCCTTCAAGGATCTGTCTTCCAACTTCACGGCTTCTGACTTCGCCGATTACAAATTGGGACCGACAGCTTATGACGGCAAACAATACGGTGTTCCATTTGACTCCGGTGTAACGGGTCTCTACTACAGAACAGACCTGCTGGAGCAAGCTGGTTACAAAGCTGAAGATCTGCAAGACATCACGTGGGATGACTACATCCAAATCGGTAAAGATGTAAAAGCAAAAACAGGTAAAGATCTGATCACTCTTGATCCGAATGACCTGGGTCTGATTCGTATGATGATTCAATCCGCAGGTTCATGGTACTCCAAAGAGGATGGCAAAACACCGAACCTGGCTGGAAATGAAGCACTGAAAGAAGCATTTGTTACTTACAAAGCAATGATGGATGCCAATGTGGTTAAACTGAACTCCGACTGGAGCCAGTTCGTAGCAGCATTCAACAATGGTGACGTAGCCACGATCCCAACAGGTAACTGGATTACACCATCCGTTCGTCAAGAAGCATCCCAATCTGGTCAATGGGCTGTAGCTCCGCTTCCTAAAATGGCTGGTCAACCAAACTCTGTACATGCATCCAACCTTGGAGGTAGCTCCTGGTATGTCATGAACAATGTTCCTGGTGCAGATCAAGCAGCAGACTTCTTGGGCAGCACGTTTGGTTCTGACAAACAATTGTATCAAGACCTGCTTAACGGTATCGGCGCAATCGGAACTTACAAACCGGCCACTGAAGGTGAAGCATTTGATAAAGCAGATGAGTTCTTCGGTGGACAAAAAATCTTTGCAGACTTCGCAAAATGGACTGAAGAAATCCCTAGCGTAAATTACGGTATTAACACATATGCAATCGAGGACATTCTGGTTGTTGAAATGCAAAACTTCCTGAACGGCAAAGCGATCGACGACGTTCTGGCTGATGCACAAAAACAAGCTGAAGCTCAATTAAACTAAGATGATCCACGGTAACTTATAGAACCCAAGGAAGCATCGGAGCCGTTCCACCGTCTGGCGAAGCACACTGCCGACCGGACATGGTGGAAGGCTCCATGGGTTCTATCCATGTTGCATGGAGAGAGAGGAGCCATACTGTGAAAGCCATGAATACAGGAGACAGTCTCCAAAAGAAAAATAATCTGACTGGATGGGCTTTTATTTCGCTCGCTGTCATCGGGATCGTTGCATTCTACTTCTATCCGATGCTGCAGGCACTGCTCTTATCTTTCAAGTCTGGCGTGGGTGCCAATCTTGAATTTACGGGGCTCGATAACTATAAAAGATTGTTTATTGATACAACATTCCGTACCGCCGTATCGAATACATTTTTGTATCTGATCATTCAAGTCCCTGTCATGATCATTCTCGGATTGTTCATTTCCGTTCTGTTGAATGACAGCACACTGCGCTTCCGCAGCTTTTTCCGTACTGCAATCTTTTTGCCTTGTGTAACCTCACTGGTTGCCTACTCTGTTGTATTCAAGTATTTGTTCTCTGCAGATGGAATGGTCAATCAATTCCTGATGAATCTGCATGTCATTGCTGAACCGATTCAATGGATCACCGACCCGTTCTGGGCTAAAATTACGATCATAATCGCCGTTACTTGGCGTTGGACCGGATATAACATGATTTTCTATCTGTCTTCCCTGCAAAATATCGATCAATCGATCTATGAAGCAGCACGGATTGATGGTGCAAATGCATTTACCCAATTTTTCAAAATTACAGTACCATTGCTCAAACCGATTATTCTGTTCACGTCCATTACATCAACGATTGGTACCTTGCAAATCTTTGATGAGATCATGAACATCACCAAGGGTGGACCGGGTAATGCAACGATGTCCATCTCGCAATACATCTATAACCTTTCGTTCAAATATTCACCGGACTTCGGATACGCGGCAACCGTTTCGTATTCCATCGTGCTGATGATTATTGTATTGTCCATCATCCAGTTTAAAGTGGCAGGTGATAAAAATGGCTAAGAACAAAGTGAAACGCATTTTCACCTATGTATTCTTGTCCCTTGTGGCCTTCATATCGATCTTCCCATTTTTCTGGATGCTCGTCAGCTCCACGAATGCTTCGGTAGATGTCACCAGAGGCAGATTGTTACCCGGCTCGGCTTTCCTGGATAACTTTACGAAGCTGCTGGATACGACCAATCTGGTACAGGCACTGGGCAACTCGGCCATTGTATCCGTTATTTCCACAGTGCTTGCGCTGTTGATTGGTTCCATGGCTGGTTACGGCTTTGAAGTGTACCGGACAAAATCACGTGACATTGTCTTCAACATCCTGCTGCTTTCCATGATGATTCCGTTCGCAGCCTTGATGGTACCACTCTATCGGATGTTTGCAACCATCTCGGGAATTGCACCATTTATGGGTATTAATACGATGGCTGCAGTGATTCTGCCAACCATCACAACAGCGTTCCTGATCTTCTTCTTCCGTCAGAACACCAAAATGTTCCCGAAAGAGATGCTCGAAGCAGGCCGGATTGACGGTCTTAGCGAACTGGGTATCTTCCTGAAGATCTATATGCCTACAATGAAAACAACATATGCGGCAGCTGCGATCATTACATTCATGAGCAGTTGGAATAACTACCTGTGGCCACTCGTTGTGCTGCAGACACCTGATCAACAAACGATACCATTGCTGATCTCCAATCTCGGCTCCAGCTACTCGCCGGATTATGGGGTGATCATGACAGCAATCGTAATCGCCACGCTGCCTACAGCATTAGTGTTCTTCATTATGCAGAAACACTTTGTCGCTGGTATGGTTGGTTCTGTGAAATAATGGAATAGTGGATGTCATCTGAAAAGACTGATGTAGAAAAAAACGCAGAGGACACCAGCAATGGTGTACCTCTTTCTTTCTGTTTTTGTTATTGGAAGAGGAAATACAGGTTTGAATCTTGAATAATTCATACTATACATTTCGCACTAGAGGGAGAGAGAGCCGATGAAAGCAACACAAGCAGATATCAACTGGCTGGGGAATGTAAGCGTTTTTGAGGTCAACCGTCTAAACGCTTACTCGGATCATCGTTATTACAGAACCATGGAGGAAGCAGAGGCTTCAGAAACCATGAAGATGCGTTATGACCTGAACGGAACCTGGAAATTCAATTATGCGATTCGTCCGGATTGTCGGCCGGAGCTATTCTACCAATCGAATTACTCGAGTGAAGGCTGGGATGACATCGAAGTGCCTGGTCACATTCAGCTTCAAGGATATGGCCAAATTCAATATGTGAATACGCAATATCCTTGGGATGGATTGAACGAACTGCGTCCGCCAGCACTGCCACAGGACAAAAATGCAGTCGGAAGCTACATTCGGACGTTCCACCTGCCATCAGGATGGCAGAACAATCCGGTATTTATTTCCTTTCAGGGAGTGGAATCCGCATTCTATGTGTGGCTTAATGGTCAGTTCGTGGGTTACGGAGAAGATAGCTTCACCCCTTCGGATTTCGATCTGACGCCGTTCCTTCAGGATGGAGAGAACAAACTGGCTGTGGAAGTATATCAACGCAGCACGGGCAGCTGGCTGGAAGACCAGGATTTCTGGCGCTTCTCCGGCATTTTCAGAGACGTATATCTCTATACGGTACCGGCAGCACATATTCGGGACCTTCGTGTGGTAACGGACCTGGACCAATCTTATACCAACGGTACGCTGAACCTCGATCTGAAGCTGGAAGGTAAAGCTGCTGCGGGAGCACGAGTTGAAGCTGAACTGCACGATGCTGAAGGGAACGCTTTGAGAACATTTGGTGGTGTGGAAGTTACGAATGGTCTGGTTAGTCTTCGAGAAGAGTTCGGTAAGGTAAACCTGTGGAGTGCGGAAATACCGTATTTGTATCGTTTATACATCCGTGTATATGATGCTGCAGGTCAGCTGGTTGAAGTGGTACCTCAGTCCGTTGGTTTCCGCAAATTTGAAATGATCGATAAAGTGATGCATATCAATGGTAAACGCATTGTATTCAAAGGAGTTAACCGTCACGAGTTTAACCCGCGCCGTGGCCGTGCCATTACCAAAGAGGACATGCTCTGGGATGTGCGTACCATTAAACAGAACAATATGAATGCGGTTCGTACATCACATTATCCGAATCAAAGCCTGTGGTACGAATTGTGTGACGAATACGGATTGTATGTTATTGATGAGATGAACCTGGAGACACATGGTTCCTGGCAAAAGCTTGGCGCCGTTGAGCCTTCCTGGGTCATACCTGGAGATAAACCAGAGTGGCATGACATTGTCATGGACCGGGCTGTATCCATGGTGGAGCGTGACAAAAACCACCCGTCCATTCTGATCTGGTCATGTGGAAACGAGTCACATGGCGGTGAAGTTATCTATAAAGTATCCCAATACTTCAAATCAGCTGACCCAACACGTCTTGTGCATTATGAGGGAGTTTTCCATGATCGTCGATTTGATGAGACAAGTGATATGGAGAGTCGCATGTATGCCAAGCCAGCAGACATTGAGGAATTCCTGAATGCGAATCCGACCAAGCCTTACATCAGCTGTGAGTACATGCACGCCATGGGTAACTCCATCGGTGGCATGCACAAATATACGGAATTGGAAGACAAATACCCGATGTATCAGGGTGGATTTATCTGGGATTACATTGATCAATCCATTTACAAGAAAGACCGTTACGGCAAGGAATACCTCGCATACGGCGGCGATTTCGGCGATCGTCCTTCGGACTACTCGTTCTGTGGGAACGGCATCGTGCATGCGGATCGCAAAGTAACAGCAAAAATGCAGGAAGTGAAGTTCCTGTATCAAAATATCAAGTTGTTCCCGGATCGTGAAGGGGTCAAGATCATTAATGGAAACCTGTTCGCAGATACATCAGCATTGGAACTGGTGTACAGCCTGGAGCGTGAGGGACATGAAGTGCTGCGCGGAACGTTGGAGGTCAATGTACCTGCACAAAGCGAGAAAATAGTAAGTCTTCCGCTGGATACAGATACTCTGGCGGGTGGCGAATATGCGGTTAATGCTGCGTTTGTTCTCAAAGCGGCTACCCTCTGGGCGGACAAAGGGGACGAAGTCGCGTTTGGCCAATTTATCTTCACACAAGATTTAGCTGTAACAGCTGCAGAGGATCTGAATCTGACACATGATATTCAGGTGGTTGAAGGGGATGTGAACATTGGTGTCCGTGTAGGCCAAACTCACGTGCTGTTCTCCAAAGCCTTCGGAACTTTGGTATCCCTCAAACTGTCCGGCCGTGAGACGATCGCTCAGCCTCCTGCGCCATTGTTCTGGCGGGCAACGACGGATAATGATAAAGGAACTGCCATGGGCTTCGAACTTGGTGCGTGGTATGCCGCTAGTCTGCTGCCAAGATGTGTGGAGTGGAAGGCAGAACAGAAACCGGATCAATATCGCATTGAATTCACGTACAAGCTCAACATTTCTGCAGATGTGCAGGTAAAAGTGACTTATACTGTGCGTGCAGATGGAAGCGTACATGTTCATAACGCCTACAAAGGTACAGCAGGCTTGCCTGACCTTCCGATTCATGCCTTGTCTTTCAAAACGTCACCGGAATATGACAACGTGGAATGGCTGGCCATGGGTCCGGAAGAAAACTATGCGGATCGTGCATTTGGAGCACGCTTGGGCATTCATGGCAGTAAAGTGGCGGATACGGTTGCGCCATACCTGGTACCACAGGAATCGGGTAACCGCACAGGGGTACGCTGGGCAAAACTGACCGATGATGCAGGACGTGGCTTCAAAATTGAAGCTTCTGCAGCTCCAGTTGAGCTGAACGTATCGCCTTATACGGCATTCGAACTGGAGAACGCACAGCATGCATACGAGCTGCCACCAGTACATTACACGGTGGTTACGGTAGCAGGCAAACAGATGGGTGTTGGCGGTGATGATAGCTGGGGTGCGCCGGTTCATCCGGAATATCGCATTGCCTCGGACGGCGAACTGGAATTTGAATTTGTCATTCGTTCACTGTAAGAGTCGTATCCTAATTAAACGAAGAACAGGGGTCGCCGTGTATCGGATGACCTCTGTTTTGCTATGGAGAAATGCTCGCGCAAGAGTAATTGCGTGAAACCGCTATCGAAGCTATTTCGTACTATACGGGACATGGAACAAAGGGAGGGGCTTCATTATGAGCAGAAAGGCAAAAGCAGGTGTGTGGGTTACCGTCCTGGCTGTACTCGGTATCATTGTGGGGTGTTTCATCTGGTATTTCAATACGGCTTCAGGTGAACGGGCGCTGAAAACGATGAGATCCAACAACTCCGGGGGTCTGGAGCGGATTGTTAAGGTGTACAGTGACTCCGGTGAGTTGATTCAGACCTACGAAGGGAAAATCGATGTGCAGGATACGGAATATGGCAATAAAGTTCTATTTGATCTGAATGGAAAGCGTGTTGTGATCTACAACGCAACGGTTATTACGGAAGAGAAATAACATGGGAAGAAAGAATATTTCTTGGTAGTCAAAGTTAAGACACACTTTTGCTTATATGGTAAAATAAGAAACTTGAAGCAAACATATTTGGAGGTGAGAGGGGCATGTTCATGGAAATGTTAATTGCTCTAGTTGCGATCTTGGGTATGGCTGTGTTCTATGCTGTGCTTGTGTATTACCTCGTACGTCTCATCTCCAAAAAAGCATTTAAGCATACGCTAACCAAGGTTGAGACTATTGAAATACTGGTTTGGCTCGCGATTGTGTTCTTCAGTATTGTGATGATCATCAAGCAGTATTGGAATTTATTTTTACCGGTAGTTCTTCTGCTGGTCTCTATGGTTAACTTGCGGCGCTCCAATCGGAAATACCGGGAGATAGAGAACTATGAATAGCCGGAGCATCATGGCATACCGTCTTAACTAATGATTTCCATACATATTTGAAAGCAAATAAAAACAGGCCCTCTTTCGAGGGCCTATTTTTCATGGGAGAGGAGAAACCGGACGAAGAGCTTATGGGGAAACGTAAGTCTTCTCCGCGGTTGTCTACGACACTTGTGATGTCGATAATTATAGAATGGCCGAAAGGTTTCCTTTTTATACATATGCGTCAACAACGGGTCAACAATTTTTTGAAATGAATGGAGACAGACTATTTTTCAAACTGAACCCGAGTGTGGTACGATAGCTGTATCAATAAACTTACATAGAGAGAAAAGGTGACTCATCAGTGAGAGTGGTATCCGGGAGTGCGAAAGGCAGACCGCTGAAGGCTGTTCCTGGCAATGGAACACGTCCGACCACCGACAAGGTGAAGGAAGCGCTGTTTAGCATGATTGGCCCTTATTTTGAGGGCGGTACAGCATTGGATTTGTTTGCGGGTAGTGGGGGTCTCGGAATTGAGGCGCTGAGCCGCGGCATGGACAAGGCTGTTTTTGTTGATTTGGAATCCAAAAGTATTGAAGTGATCCGAGCCAATCTGAAGGCAACCAAGCTGGAGGATCAGGCAGCTATATACCGTAATGATGCAGGTCGTGCGTTAAAGGCGCTTGCCAAGCGAACGACAAAATTTGATCTGGTGTTTCTCGATCCACCTTACCGGATGAAAAACGGGGATGAGCTGATGCTTACGATGCATGAACTTGAACTGCTTAAACCGGAAGCGACGATCGTGCTTGAATATGAATCCAAATATAGTTACCCTGAGCAATTCGGCCCGTTTGAACAAACGCGCAAGGCTGTGTATGGGGAGACAGCTGTGTCCATCTATGATTATGCACCTGAGGCATCGAATGATGGAGAAAACAGCATAGCAGAAGAGGAGGCTCCTCATGACTGAAATGATACACAGGCAGGAACGGATTGCCGTATATCCCGGGAGTTTTGATCCTGTAACGATGGGCCATCTGGACATTATCGCCAGGGCGTCCAAGCAATTTGACCGCGTCATCGTGGCTGTACTGAATAATATGAGCAAAAATCCACTGTTCACGGTGGAAGAGCGTAAAGCGCTCATTACAGAAGTTACTGGGCATCTGCCCAATGTGGAAGTGGATAGCTTCCGTGATCTGACAGCCAATTATGTTCGGCAAAAGGAAGCTCAGGTCATCGTACGTGGTATACGATCCGTGACTGATTTTGAATACGAGCTGCAGCTTGCTTCCACCAACAGCAAGCTGAACCCGGATGCGGAAACCATCTTTATGATGACCAATCCGAAATATTCGTATTTGAGCTCCAGTATCGTCAAGGAAATTGCTCATTACCATGGAGATGTAACCGATCTGGTGTCCCCGGAAGTGGAAACGGCACTTCGCCGGAAAATCAGCGAGAAAAACGGCGGTTAAACCAGTGGGTCAAGCCCGACAGGCTGATCATAACGGCAAGAATGATCGCAAGTCCGATACAGACTGCGGGGAAGCTGCTCCATAAAACCTCTGCCGCAGCGTTGTTGACTTCAAGCTGGGGTTGCATCGGCAGCATAGTCGTCTCATCCGCGCTTGCAGAAGGCCAGAACGGAGCCCATACCTCTGCACTATAGCGGCTGAAGGGTATCCAGAGGAAAACACTTAATGAAAAGGCAGTCAATGCATGAATCAAACGTACAGCAGCAAAATAGATCATGCATTTGCCTGCCATTCCGGCGGATTTCATCACAGCTGAGACTTGTAAATGGGAGCACAGTCCACCCCAACCAAGAACCGCAGCAATTAGGGAAATCGTAAGCAAGGGAGCCCATGGCGTTTGACTTAAATGGTATGTGCCCAAATGCACTTCCAATACAGAAGGCCAGAGGGCAGCCGAACTGCCGGGTGTGATGTATAGGCCCAGAAGTCGTATGAACACGGCAAAACCGATGATGTAACCACCAGTCATCATTAGCGTCTGTACCGCATGAGATACGGTGTCACCTAGCAGTTTACCGAACCCGCGGCCATCTCGGGCCTGGGCTTCACGGGCTGCGTTCATCATTTGAAACCAAAGCCCCTGGTGCTGGCTTCGCTTGGGGGGACTGACTGTAGTGGACTGTTTTTGATGACTGCGATTGAAACGAATGGCAATCATTGCAGCAATCCATCCACTGAGCCAATGAATTATAAGCAGAAAGTATCCGGCAGCAGGCTGGTGAAGAAAAGCGGCACCTATGACCAAAATGATCATCATCGGATTGGTGAAATGAGCTGCAGCGACCAGAATAATGGCCTGTTTGCCGGTTATTTGTTGATCCCGAACCAAACGGGACGCTGTGTCCGCCCCAGCAGGAAATCCTCCGCACATGCCGACCGCAAGGGCTAGTCCAGCTTCGCCGGGGAGGCGAAACCAACGCTGCATCAGTGGTCCCAGCAAGACGCCGAGAGCGTCTGTAAAACCAAATGCAGTGAGCATTTGCGACAGCATCAAAAATGGGAGCATTGCCGGGAAGATAATTTTCCACCAGATGTCCAATCCTTGAATGGAGGCATCGAAGGCATCTTTCGGAGATACAACTACAGCGACGACCAGTAACAAAGCGCCGGTACTAAGTAGTACCGACCTGATCGGGTTGGATCCTGTAACCTCGGTCTGCATTGTCATCGTTTCACCTCATATGAATTAGCGCCGATTCATTCGGCTGCAGTAATCGGATTGGACGGCCGAATGACGTCCAGAGGACGGTTCGGCCTTGACCGGACAAGCGACAGAATACTGCGGCCTATCCGGCCTGTACCATTGTATGCGTGAGAATGAGGATGTTAGACTTATAATTATGGAAGAAACGCAAAGAACGGGGGCTCATGCGATGAATCGGATTCGAAAATCTGGCGGCTTCAGAGCTTCGATCTTTGTGATCGTGGTAGCTCTGGTTGTCTATGTTGCAGTGTATATGCCAACGCCATATATCATCTATATGCCTGGCAGCGCGGATGAAGTAAAACCGATGGTTACGGTGAAGGATGGGGACCAGGAAGAACGTGGTGTATTCATGATGACGACGGTGTCGGCAACGTATGCCAATGTGTTTTTGCTGGGTACGTCTTTGTTTAACCGAAATATGCAAATTGACAAAAAGGAAGACCGCCTGCAAGGAAAAACGGAAGCGGAGTACTCGGCCGAACAGGTATGGTTCATGAGCGATTCCCAATCTTCCGCCATGGAAGCGGCTTATGAGCAGGCGGGGGTTAAGTATTCCATTGTTCCTGAACATATCTTCGTGTTTGGTTTGTCGGAGGATCCGAAACCACAGGGAGATATTGCTCCTGGTGACATTATCCTGGGTGTGAATGGCACAGCTACACCGGATAACACGGTATTATCTGCCCAGTTGAAGGATAAAAAAGTGGGAGATACGGTAGAAATGCAATTGGAACGCGAAGGCGAGACGATTAGCCGTGATGTGAAGCTGATTGAAGTAAAAGACAGCAAAACGGGTGCTACCCGGCCTGGGCTGGGTGTAATGATCGGAACCGTACAGAAAGTAAAACCCGAGGATTCGAATAAACAAATTACGTTTACGGATACTCAGGTTGGGGGTCCTTCGGCCGGATTGATGTTTACCCTGGAAATTTATAATCAGCTTACTCCCGGGGACCTTACCCAAGGTCACCGAATTGCCGGCACGGGAACGATCACCAAGGAAGGCGTAGTCGGTCCCATTGGTGGCGTGGTGCATAAAATCGTTGCTGCGGATCGAAAAGAGGCGGAGATTTTCTTCGTTCCGAAACAAAATTATCAGGAAGCCGAAGCCAAAGCGGAACAGATTGGCACTAAAATGAAGCTGGTTCCTGTGAATACGGTAGATGATGCCCTGGCTTATCTGAAAACACTGTCTGCGAAATCATAAAAGCTTGAAATGGATAATGTGATTTGGAACAAGCGCATTATCAAGGAAAAGTAAGAGCAGACAAATGGAAATCCCCTATGCGATCGTTTGAATAAACGACATGACATAGGGGATTTTTTTGATAAGAACATTAATGAACAATTTATTTGTAATATAACGTTTAGCATCGAACTGGCGGCTCATAATAGTCGCTGTACATGGCCCGTGTGTCCGTCTGCTCATAAGAGAGGGCATACGCTGCTTGTGCCTGCACATCAAGCTCCAGCTGGTTGTGAGTGAAGGTAGACGGTTTCAGCACAACAGGCAGGGACGAGGCCGTTTTCATCTGTTTCAAGAGATTTTGGCCCAGTGAATTAAATCCAAGGACACGAAGATAACCCGGTCCTTCGGCTAGCTTGTCCGGGGTGAATTCAGCCTTGGCATGATTCAACAGAATATGGGTCAACATTCGCTGCAGCTTGGTGCGCGTGTACCGCCTGGTTTTGAGTGCATCCAGCAGCGATTCGACCGATGGCTCCGGAAGCTGAGCCAGTGTGCGGAGCAGCCTGTGCTCCAATCCTTCCGTGACTTCGGCGATATTTGCCAGCTCGGAGGCACGGCGGGTCGCCGCGGTGTGCAGCAGCGGCTGGGCGAAGCGCTCCCAGTGCACGGGAGCGCGTCCCGCTTGCCATTCGCGCTGCAGAATGGCAAGTGTTGCCGCCGGCACATACGGCGCGGCGGCCTGGGGCCCGTCCGCCATCAGCAGGCGGCGGACGGCTGTTGCACTGGCGATCGCCCCCGGTCCGGGCGTCGCCTCATGATACGCGGCACCGGTGCGGGCCGTCGTCAAGGGCTGGATCGCGCTGCCGAGTCGTTCCAGCGCGATCATGTAGTGCAGCCCAAGCGAATTGTTGGGCTGCCCGAGCAGTGCGGCGGCGGTAGCTTCGCTCACGCCGCCGGGCGCCAGCGCTGCCGCCGCGCCTGCGTACGCGGCGGGGTAGCTGGCGCCTTCCCGCAGGCGGCGCGCGATGTCCTCGCGCAGCCCTGCGGGCTCCACAGCCAGCACGCGCGCAATGCGCTGCAGGCTGTCCAGGTCGCCGGACTCGCTGCCGAAGCATAGCGAGTCCACGACCCCGGTGCGGTGCAGCAACGAGACCGCACCGAAGGCAAACCATTCTGCCGGTTGTACCGCATAAGCAACCGGCAGCTCAATCACCAGATCGGCTCCTGCGTGCAGCGCCATCTCCGTACGAGCCCTTTTGCCCACAATGGCGGGTTCCCCGCGCTGGAGAAAAGGGCCGCTCATGACGGCCACAAGGGCATCTGCTCCACTTAGCCGTCTGGCCTCATTTAAGTGATAGACATGTCCGTTATGCAGCGGATTATATTCCACAATCACACCTACAGCTTTCATCAGTGGGCACTCCTTTTAATAACAATGTTATATATCTTCAATACCTGACTGGTATTTTGTTCTTATTGGTCGATTAAGGCCATTGCTGCTTCGCCGAGCAGAAACGTCTTGCTTAATAATAGGGGATACGAGCATCGTTATTCAAATAAAAGCGTTAAGAAAACGCCAAAAAAAGCACGTTGTCGCATTCAGATGAATACGGCCCGTGCTTTCAGGGGAGTCATGGATGATCCTTTATTATTACTTCTGGAGATAAATTAAATGGCTTCCGGTGCAGGAATCAGGTTTGTTTTGGGACCAAAGAACTCATAATGAATATTCTCAGGTGAAACGCCAATCTCGCCCAGTGCGGCATACATCGTCTGCATAAAGGAGACAGAACCGGTCAAATAATAATCGGATTCCAGGGGCTCGCGAATCATCTGTGACAGCCAGGCTGCATCAATATAACCCTCTCTGTGAAAACGCGATTGCTCGCGGTCATCTGCTGTCGGCTGTGCATAACAATACAATGCCTGTATGTTCTCATGCTGTTCTGCCAATGTATTTACATGATCCCGGAAAGCATGAACTTCGCCATTTAGGGCAGCATGGACAAAAGTGATAGAACGCTGGACATTACTGTTAACCAGCGTGTTCAACATGCTGATCATCGGAGTGAGGCCAACGCCACCGCTCAATAATACGACATCGCGTGAATCCTCCGTGTTCAGTGTGAAATCGCCTGCAGGAGCAGACAATTCGACCAAGTCTCCTTCAGTGATATGGTCATGCAGATAGGTCGAGATTACACCATCTGGTCGTTCCATCCGAGCACTCTCACGTTTGACGGAAATGCGATAATACGGTTTTCCTGGAGCTTCCGAAAGGCTGTACTGTCTAATTTGGGCATACGCATTTCCCTCAGGTTTCATCCGGATACTGATATACTGTCCAGGTTGGTACGTGGCTATTGGATTGCCGTCCGTTGGCACTAGATAAAAGGAAGTAATCAGGTCACTTTCTTTTACCTTTTTGGCTACCCGAAATGACCTGAAACCTTCCCAGCCACCACTTTGGTTTTCGCTGGCTGTGTACAGATCCTTTTCTAAATCGATAAAGATACCCGCAATGACATTGTAGGCGTCCGCCCACGCAGCAATAATCTCCTCGGTCGCAGCATCACCCAGCACATCCTTGATCGCTTTCAGCAAATAGGTGCCCACGATTTCGTATTGTTCCGGGGCGATGCCGAGACTGCGGTGTTTGTGCGCAACCTGACGTACGGCTGGCAGGACTGCGGCGAGATTATCAATATGAAGGGCAGCAGCGTATACCATATTGGCAAGGGCGGCCTGCTGTCGTCCCTGTTTTTGGTTAGCGTGATTGAAAATATTCAGCAGTTCGGGATGATGTGCAAACATTGTTTTATAGAAATGGCTGGTAATGGCCTCGCCATGAACTTCAAGTACAGGTACGGTGGATTTAATCACTCGAATTGTATTTTCGCTTAACATGGATTTTTCCTCCTATAAATGGATTGACAAATTAAATGGATAACCTTGCGCCATTTATCTATTATGCGTGGCATATAGCAAGTATAGATAGGGTCTAAAGGGGGACGTGTGATCTACATCACACGAATAATTAAAGAAATGTGTCCGTCATACTAGTAAAAGGATTAGCTTGTAGTATGGTGGAGAGAAAGTTTATAATGCGGAAGAGTGTTTTTATCGTCCGGGTATCTTTCTTTTCCAAAAGGGTGTAAAGTTAAAAGTGTTGACAAACGTCTTGGAAAATCGGTATAATGATTTTTGTTTGTTAAGTCAATTTCATAATACTTTTAACGATGAATCGTCAGAATACATACAGTCAAGATATGAAGTGCACAACGATCAGACTTGATCTGTATAACTGCCGTCAAGCATTTAACATGAATTATGAAATTGGTTTCGTTTGGAGTGATGGGAAATGTTATTGCCATTTCGCAAAGTGGCTATCAGTGACCGACCCCTGCAGTTCAATGAACAGTGGGACATTAAGGAACTGATTTCTAACCGACAAGATATCACAGCCGTTACCCCGCTGACTGCGGATTTATCTGCAGAACAAGCAACGGGGGGCGTGGTGGATGTTCATGGCAAAGTGTCAGCAGGAGTGGACATGTTGTGCTCACGTTGTCTCAAGCCGATTAGTGAACATCTTCATATTGATTTTCATGAGCAATTCAAGCAGGGAGAACAGCCGGAGGACTTGCCTGAAGAAGATGATACTGTCTATGTGGATGGAGAGGACATCGATCTGAAGCTATATGCCGAGGAAGCTTTTCTGCTGCACCTACCGTTTATACCGCTATGCAGCGATACATGCAAAGGGCTATGTCCAAAGTGTGGCCATGAGCTGAACGAGGGTGACTGCGGTTGCGATAACGAAGTTATCGACCCGCGGCTTGCAGGGCTCAAGGATTTTTTTAAATGAGCAAATGAAAATCTAGTGTTACAACTACCTGCAAAGGTTGATTTTGATAAGGAGGTGGGAATAATGGCAGTACCTCAACGGAGAACGTCCAAGACGCGTCGCGACAAACGTCGCACTCACTTTAAATTGGCTGTACCGGGCATGGTGAAATGTGAACAATGCGGCGAATTGAAGCTTGCTCACCACGTGTGCAAAGTGTGCGGAACGTACAAAGCAAGAGAGATCATCTCTCAATAATAGTTAGACATCAAGTAGTACTTCATTTCGATGAGGTACTACTTTTTTTGAATGTTTAAATTCATGTTCGTGTTAAGGGCTGGACTGACTTCGGTTGATTGTTTCAAGAAGAAAGATTCGTAGAATGCAGGAGAGCGGCTGTTTAGCAGAGAGTGGTTTTTGCCCGCCCAGTCTTTCTTTTTGACACAGGATGAGATATACTATGCTTTAGTACCAGGTTCTAAGATTTGGGGTTACATAGAGAAGAACCATAAATTCGTGTGTTGAATAACCTCTAAAAATCAGAGGCTCAATTATAGAGAACGAAGTGAAATGATAGAACGGACCTGCATGGGACGCTTTCTTATACGATACAGCGGGGGGTGTCAGGCATCGAACGTGTACCGAAGAGACAGAGGCAGCAGCAATTGACCAAAATGATCGAAGACAATCCGTTTGTGACAGATCAGGAACTGACGCGCCAATTGAAGGTGAGTATTCAAACGATTCGCCTCGACCGTCTGGAGCTGGGGATTCCCGAGCTTCGTGAACGAATGAAACTGATGGCAGAGCGTTCGTATGACCAGGTACGCTCGCTGCCTCTGCATGAGATTATCGGTGATATTGTAGATTTGCAGCTGGACAAAAGTGGGATCTCCTTGTTTGAGATCAAGGAAGAGCATGTATTTTCGAGGACGGGAATTGCTCGTGGTCACTATGTATTTGCCCAGGCTAACTCCCTGGCAGTCGCTGTCATTAATGACGAGATTGCATTGACGGCTTCGGCCGATATTCGATTTGTTCGTTCGGTTCATCTGGCCGAGAAATGTATTGCGAAAGCATATGTGAGATCGATCTCGGGTCAAAAGGGGAAAGCAAAGGTTGAAGTGTTCACCTATGTAGGTGAGGAAATGGTGTTTCAAGGCAACTTTGTCATCTACCGTTCGGGTGGAGACGACAGCCTAGAGGGAGGTCATCTGGAATGAAAATCGTCATAGATGCCATGGGAGGCGATCATGCACCCCAGGCAACGGTAGAAGGTGCAATTGCTGCCGCCACGGAATGGGCAGATACACAGATCGTGCTTGTTGGCGATGAAGCCAAGCTGGCACCGCTTTTGAATCAATCAACGATCAAGCCGGCTAACCTGTCAGTCCGTCATGCTTCGGAAGTGATCGGTTCGGATGACGAACCTGTTAAAGCCGTTCGTCGCAAAAAGGATGCTTCCATGGTGGTCGCTGGCCGCATGCTCAAGGAAGGCGAAGCAGATGCCATGATCTCTGCAGGTAATACCGGAGCGCTTATGACAACCGGCCTGCTTGTGGTGGGCCGCATGGAAGGTATTGAACGACCGGCACTTGCACCGATGATTCCAACAATAGATGATGTTGGCGTGCTTGCGCTTGACCTGGGTGCCAACATGGATGCCAAGCCCGAACATTTGGCACAATATGGTCTTATGGGTAGCTTATATCGGCAGAAAGTACAAGGAGTCGACTCACCCCGAGTGGGATTGCTCAATGTCGGAACGGAGCCGGGCAAAGGGAACGAACTGACGAAGCACGCATATCCGCTACTGGAGCAGCTTCCGATTCGATTTGTCGGTAATGTGGAAGCTCGCGATGTCCTTACAGGTGCATGTGACGTGCTTGTCTGTGACGGATTTGCTGGTAACATATTGCTGAAATCACTGGAAGGCACAGCAGGTGCCATCTTTGCATTGCTGAAGGAACAGTTCTCATCTTCGCTCAAAAGCAAACTGGCTGCAGCGGTGCTGATGCCTGAGCTGCGCGGGCTGAAACGGAAACTGGATTATACCGAGCATGGCGGTGCGCCGCTTCTCGGGTTGAGCAGACTGGTAGTGAAAAGCCATGGATCAGCGGATGGCAATGCGATCAAAAACGCTGTTCGCCAAGCTAGAATTGCAGTACAGAACCAATTGGTGGAAAGCATATCTAAGGAAATTAGCGGGAAGTGAGTGACGACATGAATAATTTGCGCCCTGTAGGGGTTATCGGTACAGGTAAATATGTACCGGAGAAAATTTTGACCAACAGTGACCTTGAGAAAATGGTAGATACCAATGACGAGTGGATCGTTAGCCGCACTGGAATCAAGGAACGTCATATCGCAGCTCCCGATCAGGCGACTTCGGACCTGGCATACGAAGCAGCGATCAAGGCGCTTGAGTCTGCTGGAATGACAGGCAGTGATCTGGATCTGATCATCGTAGCCACAATTACGCCGGACTCGGCATTTCCGTCTACGGCTTGCATTTTGCAGGATAAGCTCGGTGCCAAAGGCGCTGCGGCGTTTGATTTGTCCGCTGCATGTTCAGGATTTGTATATGGTCTGGCAACAGCAACCAGCTTTATCCAAAGCGGCATGTATAACAATGCGCTTGTTATTGGCGCGGATTGTCTATCCCGGATCACGGACTATACAGACCGTAACACATGTGTATTGTTCGGTGACGGAGCGGGCGCAGTGGTTATTGGCGAAGTTCCTGAAGGTCGTGGATTCAAATCGTTTGATCTTGGAGCGGAAGGTGCTGGTGGCGGCCTGCTTCAACTGGAGGGCGGCGGTTCCCGTCTGCCTGCGTCCGCAGAGACGGTTGAGAATAAAAAACACTACATTTACATGAATGGCCGTGAAGTGTTCAAATTTGCCGTGCGTGTAATGGGTACAGCAACGGATGAAGTTCTGCGTAAAGCAAGCTTGGAGCGGACGGACGTGGATCTGTTTGTTCCTCATCAGGCTAATATTCGTATTATTCAATCCGCCATGCAGCGACTTGAGCTTCCGGAAGAAAAGGTGGTTGTCAACGTAGACAAATACGCCAATACTTCGGCAGCATCCATTCCGCTTGCATTGGTGGAGGCGGCTGAAGAAGGCCGCATGAAAGCCGGCGACACCATCTTGATGGTTGGTTTCGGTGGCGGACTGACTTGGGGTGCCTCTGTACTCGTTTGGTAAATCAGATAGCTGGGAGAGATAAATCTAATGAGCAAAATTGCATTTGTATTTCCCGGACAGGGATCACAGGCTGTAGGCATGGCCAAGGACGCGTATGAGTCTGTGCCTGCAGCAGCAGAAATTTTCCGTACAGCCGATGATGTGCTGGGCTTCTCGCTGAGCAATCTCGTGTTTGAAGGACCAGAGACCGAGTTGAAACAGACATCAAATACGCAACCGGCTCTACTCACTGCGAGTATTGCACTGCTTGAGGCTTTTAAAGAAAAAGGGATTGAGCCCGACTATACGGCTGGACACAGTCTGGGTGAATACAGTGCTCTCGTTGCAGCGGGCGTTCTGTCATTTGCTGACGCTGTGAGCATTGTACGGGCACGTGGTCAGTATATGGAACAAGCAGTACCAGGCGGGCAGGGAGCAATGGCTGCTGTTCTGGGTGCGGATCGGGAAGCGCTGGGGGTGCTTTGCCGGGACGTATCCGAAACGGGTCACGCGGTTGAACTGGCTAATATGAACTGTCCGGGTCAAATTGTTATTTCCGGTGTTAAGGAAGGTGTGGCTGCTGTAGCGGAACGGGTGAAGGAAGCTGGCGGCAAGCGTGCTATTCCATTGGAAGTTAGCGGTCCTTTTCATTCCTCATTGATGAAGGAAGCTGCTGGGAAACTGGCAGAGAAACTGGAGACTGTAACATTTTCGCCAGCCAAGGTTCCTGTAGTCGCTAACGTGACAGCAAGACCTGTGGAAAATGGACAGGTTCAACAATTGTTGACGGAACAGGTCTATTCTCCGGTTTTATGGGAAGACAGTGTGACATGGCTTATTGAGCAAGGTGTAGATACCTTCATTGAGATTGGTTCTGGAAGTGTATTGACCGGATTGATTAAAAAAACAGATAAATCCGTAAAATTGTACAATGTGAACAGTCTTGAAACGCTTGAAGCGACTGCAGCTGCATTAAAGTGATTAAATGACAGGTTATTTGGGGAAAGGAGGAATTAGGTTGTCTAAACCGTTAGAAGGTAAAAACGCACTGGTTACAGGGGCATCTCGCGGGATTGGCCGCAGCATTGCACTTGCTCTGGCTGAAGCTGGTGCCAATGTAGCCGTAAACTATGCAGGCAGTCAGGCTGCTGCTGAAGAAGTGGCGGAAGAGATTCGTGCTAAGGGAGTTCAGGCCATTACCATTCAGGCGAATGTTGGAGTAATGGATGAAGCTGAACAAATGGTCAAGGCTACTCTTGAAGCCTGGGGCAATGTTGACATTCTGATTAACAATGCAGGGATTACACGTGATAATCTGATCATGCGCATGAAAGAGGAAGAGTTTGATCAGGTTATTGAGACCAATCTCAAAGGGGTATTTAACTGCCTTAAAGCCGTTACTCGTCCAATGATGAAACAACGCTCGGGCAGAATTATCAATATTTCTTCTGTGGTTGGTGTTCTGGGTAATGCTGGACAAGCCAACTATGTTGCTGCCAAAGCGGGGGTCATCGGTCTGACCAAGGCGTCGGCTCGTGAATTGGCTTCCCGTGGTATAACGGTCAACTGTGTAGCACCTGGGTTCATTGAGACGGATATGACTAAGGAATTGTCACAGGAACTCGTAGATGGTATGCTGAGTGGCATTCCGCTGTCCCGACTGGGTCAGCCGGATGAAATTGCCGGAGTTGTTACATTCCTGGCATCGGGAGCTTCATCGTATATGACAGGGCAGACATTGCACGTCGATGGCGGCATGTACATGTAAAACTTCCCGGACTTAAATCAATAGTCGGGGAACAGGCGCTGGACGATCCGAAATGCCGGAAAAAGGCCGGATTCCCCGGCCGGGAGCCGCATATGTCTTCTATGGCATTTTGCCTGCGATTCTCGTATAATACCAAGGAGGAGGTGAACCGGATGTCCGATGTATTGGAGCGTGTAAAACGCATCGTCGTCGACCGCTTGGGCGCAGACGAAGCTGAAGTTACACTTGAAGCATCTTTCAAAGAAGATTTGGGTGCTGATTCTTTGGATGTAGTAGAATTGGTCATGGAATTGGAAGATGAATTCGATTTGGAAATCTCTGATGAAGATGCAGAAAAAATCACGACCGTAGGTGAAGTTGTAAACTACATACAATCTCATACCTAAAGTCAATTCAGTCCCGCACCTGTTTTCGAACAGGCGGGACTTCTCATCATTCATTGGTTTTTCTCATTCCGCAGCGATGCTCATTCAGCTTGATTTTTGGATCGGGATGGGTGAGCATCCGCTTGCGGATATTCCCACAAAATAATTGCGCAAGCAGTCGATATAGAGGTGAGTCGGTTTGAAACAAAGAGTAGTAATTACCGGAATGGGCGTAATGACATCGCTCGGAAAAGATTTGGAAACGTTCTGGGGAAGTTTAATGGCAGGCAAGTCCGGAATCTCTCAGATTGAGGCCTTTGATGTGAGTGAATACACGACACAAATTGCTGCCGAAATTAAGGATTTCAACCCGGATGAATATATGGATCGCAAGGATGCTCGCAAAATGGACCGTTTTGTTCAATTTGCTGTAGCAGCTGGTTTCAAAGCTGTTGAAGACAGTGGTTTGAAAATTAATGAGAACATCGAAGCCGAGCGCTTTGGCGTATCTATCGGTTCAGGTATTGGCGGACTGGGAACTTGGGAGGACCAGCATAATGCATTGCTGCAAAAAGGTCCAAAACGGGTTAGCCCATTCTTTATCCCTATGATGATCTCTAACATGGCTTCTGGCCAAATGTCGATTTCTCTCGGAGCTAAAGGTCCGAACACCAACGTAGTAACAGCCTGCG
Organism: Paenibacillus sp. FW104-T2; assembly: GCF_058789975.1. Lineage (NCBI taxonomy): Bacteria > Bacillati > Bacillota > Bacilli > Caryophanales > Paenibacillaceae > Paenibacillus > Paenibacillus sp. FW104-T2. The sequence continues at coordinate 193,657 of NZ_JBYTCE010000008.1, read as the reverse complement.
CTACAGGAACGCATTCCATCGGGGACTCTTTCAAGATGATTGCAAATGGTGATGCAGACGCGATGATCTGCGGTGGTGCGGAAGCGACAATCAGACCAACGGGTCTGGCTGGTTTCTGTGCAATGCGCGCGATGTCTACACGCAATGACGAGCCGGCTAAGGCAAGCCGTCCTTTCGATACAGGACGTGACGGATTCGTTATGGGTGAAGGAGCAGGTATTCTGATTCTGGAATCCTTGGAACATGCTCAAAAACGTGGTGCACGTATCTATGGTGAAGTGATTGGTTACGGTCTGACTGGCGATGCGCATCATATGACTGAGCCAGATCCGGATGGAGCAGCACGCTGCATGAAGATGGCTCTACGCAATGCCGGAATTGAACCGGAAGAAGTGGACTACATCAACGCACACGGTACATCAACTCCTGTGGGTGACCGATCCGAAACGCTGGCGATCAAAAAGGCGTTTGGTGATCACGCGTACAAGCTTGCAGTAAGTTCAACTAAATCCATGACAGGTCACATGCTGGGTGCAGCTGGTGGCGTGGAAGCCGTAATCTGCGGATTGTCTCTGACTCATCAGACACTCGCACCTACGATCAATTTGGAAAATCAGGATCCGGAATGTGATCTGGATTATGTTCCGAATGTTCCGCGTGAAACCAACGTGAACGTAGTCATGTCCAACTCGTTTGGATTCGGCGGTCACAATGCTACCATTATCCTCAAAAAATTTGAAGCATAAGGGGCTAGTTCGTTTGAGTGAAGATCTGAAGCAGTTACAACACAAACTTCAAATCAAATTTGACAACAGGCAGCTTCTAAAACAAGCGTTTACCCATGCTTCCTATGTAAACGAACACCGATTCAGTCAGCACCAGGATAACGAACGTCTGGAGTTCTTGGGCGATGCCGTGCTTGAGTTGACTGTATCGGAATACTTGTATCATTTGTATCCTAACCGTCCGGAAGGTGAACTAACGAAGCTGCGGGCATCTATTGTCTGCGAGCCTTCCCTCGTCAAATTTGCAGAAGCACTTGGTTTTGGTCAGTATGTACTTCTTGGTAAAGGTGAGGAACTGACGGGAGGACGAACACGGCCGGCTTTGCTGGCTGATGTGTTTGAATCTTTCATCGGTGCATTGTATCTGGATCAGGGACTGGAGCCAGTCAGAACGTTTCTGGACCAGCATGTTTTTCCGTTGATCGTACTGGGCGGCAAGCTTCAGATGAGCGATTACAAGACGGAACTACAGGAACTCACTCAGCATCACAATATGGGAGCTCTTGAGTATCGGATCGTCGAAGAACGGGGCCCTGCCCATGAACGTGAGTTTGTCTCGGAGGTCCATATGGGTCAAGAACGGCTTGGCAGAGGTACAGGACGTTCCAAAAAGGAAGCCGAGCAGCAGGCTGCATCCGCAGCGCTTGATCGATTGAAGCTTCCGGAAGCCTGAGCTATACCGGGTAGCGCATAGACAAACGAAGAGCAAAGAGCAGCCCCTCGGGTCCGCCCCGGCGGAAATTATCGGCCGGACTGCTTTTTGCTCTTTTTTTTGTAAAGAGAGGATGGGGAAAAAAGATTCATTCCTAATCCAAGATCAGCGCTGAAGGAGCACATGAAATAAGCAAGAGGAGGTGACGGGATACCCTATGTTTCTGAAACGAATTGAACTGGGTGGATTCAAGTCATTCGCCGACAAAACAGAGATGGAATTCGTTCGCGGCATTACGGCTGTAGTAGGTCCAAACGGAAGTGGCAAGAGTAATATTTCAGACGGGATTCGCTGGGTGCTTGGGGAACAAAGTGCCAAATCACTGCGGGGCGGCAAAATGGAAGACATCATTTTTGCCGGCAGCGATGCAAGAAAAGCCGTCAATTACGGTGAAGTGTCGTTAACGCTGGATAACGAAGATCACGCGCTTGCCCTTGATTTTGGTGAAGTGACAGTGACACGTCGTGTACATCGCAGCGGGGACAGTGAATATTTTATTAACAAGCAGTCCTGTCGGCTAAAAGATATAACGGAATTGTTTATGGATACCGGGATCGGTAAGGAAGCTTACTCCATTATCGGACAGGGTCGTATCGAGGAGATTTTGAGTACTCGTTCTGAAGATCGCAGGGGTATCTTTGAAGAGGCATCCGGTATTGTAAAGTATAAATCCCGTAAACGGGATGCCACACGCAAGCTGGACGAGACGGAGCAGAACTTGCTGCGTATTCACGATTTGGTTACAGAGCTGGAGGACCAGATTGGCCCGCTGAGAGAGCAGTCGGAAAAAGCGATTCACTACAAGGAATTGCGTGGACAGCTCAAATCAAAGGAAATCTCCATGTATGTCTACCAGATCGAACAGATTCATGCGTCCTGGAGCAAGGCGAATGAACGGTTACAGTCGCTAAAAGAAGAAGAAGTTGGTCTTGCCGCCATTGTTTCCACCCATGATGCCAAGCTGGAGAGCGACCGGAATGCACTGCGAATTCTGGAATCGGAGACGGAAGAGCTGCAATCTGCCTTGCTGCAGTTCAGTGAAGCGACGGAGAAAAGTGAAGGTCTTGGAGAATTGCTCAAAGAACGTTCTCGTCATCTGCAAACCAATCATGAGCAGCTCACGGTTACACTTGCTGCGAGTGAAGATCGACATCGGGAACGTGAGGCCGAGCTCCTTGCATTACGCGAGAAGTTTGGCAAGCTGGAGCAGGAACTGGGTGATGTGCGAAACCGTTTGTCTGAAGAAGAGGCGAAGCTCATTGGCGTTACAGGCGGAATCAGTCAGCAGCAGGAAGAAAGCCTTAAGGGTAATTTGCTGGAACTGATGAACCAGATGGCTCAGACGCGCAACGAGATCCGGTACGCCGATCAGCAGAAAGAGTCGCTTGAACGTCGTATGAACCGTGCATCCGAGGAATCCGGCAAGTGGGAAGAGCAGAAGGAAATGCTCGAAGCGCGAAAAGCCGAGATTGAGAAAAAAGTAGTCCGCTTGGGTAAAGAGATCAGTGATTTGCGAGGCGGATATATAACTGAAAGTGAACGACTGCAATCTTTGCAAAAGCTGCTGGAAGAGAGCCGCAGCACGGTTCGAAAATGGGAACAGAAGCGCGAAGCACAGGTATCCCGCCGGGATACGATGAAAGAGATGCAGGATGATTTTGACGGATTTATGCTTGGGGTCAAAGAAGTCCTCAAAGCTTCTCGCAAAGGTACTCTTAGTGGTGTACATGGAGCCGTGGCGGAACTCGTTAAAGTTCCTGAAAAAATCGAATTGGCTGTGGAAACGGCAATGGGTGCTGCACTTCAGCATGTCGTTATGGAAAACGAGTCGGTCTCCAGACAGGCCATTGCATTCCTGAAGCAGCGTCAGCTCGGTAGGGCTACATTCCTGCCGCTTGATGTCATTCGTCCACGTACGGTTGGTTCCAGTGAGCGTTCCATGATTGAAGGCATGGATGGTTTCGTGGGGATTGGTGCTGATCTCGTGCATTTCGATTCCCGTTATGCGAATATCATTGGAAGCCTGCTCGGCAATGTCATCATTGCTGAAACGCTGGAATACGCCAATAAAATTGCGGCACGCTGTCAGTACCGTTTCCGCGTCGTGACCCTTGAAGGTGATGTCGTCAATGCGGGCGGTTCCATGACAGGGGGAAGCCAGCACAAGAAAAATGTAAGTCTACTCAGCCGGAAACGGCAGTTGGATCAACTGGATCAGGATATTTTGGATACCGAAAACCAGATTGTGAAGCTGCACCGCAGTGTTGATGATGTGAAAACCCAGTTGGAACAATGCCAGGACAAGCTGGATGAGCTGCGTCAATCGGGTGATGATACACGAAATGCCGAACAGCAGGCATCGATGGAAATGAAACAGGTCGAGCACGAGCTGCGTCACGTATTGGAACAAGTTGCGGTAGCCGGCCAGGAGAAAAGCGGATTCACCGAAGAAATCAAAGAGATGGATACGGCACGAGAAGCAGCTGTGCAGAAGCTGGAGCAGCTTGAAGAGGAAGAGAAGGCAACTCACCGAGCCATTCATGCTGCAGAGTTTGCCCGCAAAGCGAATGAGTCGGCGAAGGAAGAGCTGCAGAGCCAGTTGACGGAACTGAAAGTCAGAGAGGGTAAGCTGGATCAGGAACGGTTCTCGAATGAGGAGCAGCTGCGCCGATTGGAGCGTGAAGTGGAGTCGCTGGTCAAAGATTTACGTCAAAACCGGACACTGCTGGCTTCGATGGAAGCAGACCTGAAGAAAACGCAGGTGGAGAGCGTTAAACAAATTGAAGATCTGAACCAGTTCAAGCTGAAGAAAACGGAAGCTTCTGAGCAGCTGGATTTTAAGCGTGCTGCACGAAGTGAGCTGTCGAAGAAGCTTGAACTTGCTGAGAGTGAAACGAAGGAACAGCGTACACAGTTAAAAGCGGTAGAAGAACAGATGCGTCAGACGGAAATTTCCGTAAACAGACTTGATGTTGAACTCGAAAACATACTGCGTAAACTGATGGACGACTATGAACTTGGTTATGAGCTTGCGAAAGAGCGATACCCAGTACCTGAAGATGTAGAGAGCACTCAGGCTGAAGTGCAGAAGCTTAAGCGCAGCATCTCAGCTCTGGGAGAAGTCAATCTTGGGGCGATTGAGGAATTCCAGCGGGTTAATGAACGTTACGAGTTCCTGAATGAGCAGAAAAATGATCTGGTGGAAGCTAAAACGACGTTGTATCAAGTCATCCGTGAGATGGAAGATGAGATGGCTAAACGTTTCAAGACAACGTTTGATGCAATCCGCCGTGAGTTCGGTACGGTATTTACCAAGTTATTTGGCGGTGGGCGTGCGGATCTGGTTCTAATGGACCCGGAACGGCTTCTGGAAACCGGAATTGATATCGTTGCCCAGCCACCAGGCAAGAAACTGCAAAACCTGCAGCTCTTATCTGGCGGAGAACGCGCATTAACGGCAATGGCGCTGCTATTCGCCATCCTGCACGTGAAGCCAGTACCGTTCTGTGTGCTGGATGAAGTCGAAGCAGCGCTGGATGAGGCCAACGTGGTACGTTTCGCCCAGTATTTGCGGGAATTCTCCGAACAGACACAGTTTATCGTTGTTACTCACCGGAAGGGCACAATGGAAGAAGCAGATGTATTATACGGTGTCACCATGGAAGAGGGCGGAGTATCGAAGCTCGTTTCGGTTAGACTGGAAGATGAGGAAGCCGAAATAGCCAGTGCTTAAAGAATTCAATCATGCATCAGGAACTTGTTAATTAAATAAACAGCACTAAGATTATGTACACGATGGAGGGGCTTTATGAGTTTCTTTAAGAAGCTGAGAGACAGCATTGCAAGCAAAACGGAGTCGGTAACAAAACAGTTCAAGGATGGACTGGAGAAGACTCGTAAAGGGCTTGTGGAGAAAGTATCCGATCTCGTTATTCGCCGAAAAAAGATCGATGAGGAATTCTATGAGGAACTGGAAGAGATCCTGATTGGAGCGGACGTTGGGGTCAATACCGTCATGAACCTGATTGAAGACCTGCGTGTTGAGGTCAAAAAACGCAAAATCGAAGACGCGGCTGAATTGCAGCCTGTATTGTCTGAGAAATTGACAGATCTCCTGCGCGGTGAACAAAATAACGAATTGAAGATGAACCCGGATGGCATTACCGTTATTCTGTTTGTCGGTGTCAACGGCGTAGGTAAAACAACAACGATCGGCAAGCTGGCACATCGTTTCAAACAGCAGGGCAAAAAAGTCATTATGGCTGCTGGTGATACCTTCCGTGCCGGTGCAATTGAGCAGCTTGAGGTATGGGGACAGCGTGCCGGCGTTGAAGTCATCAAGCAGCAGGCGGGATCAGATCCCGCTGCGGTTATGTATGATGCTGTGCAAGCAGCGAAACAGCGTGGAGCAGATGTTTTGCTTTGCGATACGGCAGGTCGTCTGCAGAACAAATCCAATCTCATGGAGGAGCTTAACAAGATCTATCGTGTTATTCAGCGTGAAATCCCGGAAGCTCCACATGAAGTATTGATGGTTCTCGACGCGACAACTGGACAAAATGCATTGAATCAGGCCAAACTGTTTGGGGAGAAAAGCGGCGTGACTGGACTCGTACTGACGAAGCTGGATGGTACGGCGAAAGGTGGTATTGTCGTTGCCATTCGTCAGGAACTGGATCTGCCAGTGAAGATGGTAGGTCTTGGTGAGAAAATTGACGATCTGCAGCCATTCGATTCCGAGCAATTTGTACATGCCTTGTTTGCTGGATTAATTCAGGAGCAGCCAGCTCAAGGGACAGAGGAAGAAGAAGCGAATACCTAAAAATTGATAAAATGATAAGCCCTATTGCCGTTGATGAGCGTGTACATACATGTTAAGTCACCGGCAATAGATGTATAATGGAAGAATGTAGATATCTTAATAGGGTTAGAAAGGACGGTTGATATGGCCAATACCTATACCTATTCCCGCCGTGAAGAAGTCGCTAATGCAGTGACTCATGGAATCGGCGCTGTGCTCAGTGTAGCTGCACTGGTGCTGTTGATTGTTTTTTCGAGTATGAAAGGTACAGTCTGGCATGTCGTCAGTTTCACGATCTATGGGATCACGATGCTGCTTCTTTATACGAATTCGACAATGGTCCATGCATTGAAAGAAGGCAAGGTCAAGGATCTGTTCGAGTTTTTTGACCATTCCTCGATCTATTTGTTTATTGCAGGTACGTACACCCCGTTCTTGTTTGTAGCTGTTCGCGGCACGCTCGGATGGAGTCTGTTCGGAGTTATCTGGGGCATTGCAATCGCAGGAGTGATTTTCAAAGCCTTCTTTACGAAAAAGTTCCTGTTTATGTCCACGATCTTCTACATTGCCATGGGCTGGCTTATCGTCATTGCCTGGCAGCCGCTCGTTGCGGCAATCCCTTCAGGAGGAATAGTCCTCTTGGTTGCAGGTGGTCTGATGTATACACTTGGGACACTATTTTATGTATGGCGCGGCTTTCCATACCATCATGCGATCTGGCATGTATTTGTGCTCGCAGGCAGTGTTCTTCATTTCTTTGCCGTTCTGTTGTACCTTACGCCTCTTAGATAGGAACGTAAAAACGAATCGACTTCTTAACGAAGACGTATTCGTTTTTTGTTAGTTTTGGGGGTGCTTGATTGGAAGAAAAACAGCCGCAAATTAATGTTTTGGATGCTTCAACTACATGTTTTTTTCGTGACAAGTATTTTTGCTTGACATCCTGATTTGTTTTCGGTATTATTAGGAACGTTGCAAGAGTGTAAAGTGTTTTTCCTTGACGAAGGGAGTGCCCCGATATGAGTCAAGAAAACCGGCTTGAGAAGACAAACCGGATTAACTTGCTGTTTGCTTTCTATGAGCGTTTGCTTACTGAGAAACAGCAAACATTTCTGAAATATTACTTTCATGATGATTTCTCGCTTGGTGAAATTGCAGCCGAGTTTGAGATCAGCCGCCAGGCGGTATATGAGCATATCAAGCGTGCTGAGCAGGTGCTGGAAAATTACGAAAGCAAGCTTGGCTTGCTGGAGAAGCACGAACGACGCAGCCGCAATCTTGAAGAATTGCAAAATGCACTGGAACGCGCAGGCGTCTCCATTCATAACAACAAACAAATAAACGATATTGTTCACCAGCTCCGGGAATGAGGAAATGGGACGGAACGTATCGGTTCTAAAAACAGTATTACAGCTTAAGGAGGTGGGATCATGGCATTTGAAGGATTAACGACCCGATTGCAGAATGTGTTCAGCAAGCTGCGCGGCAAAGGCAAGGTATCGGATGAAGATGTTGCCGAAGCTATGCGTGAGGTACGTCTGGCATTGCTCGAAGCGGATGTAAACTTCAAAGTGGTCAAGGAATTCATCGCCAAGGTGAAAGAGAAAGCTGTCGGCAAGGAAGTTATGGAAAGCTTCACGCCAGGCATGGTAATCATCGACATCGTTAACAAGGAACTGACGGACTTGATGGGTGGAAGCCAGTCGAAACTGGCTAAAGCAAACAAGCCGCCTACGGTGCTGATGATGGTAGGTTTGCAGGGTGCTGGTAAAACCACGACATCCGGTAAGCTGGCTAAAATGCTGCAGAAGCAAAACAGCCGACCATTGCTGGTCGCGGGTGATATTTATCGTCCGGCAGCCATTAAGCAATTGCAAGTACTGGGTGAGCAGATCAAAGCTCCAGTGTTTACATTGGGAGATCAGACAAGCCCGGTGGAGATCGCACGTCAGGGTCTGCAGCATGCTAAGGATAACGGCAATGACTATGTCATTATCGATACCGCGGGACGTTTGCATGTAGATGAGGAACTGATGGAAGAGCTACGCCAGATTCACAGCGTAGTGAATCCGGACGAAGTCCTGCTTGTGGTCGACAGCATGACCGGTCAGGATGCCGTTAATGTGGCAGAACACTTTAACCAGCAGCTTGACTTGACCGGAGTTGTTTTGACCAAACTGGATGGGGATACACGCGGTGGTGCTGCCCTTTCGGTAAAAGCAGTGACCGGCTGCCCAATCAAGTTTGCGTCACTTGGCGAGAAGCTTGATGCTCTTGAGCCTTTCCATCCGGAACGAATGGCTTCACGGATCCTCGGCATGGGGGATATGCTTTCCCTGATTGAGAAGGCACAATCCAACATTGATACCGAAAAAGCCAAGGAAATGGAACGTAAAATGCGTAATGCAGAATTTACGTTTGAGGATTTCCTGGAGCAAATGGATCAGGTGAAGAAGCTGGGCCCAATCGATCAGATTATGGATATGATTCCCGGCATGGGCAAGATGAAGCAAGCCAAGGACTTGAAAGTGGATGACAAGCAGATGGGCCGGATCGAGGCGATTGTGTACTCCATGACCACAGAGGAGAAGCGCAACCCGGATATGATCAACCATAGCCGTCGGAAACGGATTGCTACAGGTAGCGGTACATCTCTGGCTGAGGTTAACCGTCTTATCAAGCAGTTTGATGAAATGCGTCGCATGATGAAACAGTTCTCGGATATGATGGGACCTAAAGGCGGCAAAAACAAGGCAATGAAGCAGCTGAAGGGTCTTGGCAAAGGAATGAAGTTTCCTTTCCGTTGATTGCAAGGGTTGCTGAGGAATATACAGATTTCATTGAAGGAGGTGAATTTTCAAATGGCAGTTCGTATTCGTCTGAAACGTATGGGTGCTCACAAAGCTCCTTTCTACCGCGTAGTGGTATCGGATTCCCGTTCCCCACGTGACGGTCGTTTTATCGAGGAGATCGGTTACTACAACCCGGTTGAACAACCGGCTGTTGTTAAGATCGATGAAGATAAAGCATTGCAATGGCTTCAAAACGGTGCGCAAGCATCCGACACTGTCCGCAACTTGCTGAGCAAAGCGGGCGTGATGAAGAAGTTCCACGAGTCTAAACAAGCAAAATAAGGTGCTGATTCGGAGGGTCATCTATGGAAGAATTAGTAAGCATAATTGCTAAGGCTTTGGTCGATCATCCGGAAGATGTGGCGGTTCGGACGGTTGAGAAAGACCGGCTTGTCGTTTACGAGTTAACTGTTCATCCTGACGATGTCGGGAAGGTTATTGGTAAGCAAGGGCGAATCGCAAAATCTCTTCGTACGGTCGTCACATCAGCAGCAGTTAAGATGGATAAACGGGTTACCGTCGATATCATATCTTAAAGATATACGAAAGGGGGTTAGGATGCATGTCCTAGCCCCTTTTCGTGCATGCTGAAACTTAAATACTATGATTGACTAGCTCGTCAAATATCAATAGCGCTCGCGCTTGCCTTAATCACTGAATTTTGACCTTTGAATAATGAAATTTATATTTAGAGGATAACAGCGATCGAATAACGATCTATAACCGGAACGATCGTAAGAAAATCATGACTATGAACAATATTGAATGAAATGCAGGAGGAACGTATGGCAGAGTTTATGAATGTAGGTAAAATCGTCAATACACACGGAATTCGTGGTGAGTTGAAAATCATGCCTTTAACCGATTTCCCGGAAGTGCGTTTTGCGAAAAATGCGGAGCTGTATTTGTTTACACCCGATAACCACCCTGTGCTGGTTCATGTTGAATCGGCACGATTGCATAAAAATATGTATATCGTTCGATTGAAGGAATACGGAAATATTAATGAAGTGGAAAAGTTCAAAGGCGGCATAGCCAAAGTCTCCAAAGAGAACTTGGCTGAGCTGGAGGAAAATGAGTATTACTTCCACCAAATCGTTGGATGTACTGTTGTGACAGAAGAAGGTGAGAACCTTGGAACAATCTCCGAGATTCTGACGCCTGGAGCCAACGATGTATGGGTTGTTAAAACGGCGGCAGGCAAGGAAATTCTGTTACCCGTTATTGATGATGTTGTGCTTGATGTCGATGTGAATGAGAAAATGGTTAAGGTTCATCTGATGGAAGGATTGCTCTAATATGAGAGTAGATGTACTAACGTTATTTCCAGAAATGTTCGAAGGTGTATTCGGGACAAGCATCCTTGGCAAAGCTCAGACGAAGGGGCTCGTGTCACTGAATGCAGTAAACTTCCGTAACTATGCTACGAATAAACATAATACGGTTGATGATACACCTTATGGTGGAGGCGGAGGGATGGTATTAAAGCCTGATCCGATCTTTGCTGCTGTGGAGGATGTCCTTGATAAACGCAGTAAAGAGTCAGCAGCAGCATCGAGCAAACCTCCTCGCATCATTCTAATGTGTCCGCAAGGTGAGACGTTTACACAGAAAAAAGCAGAAGAACTGGTACAAGAAGATCATCTGATTTTTATCTGTGGACATTATGAAGGATATGATGAGCGTATTCGCGAATTTCTCGTCACCGATGAATTATCCATTGGGGATTATGTATTAACCGGAGGTGAGCTGCCTGCAATGGTTGCCATTGACAGTGTTGCTCGTTTGATCCCGGGTGTACTCGGAAACGAGACGAGTGCTGTGACGGATTCGTTCAGCACAGGGCTCCTCGAATATCCGCATTATACACGACCGCCTGAATTCAGAGGCATGAAGGTACCAGACGTGCTGTTATCTGGACATCATCTGAATATTGATGCATGGCGCAGAGAACAATCTCTGATTCGTACGTTGGAGCGCAGACCGGATATGCTGGATACTGCTGAATTGACCGAAAAAGAACGGATATGGCTCGATAAACTTCGATCTGAGATGGAACGGACTTCCGAGTAGCGGCAAATATTTTATGATTGCATGGTAAGTAGCGAAGTGATGATTACAAAACATACAGGCCACCCTTTAGGTAACGAGGTTGGTCTTTTTTTGTTGTTGTGGAAAGGTATGCTGGAACTTTTTAATGATTGAAAATGTAAAAAGATGGATTAAATAAGCAAACTATTATAAAATGTAATTATGAAACGTTGTTTCATTAAATGAAACGAAGAGGGGGTACTGAAATGAATTATAACTTTTATGGTCTTGATCATGTCCAACTTGCGGCACCAGAAGGATGCGAAGCGGAAGCACGGAGATTTTTTCATAACCTTATGGGATGGAACGAAATTCCGAAACCTGAAGCTTTAAAAAAACGTGGTGGCGTATGGTTTCTATGTGGAACTCATCAGGTTCATATTGGAGTACAAAAAGATTTTGTGCCCGCTACCAAAGCTCATCCAGCATTTCACGTTCAGAACCTAGACTTACTTAAGGAACATTTAAGCGGCAAACAGGTTCATATCATAGATGATGAAGCGAGAACGGATGAAGGAGTAAAACGCTTCTATGTTCACGATCCTTTTGGCAATAGGCTCGAGTTTTTGGAATGGATTAAATAAGAACAGGCAGCGTTCATAACAGCACGGTTATATAATGTGAATGTTTATTTTTTAGGAATTCAGAACAAGAGCTATCAAAAATAGATGAGATCTTTGTGTTAAATTTAGGGTGAGCAATCTATAACGATTAAACGGAGGAGGAAGATGATGTATCATCAGCCTTACGAGATCGGCAGAATAGATATAAGTAAAGCCGGGGAACGATGCAAAATGCTTCTTGGGGATCTGAATGGAGATGGACGATTAGAGATGCTGCTGGTTCAAGCTGACGGCGGAATCGATGACCGTTATGTTCCGCATCAGGTATCCTGTCTGACGGCATATGATCTGGATGGAGAGCTCCTCTGGCAAGTGGGAAAACCTGATCCGGATGCTGGTGGTCCTGGATCGGATTACCCCGCTCAAATTGCGGATTGGGATGGAGACGGGAACAAAGAAGTTATTTGTATTATGGGTAAGCAGTTTTTGATTTTGGACGGGAAAACCGGAGATATTAAAAGCACACATTCTTTACCAGGTGACGAGGCACATGACTGCATTATTCTTGCAAATCTGACCGGAGATGAACAGAAGCTGGATGTCCTACTCAAAGATCGGTATAAAACCTTATGGGCCCTTGATCATGATTTCAATCTTCTATGGAAGCACGAAGGCAATGTAGGACATTTCCCATGGGTATACGATATCGATGAAGATGGGAAGGATGAGGTTATGGCAGGCTATGACATGCTTGATCATGACGGGACCTTGCTATGGTCTTGCACTGATCTGGACGATCATGCCGATTGTATCTGGTTTGGAGATGTGAACGGAGATGGTCAGATTGAAATAGTTATCGGCGGCAGTGTAACGGTAATGATGGACCGTTACGGCCATGAGATATGGCGCTATGCCGATTCTATTGAATCGCAGCACATCGCCTTAGGGGAGTTTTGCGACGGGCTGCCCGGTTTGCAGATCGCTGGTCTTGATCGTATCATCCGCGGTGATGAGCATGGTAAAGACGGAATGTTTTTGCTGGATTGCGAGGGTAAAGAACTCTGGAAAGAAGATCGCACTACACGTGGCTGGCTAACGATTATAGAACCTGTAGGGGACTGGGATGACAGTGGACTGGATTATATATTGGCTTATCGCAGAGGCGGAGGGGTACTGCCTTCTTTGGTCGATGGACAGATGCAAACGATTGCAGTATTCGGAAAAGAAGGATATGCCGTACATGCGGATCTCTGTCAGACCGGGAAGGAACAGATCATCATCTACGACACGACTGAAGCTGTCCTGTATTCCAGCTCCAAGATTGAACTGACCCCATGGACATCCAAAAAAGCCGAGCCGCAGTCCAAAAGACTGTACAGCTCGACTCTATATCCTGGCGGAGAAGTGTTGATTTAACTTCTACTGACTAATGTCGACCAAAGGGAGTATATCCGGCTGATCTGCCTCTGGGTTAAGCAATTTGGCTAAATCCGTTCCGGTCGTCACCGTTAGTCTTGGGAGCTTCATCGGGTTATCTCCCGGACGAACAAAACCCGAGCGAACCGAGAACGCCATGCGATACCCATTTTGCTGCAGCTGATAAATCATCTGCGTGCTGGTGTAACCGAAAGGATATGCCAAATATGGCGTGTCGATTCCCTTTTCCTTCATCATCCTGATATCATCGCTCAGCAGGCTTGTATCAAGTCCTACAGGCACGCTCTCACCGCAGCGCATAAACCCCTTGTGATGCAAGTTATAGGTGTGGCTGTTAAACTCAAATACATCTGCTGCAGCCTTCATCTCCGGTTCGGAGATAAACGTTTTTTTGGCGGGATCAAAATCAGCTGGCTGATCCTGAATCTTGCTGCCGATGACAAAGAGAGAAGCATGAAAATTATATTTTTTGAGCACGGGATAGGCAAGTGTATAATTGTTCTGATATCCGTCATCAAAAGTGATGACAATAGACTTCTTGGGTAGTGAGATCAGACCATTCACATAGTCTTCCAGCTGCTCCAATGTAATCGTATGGTACCCTTCGTCATGCAAGTACTTCATATTATCTTCGAAATCCTCAAGATTAATAATGGACTTGTTTCCTGTTTCGTGATTATTCACTTTGGGCTGTATGTAATGATACATGAGTACAGGAACTTCCGTAGCTGTACCAGGCGCAACTTGAAAGGTAGCCAGATTCAGACCGGTCTTGCTAGAGTAGTCCGTGTGTGACATCAGGAACGCTTTACGCTTGACCATGTCCCAGGAAGTGCATGCTTTGTGTGATAGTGCATTTGTCGGATGATTAACAGCATAGGCATATAGCGTAATGATGCAAGTGACTACAGCTAGTGAGGCAAGGGTAAATCTTTTCCAATGTTTCATAGTTCGGTTGTTTCTCCTTATATAATTTCATTTCTTAGTGCAATTCAGACAGGTATTCAGTAATCTACCAAGCTATATATAGACGAACATTCTTGACAGAAAGTTACATTATTTTTTCCGTAATGTGGTTGACTTCGGTTGGAAGATTTGTTTGTGATATTATGTTTATTTCTCCTTGTGTTTTGATATATGGCATGGTACAATAATTCTGTTGTGTGGAATACGGCGGTCCTCTATGGATAATGAAGGAGACAGGGTGTTCTCCGGAAGAAGTATGAACGCCTGTACGGAAGGAGGGAGTCATAGATGAATATCGTTCAAGCGATTACTCAAGAACAACTTCGCAAAGATATTCCGAGTTTTCGTCCTGGTGACACTTTGAAAGTGCACGTTAAGGTTATCGAGGGAACTCGTGAGCGTATCCAATTGTTCGAAGGTGTTGTGATCAAGCGCCGTGGTGGTGGAATCAGTGAGACTTTTACAGTTCGTAAAATTTCTTACGGTGTAGGTGTGGAAAGAACTTTCCCGCTTCATTCCCCTAAAATCGATAAAATCGATGTGGCTCGCCGTGGTAAAGTGCGTCGTGCGAAGCTTTATTATCTTCGTGAACTACGCGGTAAAGCAGCGAGAATTAAAGAAATTCGTTAATATAACGGATACCGGAGAGGGCTTGGAGACAAGCCCTTTTCGTTTTTGTCCGGGAAAAGTTGAACCGGAGGTACACTTCCGAGTAAAATGGTATGGCGGCACACGCGTGAGAGTCCGGGAGGCTTGTGTAATCAGTTAGAGCATATGTAATATGCGGATCATTTGTACTAAAATGAAATGCTCGTGTAGAAGTACATAACTGATATGAGAATTTTGCATGAATTCAATGAAATGAATGATGTGAAAAGCTGGATGTGTAAACTGCTATAACATGTACCGTGAAGAGAGGAAGATCAATAATGGAACAGGAAGTTCAACACCAGGACAATTCTGCCGAAGACAAGGGCAGTCGATCCAAAAAAGCCAAAAATGAGATTGTCGAATGGCTCAAAGCGATTGTGATTGCATTGGTGCTCGTTATTTTAATTCGATGGTTATTATTCAAACCGTTTGTCGTGGACGGACCTTCCATGCAGCCGAATTTCCATACAGGTGAACGTGTCATCGTGAATGAAATCCTGTACGATATCCGGGAACCACAGCGCGGAGAGGTTATCGTATTCCATGTTCCTTCTGAGGGACGTGATTTCATCAAACGTGTCATTGCTGTAGCGGGTGATACTGTGCAGGTGAGTGGGGATACGGTTATGGTAAACGGGGAGAAAGTGAATGAGACCTACATTCAGGGAGCGATTGACGCAGCCGAAGCGAATGGCGGAACCTATAATGTGAAGGACTTCCCGAATGAGCAATTCCCGGATGGCAAGGTACCGGAAGGCCATGTGTTTGTAATGGGCGACAATCGTCCGAACAGTACGGATAGCCGAATGATTGGATACGTGTCTCTAGAAGATATCGTAGGACGTGCAGATGTTATTTTCTGGCCGATCGGTGATATCAAGTGGATTAACCACTAATCAAGTTCAGGATATATAAGCTAAATATATCGTTTACTCCATACCAGAGAGGGCAAAATAAGAACGGGGATACCCGTGACCGGAAACGTGTTTTGCCAATGAAGGGACCAAGTGAATTGTAGCTTTAGCTTATATATCATTAAATAATGAGGTGAAGACAAGGTGACGATACAATGGTTTCCAGGTCACATGACCCGGGCCAGACGCCAGATTCAGGATAAGTTAAAGCTGATTGACGTGGTCATCGAACTGCTGGATGCCCGTCTGCCTGTCTCCAGCCGAAATCCGATGATTGATGAAATTTTACAGGGTAAGCCTCGCATGATTTTGTTAAACAAGTCTGATCTTGCGGATGCCAAGGTGACACAGGAATGGATTGCCCATTTCAAAAATGAAGGAATTACTGCGTTTCCTGTGGATGCATCCACAGGTACTAACGTAAAAGATATTCCGGCACAGGCCCGGTTGCTGCTCAAAGAGAAAATTGACCGTCAGCTGGCAAAGGGTATTAACCCGCGTGCCGTTCGTGCACTTATTGTTGGTATTCCCAACGTTGGGAAATCCACATTGATTAACCGGCTTGCTGGGCGAAATATTGCTGCGACGGGAGATCGACCTGGTGTAACGAAGGGTCAACAATGGATTAAAGTAGGCAAAGAGATGGAACTGCTCGATACGCCAGGTATTTTGTGGCCCAAATTCGAGGACCAGAATGTAGGTTATCGGCTTGCGGTCACAGGAGCCATCAAGGAAGAGATCCTCAATGCAGAGGATATCGCCTTCTTTGCAATTAGCTACCTGATGCGCTACTACTGGGATGCTCTGGAGGAACGCTATGAGCTTCAGGAGTTCTCCAAGGATGCAGATGATTCGGATAGCGTTATAGCCATCATGGAACAGGTTGGCCGTAAACGGGGCTGTATTGTTAGTGGTGGACGTGTGGACCTGGAAAAAGCATCGCGTGCTTTTCTGCGTGAATTGCGTGCAGGCAAGATGGGACGCTTCTCTATGGAAGCTCCATATTAAAACGGATTTGCATATTGCAATAGTGAGCCGAAAGAAGCGGCCGTTACCGGATTACCGGGAGCGGTCGCTTTTTCATTTTAGAAAAAAATAAGGAGCTTATGATAGAGCAGCGAATATAAAACAGGAATGAAAGATGACCACAAATAGGAAAGGATGAGATTGTCTTGTGTATATATCTGAGGTATAAAAATCGTGCTATGATGAGAGTTCAGGCAATTGGCCTGGTTGACCACAGGATATCTTCAATTTAAATCTTCAGATACCGATAAATGAAGAAACCAACTCTTATTATCATATGTGCATATCAGGGTGCTAATGAAGACGAAGTAATTTTTTGCTAATCTGAAAAACAAAGAGCTAGGATCTGCGTCTATAACAGAGTACCAAGTTCAGGGTGTGATCAAGAGAGTAAGTGATTTACTTGGACTAACATATTAGGGTGTGAAAAAAATGTAGGGCTTCCCCAACCGTGCTCAGGGAATAGAGACATTGATGACTTAT
Organism: Paenibacillus sp. FW104-T2; assembly: GCF_058789975.1. Taxonomy (NCBI): domain Bacteria; kingdom Bacillati; phylum Bacillota; class Bacilli; order Caryophanales; family Paenibacillaceae; genus Paenibacillus; species Paenibacillus sp. FW104-T2. Next base: position 176,376 of record NZ_JBYTCE010000008.1, on the reverse strand, counting down.
AGAGAGAAACATGTTAAAGCTTGCGTGGGTAGAGGAGATGAAAGCAATGACTGAACATAATGAAATGAATGAACTGATACCAATGGAACCTTCTGAATCTAAGAAGAAAAAAGCAGAGATTGAACCTCGTGATCTGCTGATTCATGAGAGGGAGTATTGGGAGAGTGGTTTTGAGCGAATTGCAGGAATTGATGAGGTGGGCAGGGGATGTCTATTCGGAGATGTAGTGGCTGCTGCTGTCATATTGCCTCGTGATCTGATACTGGAAGGTGTTAATGATTCCAAAAAACTAACAGAGAAGAAGCGTGAAGCTCTGTATGACGTTATTATGGAAAAGGCTTTGTCCGTAGGTGTTGGTTTTGCGGATGCAGAAACAATTGATCGTCTCAATATTAAACAGGCCACCAGACTTGCAATGAAGCGTGCCGTGGAGGCCCTGGATGGTGTACCTGACTATCTATTGGTTGATGCCGAAAAAGTGGACGTAAATGTACCTCAGATCTCCATCATCAAAGGCGATGCCAACAGCCAGTCCATCGCAGCAGCATCCATCATTGCGAAGGTAACCCGCGATCGGCTCTGCAAGGAGGAATGGGAGACGTTATATCCAGAGTATGGTCTGTCGATACATAAGGGATATGCAACAAAGTTTCATCGCGAACAGATCATGGCTCTTGGAGCCACGCCGATGCACAGGCGGAGTTTTCTCGGCAATCTGCTCGGCGAGCAGCATACTTTATTTTAACCAAAACGTAAAGGAAGGAGGGAGAGAACCGTGAATATTAGCTCCATGATTCGTGGTCTCCTGGGAGACAGCAAGCCGGGGAATGCCAAGCCGCTTGAGCTTAAGGAGGGTCAGGTTGTACGTGGATCTGTCGTAAGTGTCTCAGAGGATGGTGGAGAGGCTGTTCTGCAAATTCAGGGCGTACAGGTACGTGCCAAGCTTGAGACACCACTTCGCCCAGGGGAAACCACACTGCTTCAAGTGCAGCCGCCTGGAGAGAATGGCGTGACCGTTATGAAGCCGCTGGCTGGCACGCTGTCTGAATTGCCGCAAGCATCCTTGAACAATCTGCTTCAAGAGGTAGGTTTGCCGGATACAAAGGGAAATCGGGAACTACTGCTTGCCATGCAGCGTAGCGGGTTACCGCTTACGAAGGATAATGTGGCCATGGTTCAAAGTATGATGACTGTTAGACCCGCTCAGGTACCTGTGGAAGAGTGGGTGCAGGCAACGGGTATTGCTTTTCAGCGTGGTCTGCCGATTACGGCGGAAACGGTAAAAGGATTACATCAGACGGTATTTGGTCCACCCCTTCATCAGCTGCTAAATGGGTTAACAGAGCAGCTGGAAACGTTTCTTACTCAGAATGCAGGCAAAAACGCGCTGACGGGTGAACAGGCAGGTGCATCCAAGCTGCCAGCATCGGGTGGTTTGCCTATAACGGTAGTCGGCGGGCAGCAGACAGATGCTCTCGAAACGTTGCCTGCTGGAGGACGTCAGGCGGGAACCTCTGGCCAAACGGCACCATTGCCTCAGGGTGCTACAACAACGCCGGTAGGAGCCGGAACAGGACCAGTTCCAATGTCAAACAGCGGCGCAGCGGCAGATGTGCGCGGTGGTGTGCAAACCAGCTCAGGCCCAGGGCTGCCTGAGGCTGGGACAAAATCTGGAAACGGACAAGCGGAAACGGCCGGAAAAGCTGGGCAAGGCATTCAGGCAGGGACGGGAATCCCTGGAGAGAGCCAGCGTGCCACGGAAGCGGGCCGCCCGGGTATACCTGGGGCGGCAGCGGATATGGCAGCTGGACGAGGGACTGCCGGCCAGCAGGAAGGAAGCGCGGCTGGGCGACCAGATGGCCGCACAGAGACGCCCGCAGCTGCGAGTGCTTCGCCCGCTGCAGCGCAGACCGGGGCAGCAGCACCAACGGCGGCGCAACTGGCGCCGAAGCTGCTGGCCCTGCTGGACGCGCTGCGCAGCGCGTTCACTGCCGCACCGGCACAGCCTGGTGCGGCAGCACCTGCGGGAGCTGCCGCACAGCACGCGCCTGTCACCCACGAGGGGGACCCGTGGGTAGGGCGCGTGCTGAAGCTGCTCGGTGCAGAGCACGAGCAGCAGGCAGTGCACGGCGCGGCTGCGCAGGCGCGCGTGGGTGAAGCGGCGAGTCCGGGCACCGCGGACTCGCTGAAGGGCTTGCTGCTGCAGCTTGCCAGCAGCGATAGTGCCCCGGCGGCCCTGAAGGAAGCTGCCGGGCAGGCTGTGCAATATCTGACGGGTCAGCAGTTGCTGCTGACAACGGACCGGGGTTCTACCTTTGCCCAGATGCACTGGTTCATCCCGATTACGGGACCCAATGGAGAAGAAACGGCTTCGGTACAGATCCAATCCCGGCGTGGTCAGCGCGGTGAACTGGATGCATCGAATTGCAGGTTGTGGTTTGATCTGGATATGAAAAGTCTCGGACCAACACTGGTAGATGTGCATGTCGTCAACAATATTGTCAGCCTTCGGGTTCTCAACGATCGGGAAGGCATGGGTCCGCTTTTGGATAGTGGACGGGAAGTTATCCAAGAGGCACTGGATAAGCTGGGATACCAATTATTGACCTTCAAGACTGAGCCTTGGCCAGTCGGCCAGGAGCCGGGCGCCGAGCGGAAAATCAGTGCATCCGATTATAGCCCTGATCGCTACAAAGGGGTGGATATGCGAGTATGAAAGATGAGCCGCAGCCAGATATTCTTTCCAAAAAGGCTGTTGCCTTAAAATATGTACCCGGCGAAAGTGAAGCACCGGTCGTCGTGGCCAAAGGCCGCGGTAAAGTGGCAGAGGCAATTCTGGACAAAGCAAAGGAAAACGGGGTTCCTGTTCAGGAGGATGCTGCACTGGTGGAAGTTTTGTCCAAGCTTGACTTGGACGAGCAAATTCCGGCAGAGCTCTATCAACTGGTCGCTGAAGTGTTAACCTATATTTACCGAGCAGACCGGCTGGCTTCCGGACATGAGGGAGAGGATACATGGTGAGCCATTTAACCGGACCTGGGCATAACTCTACCCCCAAGCTTACGCGTCAGCAAAAAGGCAAGTTGGGTGAAGAGGCGGCTTGCAGGTGGCTGCGTGAGCAAGATTTTCATATTATTGAACAAAACTGGCGTTGCCGCCGTGGTGAGATTGATATTATCGCTTCAAATGGTGATTTGCTTGTCTTTGTTGAGGTACGAAGCCGTAGTGGAGCAGGGAAGTATGGTACACCGCAGGAATCGGTAGATCTTCGTAAGATGCAGCAGGTTCGTTCCACGGCAGCCGTATACCTTCAACAATCAAGAGGGAAAGAATTACAAATTCGTTTTGATGTGGTTGCTGTGATGCTTGATCCGGCAGGTCAGATTGTAACTGTTGAGCACGTTGAAAATGCGTTCTGAATTAATAAAATTGAATCAGTTAAACATGGTGTTTCTAAAAGAATGGATTCTCTCGTGAATTCAAATTTTAGAAACACTTTTTTTGTGTGAAACATAACCAATACTGATTCCATGGGCGTTCTTTGAATCTGAAGAACGGTTCGTTGTATAATCAAGAATGTAACCAACCGTATTGCATTTTATTTATTATAAAAGTCCGTTAGCAGCGCAATTTTCCATAGGGAGGTAAGTTCAGTGACCAAATCTACAAATATTGATACAGTCAATGATGTAAGAAGTGCCATTCAAAACCGGCGTACCGTCAAAAAGTTTAAGAAAGATGCTGTGCCTACAGAACAGATTATCGAGTTGTTGGATACCGCTGTCTGGGCACCAAACCATAAATTGCGTGAGCCGTGGAGATTTTTGTTATTTACCGGAGATGGACGGAAGAAGCTTGCAGATGCGATTGAGGCAGAGATGGGCGAGGATAACAAATTTTCAGCCAATGTTATGCAGGTACCGTCGATCATGCTTGTGGTTCTGGAAGAGGATCCAAGACAAAATATATGGGATGAGGACTTTGCTGCAGTAAGTGCACTGGTACAGAACTTTATGCTGGCCGCATGGAGTGAAGATATTGGAACCTTTTGGGTAACCAAGCCTTTCCTGTATGCACCGAAATTCCGCAAACCACTGGGGATTCAGGCTGGTGAGAAAATTGTCGGTATGGTCTACATGGGTTATCCGGAGGTCATCCCTTCTGCGAAAGAACGCACACCGGCCAAAGACAAACTTACCCTTTTTGATTAAATAAAATAGAATGCCCTGTCTGTGTCTTAACCAATAAACCGTTCAAGGTCTCCTTTTCAATGAAACGAAGGAGATAACCTGAACGGTTTTTTTAGTGTCGTCATTAAAGTGAATTTATATATTATGAGCTGGGGCTGTGGAGGGTCTAAAACAAATTTAAGGGTCTAAAACAAATTCAGATCCAACTGCCGATACTGAATCGCCTCAGCCACATGAGCTGTTAAAATTTCGCCATCATGATCCAGATCGGCAATCGTCTGAGCCATCTTGATAATGCGATCGTGAGCACGCATGCTTAAGTTAAGGGCCTGCAGTGTTTGCTGGAGCAGATGGTCTGCTTCCGAGGGAAGACGTGCAGTTCGGCGGAGCAGTCTTCCGGATAACTGACTATTCCAACGCACAGAGCTGCTCGCATAACGCTTAGCCTGGATATGATGAGCGTGGACAACTTTGGCTTGCATCTCGGCAGAAGTGGGGGAAGGTGCTGCCTTCCGCCATTCGCCAGGTGGAGGAACCTCGACCTGCAGATCTATCCGATCCAGCAAAGGGCCCGAGATTTTGGCCCGATAAGCTGCAACGCGGGAAGGGCTGCAGATACAGCGCTGATCCTCGGATTGAGCAGACAAATACCCGCATGGGCAGGGATTCATGGAGCATGCAAGCATAAACTGAGCAGGAAATGTAAAAGCAGCTCTTGCCCGGCTTATGGTGACTGTATGATCCTCCAGCGGCTGACGTAAAACTTCGAGCACTTGACGATGAAACTCAGGAAGCTCATCAAGGAACAGTATACCGCGGTGTGCAAGGCTGACTTCACCGGGCTTCGGAATACCGCTCCCACCGATGAGGCCGGAGGTGGATATCGTATGATGTGGTGACCGGAAGGGGCGTTCCGTAACCAAACCGTTGGACGTTTCTTTCAGTTTCCCTGCAGCACTTAGCACTTTGGTAACTTCAAGTGATTCTTCCTCGGATAACGGAGGGAGAATCGTGGGCAGACGTTTGATCAGCATCGTTTTGCCAGTCCCTGGTGGTCCCACGAGCAATATATTATGCATCCCGGCTGCGGCAATCATCAGCGCACGCTTCACATGATGTTGGCCGAGAACGTCGCTGTAGTCATCGCTTAACGAAGCCGGAATCTGAGTCTTGGTGTTGGAGAGACCCTGTTCATATGCAGCTGGTTTCATAAGGTGAGCGAAGTTATTCAAAACAACCGTTCCCGCTTTGGACAAGACCCCATCTTTCGTCTGGGAATCAGGCTTATCTGGCGCGATATCTCTTAAATGGCCGATTCCATATACGTTAATACCGCTAATTAACGAAGCTTCTGCCAGATTATCAACGGGGAGGAGAACGGAAGTGAAGCTTTGACGCTTGGCCAGATCCACCATGGCAAGTACACCTGGTACGGATCGAACCGAGCCATCCAAAGCGAGTTCGCCGAGTAAAAGTGTTCTTTCCTGGGACGGCAGCACGAGCTGCCCACTTGTCATTAGCAAAGCTACAGCAATGGCAAGATCGAATGAAGAGCCTTCTTTACGCAGGTCAGCAGGGGCAAGATTAATCGTAATCCGTTGTAATGGATATTGATAACCGCAATTTTTGACAGCAGCACGAACACGCTCAACCGCTTCACGAATCGCCGAGTCCGGCAAGCCGATAATGGAAGTCTGGGGCAATCCATTGGACAAATCCGTTTCCACTTCGATTAATACCCCGTCAATTCCATATAAACATGCACTATATAATTTTCCATACATAATAAAAAGAAACACCTCACTTCGTACTTGGCTGCGCATAATGCGGGCCAGTGTGCGAATTAAGGTGCTTCCTCAGCTTCTAATAAGCATTGTATATAAAAGAAATCAGGGCGTCAACCTGTCTTCATCATCGCTGCAATTCCAACCCTGAATTCTGAATTTTTATCTATCTGCTCTCGTGGATATCATCAGAAAATCATTGTCTGAATAGGGTATATCGTTAATCATAAAAACCATCTCAAAGTAGAGGAAATGAGACTGTTTTACGAATTTAATTAAAGTACGTTTAGTTTGACATCAATGTTGCCGCGTGTTGCACGGGAGTACGGGCAGGCTTGATGAGCCGCTTCTACCAGCTTCTCTGCTGTAGCCTTGTCTACGCCTTTTGCAAGAACGTCAAGTGTTGCCGCAATGCCGAAGCCACCGTCTTCCACTTTTCCGAAATGAACTGTAGCTGTGACTTCAGTACCTTCTAACTTGATTTTTTGCATGCGAGCAACCATATTTAGTGCACTATCAAAACAAGCCGCATAACCTGCTGCAAACAATTGCTCTGGGTTGGTACCTTCTCCACCTGCACCGCCCATTTCTTTCGGTGTGCGTACATCTAAACGAAGTTCGGGACTGGAGGATTCTACATAACCGTTACGTCCTCCAACTGCTTTTACCGTAGTTTCATACATTTTTTGTTGAATAGTCATCATGTTAATTCGCTCCTTTATGTATACGATTATATTTTATACAATTTAATTTAACACAATAAAATAGAAAAGTAAAATCCCTTGTGCTCAATTATTCTGTTTTTTTTCTAATTTGTGATAATATATATAGAGAGAGTTTTTAGTATGTGCAGATTAGCCTGCAAAAGGCAGGCTTAACACAGCGCTTTCTATAAGCAATTAAATGTAAAATAGGCAGGTGGGATTAATTTATGCAAACGGATGCTTTGAAGCTGGATAACCAATTATGCTTTGCCATATATGCTTGTTCACGTGAAATCACGAAGATGTACCAGCCATATCTCGAGGTACTGGGTGTCACCTACTCGCAGTATTTGGTCATGATGGTATTGTGGGAGCGAGAGGAATGCACGGTTAAAGAAATCGGAGAGGCACTCTACTTGGATTCGGGTACGTTGACACCGCTATTAAAACGCCTGCAGTCTGCCGGACTCATTCATCGTGAACGTTCAGCACAGGATGAGCGCAAAGTGCTTATTACGTTAACTGATTCAGGTAAGGAGCTTCGCAATAAGGCTCTGTCCATTCCGGATTCTATTCAGGGGGATGCTTGCCTGAGCAGTACGGAATTTGAATCGTTGCTTGGTCAGTTTAAAGGGCTTCTTCAGAAGGTACATGAGACGAATATGAAAGAAGCTAGAAAATAACCTGGAAATAATCTTGATATAACGAAAAGGAGAAACCTTAGACATATTAGTCTGAGGTTTTTTCCATTAATATCCAAGCATTCACAATATGGGATGATATCCATATCAAAAAGCTGTCTATTAACCATTACTTTTTTAAGGAAAGCGTTTTAAAAACGTGTTACAATGAATTGGGTTTAAGTGAAAATAGTCAACAATTGTCTTTTGGTAGTCAACCAACCCGCCTTGTTGCAGTCATGTTGATAGGAGGATTCGAGAATGAATATCCATGAATATCAAGGAAAAGAAGTACTGAAACAGTATGGAGTTGCCGTTCCTAATGGGAAGGTTGCTTATACAGTCGATGAAGCGGTTGCGGCCGCAGAGGCACTGGGCAGTCCGGTGACTGTAGTCAAAGCGCAAATTCACGCTGGTGGCCGGGGAAAAGCCGGCGGCGTAAAGGTAGCGAAGAGCGCAGACGAAGTTAGAGCGTATGCTTCCGAAATTTTGGGAAAAGTACTGGTGACACACCAGACCGGACCGGAAGGCAAGGAAGTAAAACGTCTTTTGATCGAAGAGGGCTGCGATATCCGCAAAGAGTACTACGTGGGTGTTGTTGTTGACCGTGCAACGGGCCGTGTCGTGATGATGGCATCCGAAGAAGGCGGTACGGAGATCGAAGAAGTGGCTGAAGCTACTCCTGAGAAAATCTTCAAAGAAGTTATTGACCCTGCTATTGGATTACAAGTGTTCCAAGCACGTAAATTGGCCTACAGCATTAATATTCCGAATGAATTGGTGAACAAAGCAGTCAAATTCATGCTTGCATTGTACACTGCATTTGTGGAAAAAGATTGCTCCATTGCTGAGATCAACCCTCTTGTTGTTACTGGAGATGGAAACGTTATCGCGCTGGATGCGAAATTGAATTTTGATTCCAACGCATTGTTCCGTCATAAGGATATTTTGGAACTGCGCGACTTGGATGAAGAAGACGAAAAAGAAATCGAGGCTTCCAAATACGACCTCAGCTACATAGCACTTGATGGCAACATCGGCTGTATGGTTAACGGTGCGGGACTTGCGATGGCTACGATGGATATCATCAAATACTACGGCGGAGACCCTGCCAACTTCCTTGATGTTGGGGGCGGTGCAACAACGGAGAAAGTAACAGAAGCTTTTAAAATCATTCTGTCTGACGCCAAAGTGGCGGGCATCTTCGTTAACATTTTCGGCGGAATCATGCGCTGTGATGTCATTGCAAACGGTGTCGTTGAAGCAGCGAAGCAGCTTGGCCTCACGAAACCGCTGGTTGTTCGTCTTGAAGGAACGAATGTGGAGCTTGGCAAACAGATTTTGGGTGAATCTGGCCTGAATATCGTACCTGCTGATTCCATGGCCGACGGTGCACAAAAAATCGTTGCCCTCGTAAAATAAGTTCATTCCTGGGCCATTTATATCAATCCAAAGAGCGGTTCGCAATCTTTATGAATTGGATCGGAATGCTTCAATCCGTCTAATTCATGTTCCCGCTAGCGATGGAATCGAATGATATAAATTGCTTTCTTAGTGCCGGAGCTGTCCGGAACTTGAAAAATAACCGTAAGGATGTGAAGCAACGTGAGTATTTTGATCGATAAAAATACAAAAGTCATTACGCAAGGCATTACGGGTTCAACGGGAATGTTCCACACGAAGGGCGCATTGGATTACGGAACCCAGATGGTAGGCGGTGTTACACCAGGCAAAGGCGGGACCAATGTTGATATCACGCTGGAAGATGGCAAAGTCGTTAGTCTTCCGGTATTCAATACGGTACAAGAAGCGAAGGAAGCTACAGGTGCAACAGCGAGCGTTATCTATGTGCCACCAGCATTCGCAGCGGATTCCATCATGGAAGCTGTTGACGCAGAGCTTGATCTTGTAATCTGTATTACAGAAGGTATCCCTGTCCTTGATATGGTGAAGGTAGACCGTTTCATGGAAGGCAAAAAGACTGTATTGATCGGACCGAACTGTCCTGGTGTTATTACACCGGGTGAATGTAAAATCGGGATCATGCCTGGCTATATCCATATGGCTGGACATGTTGGCGTCGTTTCCCGTAGTGGAACGCTCACCTATGAAGCTGTTCATCAATTGACTACACGTGGAATTGGTCAGTCTTCAGCGGTAGGAATCGGGGGAGACCCGGTTAAAGGTTCCGAATTCATTGATATCCTCAAACGTTTCAATGAAGATCCTCAGACTCATGCTGTCATCATGATCGGGGAGATCGGTGGTACAGCAGAGGAAGACGCTGCAGAGTGGGTACGCGACAATATGACCAAACCGGTTGTTGGATTTATCGGTGGCGTTACTGCGCCTCCAGGCAAGCGGATGGGTCATGCTGGTGCCATTATCTCAGGAGGTAAAGGTACAGCCAAAGAAAAAATCGCGAAGCTTGAATCCTGCGGTATCAAAGTTGCGCCTACGCCTGCCGAGATGGGCTCCACTCTGGTAAGCGTACTGGAAGAGCGTGGTATTTTAAATTTGTGCACGACACATTAATTCTTTTCCATTATAATAGTAGAAACGGTGCGGAGATGTTATTACTGTCGTAACCGACTATTGTGATACGGAAAAGGTAAGCAACCTTTTGCCCATAAACTGGGTGAAGGGTTGCTTTTTTGCGTTGAATTACTTACCAAATGAGAGAGCTGAGTTACTCTCTTAAAAGTAAACGCTTGCATTCTGTCGTCACAACCTACACAATATGAGGGAAGTGTTCTTCCCGCTCGGGAGGCTTATAGAATGGAGAAAAGCTTGATTCTGTTTGGTTTGCATGAAATGGATGGTGTTGGGAAGAAAACGATCTCGAAAATAGTAACAGGGGGGCATAACCTTCCGGATTTGCTTCATTATGACGAAAGAGATTGGATTCAAGCTGGGTTGCGTAAAGATCAGGCCGCCAGGCTTGTAAATACTTTCGATGAAGACTGGATTGAGCATAGGCGTGAAGCGGTTTATAAACAAGGAATTCAGGTTATTACCTATCTGGATGAACAATACCCCATATTAATGAAGGAAACCGTTCAGGCACCTTGGGTTATGTACGGCCGTGGAGACATGAATTTGTTACATTCAAAGGCAATTGCCATGGTAGGAACTCGAATGCCAACAGTATATGGGCGCAAAGTAGGCGAGAAACTGACGACAGAATTTTGTCATGCAGGGTTGACCATAGTAAGTGGTCTTGCCCGTGGTATTGATAGCACTTGTCATGAGGCCGCTCTTCGCGCAAAAGGTAAAACCATTGCCGTTTTTGGCACAGGAATTGATAAGATCTACCCACCTGAGAACAAAAAACTAGCTGAGCAAATTGCTGAAACAGGTCTATTGCTGTCGGAATATCCACCAGGCACACGTGCTCATCAAGGACTATTTCCGGAGCGTAATCGAATTATTGCCGGTTTGACACTTGGAACGCTGGTTGTAGAAGCGGATATCCGAAGCGGCTCTCTTATTACTGCAGATGCTGCGCTGGAGGCAGGAAGAGATGTATTTGCTGTTCCGGGCCCCATTACATCACCCAAGAGTCGAGGGTCACATAATCTGATTCGTCAGGGGGCAAAATTGGTCACTTGCGCGGATGATCTGCTTGAAGAGTACCGAATGGACTTGCCAAATCCCGAACAACTTCCTTACAATAGAGGACGTTCCCCAGAAAAGGGAGAAGGTAATCATCCGAATATGTTTCCTGAGGTGAGTCTCTCATCTGATGAGAGAAGGATCATCTCCCTGCTGGAGCAGGACGAAAGATCTTTGGATCAACTTGTAGAGCAGCTCGGTTGGGATTTTGGACATTTGCATTCAGTTCTGTTATCTTTAATCATAAAAAAACAGATTAGCCAATTACCTGGAACCAAATATGCAAGGGTATGACAATGCTGTGACCACGCGGCATGTGAAAATAGATTATTAACGGAAGTTATTTAATTGCTGACAAGGATGAAAAGGAACAAGCAGTTTCATGACTGAGAGGAGGATGAACCTATGGCGGATTCACTCGTAATCGTGGAGTCGCCCTCAAAGGCGAAGACAATCGGCAAATATTTAGGCAGCAAGTTCATCGTGAAGGCTTCGATGGGACATGTGCGCGATTTGCCGAAAAGTCAGATCGGCGTTGAGGTGGAGAATGATTTTAATCCGAAATATATTACGATCCGCGGCAAAGGTTCGATTTTGAAAGAACTGAAGGATGCACGAAAGAAAGTGAAAAAAGTGTACCTCGCAGCTGACCCGGATCGCGAAGGCGAGGCTATTGCATGGCACTTGGCTCATGCACTTGAACTGGATGACACGGAGGATTGCCGTGTTGTCTTCAACGAAATTACGAAGCAGGCAGTCAAGGATGCGTTCAAAACACCACGCAAGATTAACATGGACTTGGTTAATGCACAGCAGGCCAGACGAATTCTGGATCGGCTTGTCGGATATAAAATCAGTCCTTTATTATGGAAGAAAGTCAAAAAAGGATTGTCCGCTGGACGTGTACAGTCGGTGGCAGTCAAAATCATTTTGGATCGCGAAAATGAAATCGATGACTTTATTCCAGAAGAATACTGGAGCATTACGGCGAAGCTGACTGCTGACGGCAATCCATTTGAAGCGAAGTTCCATCAATTGAACGGTGCAAAAACCGAACTGGGAAGCGAAGCCGAAGTACAAGCTATTTTGAAACAAATTGAGAACGCGGATTTTACCGTCAAAGAAGTGAAAGAGAAAGAACGCAGCCGGAATCCATCCGCTCCGTTTACGACAAGTTCTTTGCAGCAGGAGGCTGCACGGAAATTGAATTTCAGGGCTTCCAAAACGATGTCGGTTGCTCAACAGCTCTATGAGGGCGTAGACCTCGGAAAAGAAGGCACAGTGGGTCTCATCACGTATATGCGTACAGACTCCACCCGGATTGCGGCATCAGCTCAGGAAGAAGCCAAAGAATATATTGTTGGCAAGTACGGTGAAGCTTTTGCACCTGAGACGCCAAGAAACTATTCCAAGAAGGCAGCCAATGCGCAGGATGCTCACGAAGCTATTCGTCCTACATCCATTTTGCGTGATCCGGATTCCATCAAATCATTTATGAGCCGTGATCAGTTCAGACTGTATAAACTGGTATGGGAGCGCTTCGTGGCTAGCCAGATGTCTTCTGCTGTCCTCGATACACTCTCTGTGGATATCGCAGCTGGAGATACCATTTTCCGTGCAGCAGGCTCCAAGGTTCGCTTTCAAGGCTTCATGAAGGTCTATGTGGAAGGAAACGATGATGGTACTACGGAAGAAGATCGTTTGCTGCCTCCACTAAAAAATGGTGATCGGTTAGAGAAGCAGGAGATTGAACCGAAACAGCACTTCACTCAACCGCCGCCCCGATATACGGAAGCAAGACTTGTACGTACGCTGGAAGAGCTGGGCATAGGGCGTCCAAGTACATATGCACCAACCCTGGAAACCATTCAGAAGCGTGGATATGTGGCAATCGAAGAGAAAAAATTCATGCCGACCGAGCTTGGAGAACTGGTCATCGAACAGATGGAGGAGTTTTTCCCTGAAATTCTGAATGTAGAGTTCACTGCCAATATGGAAGGTGATCTTGACCATGTGGAGGAAGGCTCGGAAGACTGGGTCAAGGTACTTGCTGAATTTTATGAATCATTTGAGAAAAGACTCGAATTCGCAGAAGAAGAAATGAAAGAGATTGAGATTGAAGATGAGGTCTCGGACGAAATCTGCGAAAAATGCGGCAAGCCGCTTGTGTACAAACTGGGTCGGTTCGGCAAGTTTCTTGCGTGCTCCGGATTTCCGGACTGCCGGAACACCAAACCGATTATTAAAGATATTGGCGTAACTTGTCCGAAATGTAAGGAAGGACATGTGGTTGAACGTCGTAGTAAAAAAGGACGTATCTTCTATGGCTGCGACAAGTATCCAGAGTGTGATTTCGTATCGTGGGATAAACCGTCGGCCAAACCTTGTCCAAGTTGTGGTTCTCTCATGGTTGAGAAACGAAACAAGCAGGGGACGCGTTTGCAATGTACATCCTGTGACCATCAGGAACCGGTAGAGGAACCGGAAGAAGAAACAGCGGATTAGCATATATGGGGGTAAATGATTTTGACGAATGAACAAGTAGTAACGGTAATTGGTGCCGGGCTGGCAGGAACTGAAGCAGCTTGGCAAATTGCAAGTCGCGGTGTACGTGTGAAGCTATATGAGATGAGACCGGTTGTAAAAACACCGGCTCATCATACTGATAAATTTGCAGAACTGGTGTGCAGCAATTCGCTGCGTGCCAACGGTTTGACTAATGCAGTTGGTGTGCTGAAAGAAGAAATGAGAATGCTGAACTCCCTGGTACTGGGTGCAGCCGATCGAAATGCAGTTCCAGCGGGAGGAGCACTGGCTGTTGACCGCGATGGATTCTCGGGAGAGATTACTTCCACGCTTCATCAGCATCCACTCATCGAGGTGGTCAACGAAGAACTGACCTCCTTACCAGAGGATGGTATCGTTGTTGTTGCTACCGGTCCACTGACTTCGCCAGCATTATCCGAACAAATCAAGGCACTGATGGGCGAGGAATACTTCTATTTCTACGACGCGGCTGCTCCGATTATTGAAAAAGACTCCATTGACATGAACAAGGTGTACCTTGCTTCCCGTTATGATAAAGGGGAGGCAGCCTACCTAAACTGTCCGATGACAGAAGAAGAGTTTGATATCTTCTATGATGCTCTGATTACGGCAGAGGTTGCCCAATTAAAAGAGTTTGAAAAGGAAATTTACTTCGAAGGCTGCATGCCGATTGAAGTCATGATGAGGCGAGGAAAACAAACGGCTCTGTTTGGTCCGATGAAGCCTGTTGGTCTCATTAACCCGCATACAGGGGAGCTGCCACACGCAGTAGTACAGCTCAGACAGGATAACGCAGCAGGAACGCTGTATAACCTGGTTGGATTCCAGACACATCTGAAATGGGGAGAGCAGAAACGTGTATTCTCGCTAATCCCTGGCCTGGAAAATGCGGAGTTTGTACGTTATGGTGTTATGCACCGCAATACGTTCATTAATTCTCCCAAATTGCTGCGTCCGACGTATCAATTCAAGGAACGTCCAAATCTGTTCTTTGCAGGACAAATGACAGGTGTTGAAGGGTATGTTGAATCAGCCGCTTCAGGTCTGATTGCGGGTATGAATGCAGCCAAAGCGGCACTTGGACAGGAACTTGTAGTGTTGCCTGTAGAGACAACGCTGGGCAGTATGGCACAGTACATTACTACGGCTGACTTCAAACACTTCCAACCGATGAATGCAAACTTTGGCTTGCTGCCGAAACTGGAAACGAAGATCCGTAACAAAAAAGAAAAAAATGAAGCTCTTGCACAGCGCGCATTGGATGGTATTGCCCGTTTTGCAGCTGCAGAAGGTCTAACCGTTCCGGGACGCGTATAAATTAGTTTCGTGGGAGGAGGCTGAATCATGGATATGTCATTTCATGCTACAACGATCTGTGCAGTTCGTCATAATGGCAAGGCAGCGATTGCCGGAGATGGTCAGGTGACTATGGGGCAAAGCGTTGTGATGAAAAATACGGCCAAAAAAGTAAGACGTTTATACCGCGGACAGGTTGTAGCTGGTTTTGCCGGTTCAGTAGCGGATGCCATTACACTATTCGAAAAGTTTGAGGGTAAGCTGGAAGAGCATCATGGCAATCTGCAGCGTGCCGCGGTGGAGCTTGCCAAGGACTGGCGGCAGGATCGCATTTTGCGCAAGCTTGAAGCACTTCTTATCGTTATGGATAAGACGGGGATGCTGCTCATCTCTGGTGGAGGCGAAATCATTGAGCCGGATGACGATGTCATTGCGATCGGTTCTGGTGGGAACTTCGCTCTGTCTGCTGCACGTGCATTGAAACGTCATGCAACAAACCTAGAAGCCAAAGACATTGCCCGTGAGTCATTGCAGGTGGCAGCAGAGTTATGTGTGTATACCAACAATAATATCATTGTAGAAGAACTGTAAGATAACCCCGCAAACTGAAACATAGAGCATGGCCGTTAGGGCTATTCCTATCAATTTGCGGGGTTATCCCTAATTTTGATAACATATTTCTATGCAGGATTTTAAGTAGACTGGTAGGAGGGAAGCGAAATGCAAACACAAGCGTTAACACCAAGACAAATTGTTGCAGAGCTTGATAAGTATATTGTGGGTCAGAAACAGGCCAAAAAATCGGTGGCTGTTGCCTTGCGCAATCGATATCGCCGCAGCCTTTTGCCAGAGCATACGCAGGATGATATTGTACCTAAAAACATATTAATGATTGGACCGACAGGTGTTGGTAAAACGGAAATTGCCCGCCGCCTGGCTAAACTGGTGGGAGCCCCTTTTGTAAAGGTGGAGGCAACGAAATTCACGGAAGTGGGTTATGTTGGTCGTGATGTTGAATCCATGATCCGTGACCTGATTGAAACGTCCATGCGGATGGTTAAGCTGGAACGGACCGAAAAGGTAAAAGACAAGGCTGAAGAAGCTGCCAATGAACGCATCGTACATATTCTGGCTCCTTCTCAATCCAAGTCCAAAAATCAACGTAACCCGTTTGAAATGATATTTGGCAATAACGGAAACAATACGCCCGAGCAGGAAGAACCAGAGCCGGACACCAATGTCGCAGAGCGGCGTCGCAAGATCAAATTCGACTTGTTATCCGGTAAGCTGGAAGAAGACATTATCGAGATTGATGTTGAGGATACAGCTCCGAATATGATGGATATGTTTGCAGGGCAGGGAAATGACCAGATGGGCATGAATATGCAGGAGATGTTTGGGAGCCTGCTGCCGCGACGCACCAAAAAACGCAAGCTGGCGATCAAAGAAGCTCGTAAAGTGCTGATCCAGGAAGAAGCAAGCAAGCTGATCGACATGGATGACGTTACACAAGAGTCCATTCGCAGAGCTGAGCAGACGGGTATCATTTTTATTGACGAAATCGACAAGGTGGCCAGCCAGGGACGCGGCAGCGGCCCGGATGTATCTCGTGAAGGGGTACAGCGGGATATTTTGCCTATCGTGGAAGGTTCTACTGTGATGACCAAGTACGGACCTGTCAAAACCGATTATATTCTGTTTATGGCGGCTGGAGCATTCCATGTGGCCAAACCTTCGGATCTGATCCCAGAGCTTCAAGGTCGTTTCCCAATTCGGGTTGAGTTGAATAGCTTATCTCTGGAGGAGTTCGTATCTATCTTGACAGAACCTCAAAATGCGTTGACTAAACAATATGTCGACTTGCTGCGGACCGAAAATATTGAAATCGAATTCTCGGATGAGGCCATTCGTGAGATTGCCAAGCTTGCTGAATCCGTAAACCAAAATACGGAGAATATTGGCGCTAGGCGTCTGCATACTATTCTTGAGAAACTCCTTGAGGATTTGTCCTATGAGGCACCTGAGCTCACGCTGGAGCGAATGGTCATTACTCCGGAGTATGTACGCGAGAAACTGAACGATATTGCACAGGATCGTGACCTGAGTCAATATATTCTGTAATAAGACTTTCTTAATAAACAGAAGCAATATATAATATTGAAGTTTAATGGTGGTATTCACTGTTTAATAGAAATAAGACGAACTACTGTTGAAGGAATAATCCTGATCGGTTGGTGATTGCTTATCTTTATGGCAGATGGATGCTGCCTTTTTTTGTTCCCGACTAATGGATTTCCAGAGAAAAGCCGATAAAAAGATTGAAGTTACATTTAGAGTAGTAAAAAATAGGACTTGTGCCGCAGTTGTCTGGATCCGGTGGCGTAAGAATCTGAAAAATATCATGTTTGTGGGTGGAATAGCTTCCAATATAAGGTTGTCTGTTTTATCCAAGTCTGGTTATCGGTTTAATTACATTGCCGACAAAACTTGCGCAAATGCGCAAAAAGTCGATCGGAGTAATAAGCTGATGTAGTAAAATATTTTCGTTGACTACCTGGTGTAACCAAATTTTTAATTGTTAAGAAAGTGTTGTGTTATATCAGGGTAAACAAGTAAAGCAAGAAGGCTAGCTTGTCCATTATTTAATGTATTGAATGTTTCCTTCTAAAGTTATGATGAATAAAAACCTTGTTGCAACGGCAAATATTGCTAACACAATTAAGAGAAATTTTCCCAATTGTAGATGAAGTCGATGAAGTGACGGCAGGAATAAGATGGAAGAGCCTGTTATAAATTTTAAGAATGTTTAAGTGTGTGTTTTGTAGATGTGAACTCCAATTTGTTTTGGGCCTCAACATTTGCGAAAAAAATCATAATTTGCAGAAAATACACAAAAAGCCCTCTCTTTCAGAAAAGATAGGGCTTTTTTCTTATTGTAATAAATGCCAATCTCGAAGAAACTTATGTTATACGACAACATCAGAGTTAATTCTACTTAAGTCCTAGAAAAACGTGAAAAGGCGAATGTTTTTGTCGAAAAACATAAGCGAATTTAAGGGAAAAAGATTGAATCTTTTTCCATAATTTCTAAGGAGAGGAGGGAAATCGTGAATCTTTTGAATGATATTAGCTTTAAAAGATTACAAGGTGCACTCGATGCGTCCAACACTAGACAACAAACAATTGCAGACAACATTGCGAATGCGGACACCCCGTACTACAAGCGTTCTGACGTATCTTTTGAAGAGATTTTAAGGCAGCAAACGGATGGAGATATGCCAGTTCTTAAGGGGAAAGTAACGGACTCAAGGCATTTTGTCATAGGACCTTCCTCTTCCGTTCCTACACCTGTAGTAACAATGGATCATTCGACATCCATGAATAATAACCAGAATAATGTCGATATCGACAAAGAAATGAGTCTTCTGGCGGAGAACCAGTTGCGTTACAACGCTTATATTCAACAAGTGAATGAACAGATTAAAATGATGCGTGTTGGAGTGGAAGGGAGATAACTTAGGTGAATATCAGTAACAGTTTTAACATTAGCTCCTCGGCCCTGACAGCACAACGTTTGAGGATGGACGTAATATCTTCAAACATCGCTAATGCTGAGACGACTCGCGCCAGTGTTTCGAATGGTGAAGCCGTTCCCTACAAAAGAAAAATGGTAGTTCTCGAACCAAACAAAGCTTCGTTTAGCAGTATCCTGCAAAATCAGATGGGGGGTAAGTCCTCGGGTGAGGGAGTTAGAGTATCAGAGATTCGTGAAGATCAGTCTCCTCTGAAACCTGTATATGATCCTTCTCATCCTGATGCCAACGCTGAAGGGTATGTGTATATGCCAAATGTGGATATTGCGAAAGAGATGGTTGACATGATATCAGCTTCTCGGTCCTACGAGGCAAACGTAACAGCGCTAAATTCAACCAAAGCAATGATAACCAAAGCTTTAGAGATCGGAAGATAGATTACGGTAATGTCAATGAGGTTTTAACATGAATAATGGGATAAAGGGGAGACATTGATGATTCAGAACAACATGTTTAACACACAGGTAGTTCAACCGTTGCAGATGCAAAATGCTTCCGTTAGCAAAACATCAACACCAGCCGAAACCATTCAGAGCTTCGGTACATACTTACAAGAGGCATTAGGGTCCGTGGCAACGCAGGAGACTCAGGCGCATGAAATGTCCAATCAATTTCTATTGGGGAATGTGAACGTGGATCAGGTAATGATCGCTTCAGAACAGGCCCTGTTGAGTCTGCAACTCACGTCGCAAGTCCGAAACAAAGTAGTCGAAGCGTATCAAGAGATTATGCGTACGCAAATGTAAAAAGAGCATGATTGCGCTTCGATAACAGCGCTGATCATTACAACAAGCAGCTGCGATGCTGCTCCTGAGGCAGATCTCGTACTTTAGTCATGAAGTACTTTAATGGCTCGGGACAGACTAAGCAAAGTTTCGGATGGGGTGACAGAGTGAATGAGAGAATCGCCCAGTACAGGGATAAAGTAACCCAGTATTGGAATAGCTTCAGCAAAAAACAGAAAGTTTTACTGGTTTCCACCTTTTTATTTTTAATTCTGGCAGCGGTTGTACTAACTATGCAGCTGTCCAAAACAGAATATGAAGTGGCATTTACTGATTTGAATTCCAGTGACTCAGCAGGAGTCATTAACTACCTGGATTCATCCAATATCCCCTACAAATTAAGCGCAGACGGGAAAACCATATCGGTACCAAGCACGGATGTTGCACTTGCAAAAGTCAACATAGGATCACAAGGGATTATTCAGAATGGTTCATTGGGATATAAATCATTCGAGGAATCTTCATCGCCGATCGGGATGACAGACAAAGAATTCGATGTTAAATACAACAATGCCATTAACGGAGAGGTCGAGCAGTTACTCCAGCGCATGCAGGGCATTCAAGATGCAAAAGTCTTGGTCAATATGCCGAAAGATAATATCTTTGCCGGCCTGGAAGAGCAAGACAAAGCATCCGCTTCCGTAGCATTGCAGTTTAAACCAGGATACCACCCGAATCAGGCAGCAGTGGATGGATATTTTAACTTGGTGAAAACCGCTATTCCCAACCTGCCGATTGAAAATATTACGATCACCAACACGGATGAAGCCGAGTTGATTCCAACTGCCCGTGGAGGCAGTGGTGGATTATCTTCCGAAGTCCAGGAAAACATGGCTTTGCAGAAGAAGTTCGAAAATGATGTACGCAACAATGTAAAACAGTTTCTGTCTCAAATCGTAGGCGAAGACAAAGTAAATGTACTCGTTGCTTCCAAGCTTAACTTCGATAAAGTGACAAGCAAAGAGAATCTGGTTACACCTGTTGATGAAGAGAACATGAAGGGCATAGAGATCAGTGTTCAGGAGATTCAAAAGAGTTATACAGGTGCAAGTACTCCAACAGGCGGTGTCGCAGGTACCGGTCAAGAAGAAGTTCCTGGGTATCCTTCAGCGGATGCAACGGGGAATTCAACTTCTGAGGAATCATCAAGCACTGTAAACTACGAAGTCAATCGAATTGCCAAAGATATCATTTCTAGTCCTTATACTGTAAAAGATTTAACCATTAACGTAGCCGTTGAACCACCTGAAGGACAAACAGAATTACAACAACCTGTCCAGGATGCAATTGAGAATATTTTGGTGAACATCGTTCGAGCTTCACTTGCAGATTCAGGTGATGTAATTACAGACGCTGATCTGACCAAGAAAGTTTCGGTTATATCACAAGGTTTCCAGACTGCAACTGCTGCAGAAACAGGATTCCAGCTATCAACAGGTATGATGTGGGGCGCAGGAGCATTGGTGGCCGCGTTAATCGCAGCAGTCGTTATCCTCCTGGTACGCCGTCGACGCAAACAAAACGAAGAGGAAGAAGAAGATATTCCTCTCCCAGTAGCAACAGAGTTCCCGTCCATTACGTTGGACAGTGTAACGAACGAAAGTCAAGTGCGCAAACAATTGGAGAGTTTGGCGAAGAAAAAGCCAGACGAATTCGTCAATCTGCTGCGTACGTGGCTGGCTGACGAATAGAGGTGAACGCATTGGCAAAGGCAAGCAGTCAAGGTTTGACTGGAAGACAAAAAGCAGCAATTTTGTTGATTACACTAGGTCCGGAAGTGTCGGCACAAATCTTCAAGCATCTGCGTGATGAGGAGATTGAACAATTGACATTGGAGATTGCCAATGTTCGCAAAGTTGATGCTTCCGAAAAAGATATGATTATGGCGGAGTTTCACCAGATCTGTCTGGCTCAGGAATACATCTCTCAAGGCGGTATTACTTACGCGAGAGAAATATTGGAAAAAGCACTTGGATCGCAAAAAGCACTTGAAGTTATTAATCGTTTGACAGCTACGCTGCAGGTTAGACCATTTGACTTTGCACGCAAAGCCGATCCAAACCAAATATTAAACTTTATTCAAAACGAAAGTCCACAGACGATTGCCTTGGTACTATCCTACCTGCAATTCGAGCAGGCAGCAGCAATTCTATCCTCATTGCCTCAGGAGAAGCAGGCTGATGTTGCACGAAGAGTCGCTGTCATGGACAGCACCTCCCCTGAGGTTATCTCTCAGGTGGAACGTGTATTGGAACAAAAGTTGTCGTCAACGGTTACACAGGATTATACAAACGCGGGCGGCATCGAGTCGATCGTACAGATTTTGAATGGGGTCGACCGGGGTACGGAACGTACCATTTTGGATTCTCTGGAAATTCAGGATCCGGAACTTGCCGAAGAAATCAAAAAACGCATGTTTGTATTCGAAGATATTGTCAACGTGGACGATCGGTCAATTCAACGTATCATCCGCGATATCGACAACGCAGACTTGCAGCTTGCACTCAAAGTGGCGAGCGAAGAAGTTCGCGATGCAGTGTTCCGCAACATGTCCAAACGGATGTCCGAGACATTCAAGGAAGAAATGGAATTCATGGGACCTGTTCGGTTGCGTGATGTGGAAGAAGCCCAGACTCGTATCGTAGGAACGATCCGCAGACTGGAAGAAGCTGGTGAGATCATTATCGCTCGCGGCGGAGGAGATGATATCATTGTCTAATTTGATTAAATCTTTCCAGTATGTGCCGGTTGATGACCGCAAACGTCTTGAAAATCATCATCATTATGGTGGTCCTGAAACTGAAGGAACAGATAGTGAAATAGAAGGTGCAGAGACAGAGGCGTTACAGGCTCGTGTAGACGAAGAAACTAAACGTCTGACTGCGGAGATGCTGGAGGATGCCAAGGAGTTTGCAGAAAAGCAGGTACGCGAAGCTTCCGAGGAAGCGGAACGCATGCTTAAAGAAGCCCGTGAGCAGATCGATACCTGGTGGCAGGAACAGCGTCAGCAGGATGAACATTTAATTGAAGCGATGCGCTCACAAGGTTTTCAGCAGGGTTTTGATGAAGGCAAAGTACAAGCTGAACTGGATCTCCAAGTGCAGATCGAACAGATGATGAAAGAAGCCCAGGAAGTACTGCAAGAGGCTTATGTAGCAAAAGATCAAATTATCCAGGAAGCAGAGCCTTTCCTTGTAGAGCTGGCATGCGGAATTGCAGAGAAGGTTATTGATAAGCAGCTTACTGTTGAACCAGAGCATACTCTCGAATTGATCCGTCAGAATCTGTCACGGAAACGTGAACAAGGAATGATTGCCTTGTGTGTAGCACCAGAGCAGTTTGCGTTTGTACAAGCTGCGCGTGAGGAGTTGTCCTTATCGATCGACTCACAGGCCGAACTTCAAATATTGCCTGATGCAACGGTGAAAGACAAAGGGTGTGTCATTCGCTCATCGTTTGGCAGCGTCGATGCCCGTATTGATACACAGCTTTCTGAAATAAAAAAAGAACTGATCCGCATAGCACTTGAGGATGAGGGGCGAAAAAATCAACATGAAGGTTCTTAGTTCACAGCGTTACATGGAGCACTTACGCCAATTTGATCCTGTTCGGGTTAATGGTAAGGTCACACAGGTTATCGGGCTTATGGTTGAATCCGAAGGTCCTGACGCAAGCATCGGTGACGTATGCTACATCTACCCGGGTAAATCTGAGAAGCCGATTCAAGCAGAAGTCGTTGGTTTCCGGGATAACAAAGTGCTGCTGATGCCTTTGGGTGAATTGCAATCGATTGGTCCGGGGTGTGATGTCGTAGGTACCGGGAAGCCGCTTGGAGTTCAGGTTGGTTCAGAGCTGCTCGGCAAAGTGCTTGATGGACTTGGTCAACCTCTGGATGGATCGTTACTGCCTTCAAGAATGCCGATGTTCTCCACATCGAATAAACCTGTGAATCCAATGGAACGGCCGCGTGTACTGGAAACCATGGGTGTAGGCGTTAGAGCGATTGACGGTCTGTTAACCGTTGGTAAAGGTCAGCGGGTTGGTATTTTTGCCGGATCGGGTGTGGGTAAGAGTACATTGATGGGCATGATTGCTCGCAATACGGCAGCTGATGTAAATGTTATTGCACTCGTAGGTGAACGGGGACGCGAGGTTCGTGATTTTATTGAGCGAGATCTGGGGCCGGAAGGGCTGGAACGCTCGGTGGTCATCGTTGCTACTTCAGACCAACCTGCATTGATTCGAATTAAGGGGGCAGTCATTGCCACCACGATAGCGGAATATTTCAGGGACAGAGGCATGAATGTCATGTTGATGATGGATTCCGTTACTCGTTATGCCATGGCTCAAAGGGAAGTTGGACTTGCTGTAGGTGAACCTCCAGCGATGAGAGGTTACACACCTTCTGTATTTGCGAGTTTGCCTAAATTGCTGGAACGTGCAGGGACGGGGCCAACCGGCTCCATAACAGCATTTTACACGGTGCTCGTCGATGGTGACGATATGAATGAACCGATAGCGGATGCCGTTAGGGGGATTCTGGACGGTCACATTGTGCTGAATCGGTCCATTGCGAACAAAGGGCATTTTCCGGCAATCGATGTGCTCGCAAGCATTAGTCGTGTCATGAAAGATATTGCGCCTGAAGAGCAGCTGGAAGCCGTTAATAATATGAAGCGATTGATGGCCGTCTATAAAGAATCCGAGGATTTGATCAACATTGGGGCTTATCAAAGAGGGTCGAATGCAGCTATTGATGAAGCGATGGATCAGATCGAAAGCATATGGAACTTTACCAAGCAAAAAGTGGACGAAAAAGTAACGCTGAGTGAAGTGCAGGAACGTTTGATTCTTGAATTTGCAAGGAGATGAAAGGTTAAGCGATGAAATTTCGATATCATTTCCAGAAGGTAGTTGACCTGAAAAGCAATGAAAAAACACAAGCGGAGTGGATGTTATCCACAGCAATCGGCAAACTTCAAACAGAGGAAGAACACCTTCTACAACTTATGAATGATAAAAACGAACTGATTAGTGTCATTCAATCCGCAACGGAGAGCACAGCTTCTGTATCCAGTCTGCAAGAAATGCAGCGATACGTGTATCACCTGGATGAGTGCATCTCCAAAAAGAATACGGATGTTAAACACGCTCAGGTCAAT
This sequence comes from Paenibacillus sp. FW104-T2, assembly GCF_058789975.1. Lineage (NCBI taxonomy): Bacteria > Bacillati > Bacillota > Bacilli > Caryophanales > Paenibacillaceae > Paenibacillus > Paenibacillus sp. FW104-T2. The sequence continues at coordinate 152,020 of NZ_JBYTCE010000008.1, read as the reverse complement.
GTGCAGCGGAATCAGACGTTCTTGAACGGTAAGATGGTTGATGAAAAAGTGTGGCTTGAAGCGAGAGACAAAGCCAAGATCAAATTTCAGCAGGAGATGCTCCTCCGGGAACAGAACGATCTGGACGAGATGGCTACTGTACGCTTCGCTGCAAAGGCCGGACGCGCAATCTGATGGGCTTCGCAAGCGAAGTTGTCTCGTGAAGGAGGAATGAACTAATGGCTGTTAAAGACACAGATATCGAGAAAGAGTCAGGTGGCGGTTGGGAGAAGTTTCTGATGATTTCAATCCCGATTGTTTTCACCGTAGTGTTGCTCGGTGTACTGCTGACCTTATTTAATGTAGATATTCGCAATAACATGCTTGAGCTAGCTAACAAAATTCCGGTAGTCAAGAATTGGGTGCCTGATCCTGTTCTGGATCCTGAAAAAGAAAAGCTGGACGAAAGCGAAAAGCAAGTTGAGAGTGCTGAAGCAACAATCGAAAAGTTGAAGTCTCAAGTAGCAGCTAAAGAAACAGAGCTACAGGCAGCAAAAGAGGCTACTACGGCAGAAGCAAAAAAAGCAAGCGATCTTCAAGCGAAATTGGATGAAGCAGAAAAAGCGGCGGAAACGGCGGCTGCCGAAGTTCCGGAGACCGAATCTGAATATCAGAAGCAGATTAAAGATTTGGCCAAAATGTACGCAGACATGAGTCCAAGCAAAGCGGCACCGATTTTACAGAACATGACCAATGAAGAAATGGTGCTTCTTCTGAGTGCGATGCAGTCGACTGCCCGTACGAAAGTGTTGGAGAAAATGGATCCGAAAACGGCGGCAGATGTCACGATGATGATGAAGGATGCAAAACCTTCCGGAGATCTGGCACTGGATGCGCTGCAATCCAGATTGAAGAAAGAAACGGCAGCAACTACAACAACATCAACTACCAATTCGAAAAACCTGGACAAAACCCAGCTCAGCCAAACGTTCTCTTCGATGTCAGCCTCAAGCGGAGCAAAATTGCTGCTAGAGACGTATAAACTCAGTCCAGATAAAACATTGACCATTTTAAACTCGGTAGACGATGCTACACGCTCACAATTACTTGAGAATATGTCTACAGAGGATTCAGCTGAAACAGCGAAAATCTTAAACCGGTTAATGGGAAATAAGTAGGTAGAATTCTCTTAATCCGAAAGGAGGTGAAACAAATGTCAATCGTATACCAAATGACCTCAGTATCCACTTCAAAGGCAACAGGAGCAGCACAAACTTCGTCTGGAACGCAATCTAAAGGTGGGGTTACAGGGGCCGATGGTGGTTTTTTGCAAACACTGGCACAGTCATTGAATAGTACCACTTCGGAAGAAAACAACTCGGCTACTGCTGGGGGTTTAACTGTAAATCCGTTAGCTATAGCCCTTGCAACTAGTGAAGAAGGGGAAGAAACTTCTCTTACAGCTGTTCTGGACTCCTTGTTTGGTGACTTGGATTCGTTAGATGAAGTTTTGGAAAATGACCCGACATTACTGGCAGACTTGCAAAATCTGATTCAACAGCTGTATGCCCAATTAAACAGTGCCTCCGTTGAAACGGAAAAAGCGGATGGAACAGTAAATGCGCCAACAACTGTTAACGCTACTGCGGTGATGGATCTTACTGAACACCCAGCTGCAGTTCGCTTTGTGCTGCAGGATGTGCTTACTCAGTTGGTTGCAAGCATGACTGAACCAGATAGTCCTATAGCCAAAAATACAGCTGAGTTTAAGCAGTTGCTTCAAACCCTCCAGAATCAGCTGCAGGAGGCTGGAGTTGATCTGAGCAGCAATAAAGGATGGACAGAACTTAAAACTATCGTTGATTCCATGGATTCATTAAAAGATCAAGGTGTACAAACCAAAGCTACTCCATCTACGGAGAAAGATTTGACTGTAATTTCGTCTTCTACCAAAGAGCTTAAAGTGACAGGTGAAACAGATGTGAACACTTCGTCGACTGCAAGTGTAGGTGGAGAAATGGATCATTCAAAAGTGATTACAGCCGGTGAGTTATCCATGCGTACTTCGGGCACAGCGGTAGCTAAGCCAGCTGAACCTGTAATGCAGGCATCACAGTTTGCAAAGGAAATGACGCAATTTGTGGTGAATAAGCTGGATATCGTGCAACAAAAGGGCTTTTCAGAAGCTACAATCTCACTTCGACCCGAACATCTGGGTAAGCTGGATGTACAGATTACCTTGCAGAACGGACAATTGGTTGCACGCTTCATGACTGAACATGCGATGGCGAAGGATATGCTTGAACAGCAAATGACTCAGCTTCGTACCTCGCTTCAATCCCAAGGTATTCAAGTGGAGAGAATCGAAGTCACTCAGAGCAGCTCCCTAGGTTCTGAGATGTATCATGACGACGGACGTCAGCAAGGAAATAACTCGCAGGATCAGCGCCGTTCACGGGAACGTGAAGAGCAAACAGAGGATGCAATAACTACGGCAACCCTTCAGGAAGAACTGCGGAATTGGCGCAGTGAAAATGAGGAAGGAAACGACTTCCAGGGAGGCTCGTTTACTGCTAAAGCTTAACTAGAAATGAGGTGAAAATATTGGCTACTGAAATTGTTTCTACCAATAATACATGGCCGAACTACTCGGCTTCGAACACGGCCACAACCAGTGCAGCTACCAAGGAGTTAGGGAAGGATCAGTTTCTTAAGATACTAATCACCCAACTTCAAAATCAGGATCCGATGCAGCCTATGGAGGATAAGGAATTTATTGCTCAAATGGCACAGTTCAGTTCGGTTGAACAGCTGGTTAACATTTCGTCCCAGCTCAAAACGCTGAATCAGTCTCTTGGTGCGGTTTCAAGCATGATCGGACGGGAAATCAGCTGGCTTTCTTCTAATAAAGAAGACAGCGGAACGCTTCGTCAGGGAATTGTTGATTCGATCATCGTACGGGATGGTGTACAGTACGCTAAAGTGGGCGAAGACGAAATCGAGCTGAATGAAATAATCCAGGTTTCGAATCCTGCTCCAATCGAGGAAAAAGCATCCCAAGATCAGAGTACTGTTGATGGTTCAACACCAGTGAGCGAAAGCGAGGAAGCTAAAACATCAGGTCAAGATAGTGGGAATACGTTATGAGTGAACGAATAACGGTAGGACAACTATATACAGGCCCAGTAACACCGAACTTGCTTAATCGCACTAAACAGAGTGAAACAACAATCACTCCTGAAAGACCTTTTGCCCAAGTGCTAGAGGATAATCTCCTTAAGCTAAGCAACCATGCAGCCAAAAGATTGGAACAGCGGGGAATTGAGCTGAAAAGTGAGCAGATGCAGCAGATTGGAACGGCACTGGACAAGGCTGCGGCCAAAGGTGCTAAAGAATCTCTGATCCTGATGCAGGATATGGCTTTTATCGTCAATGTCAAGAATCGCACTGTAGTTACAGCTATGGATAGCGAAAGCATGAAGGATAACGTATTTACTCAAATCGATAGTGCAGTAATCATATCTTAACCGGCTGGCCCTTCTCGGGAGCCGGAACACCGCTGACCGACTGATGCGGTAACCAAATTAAGGCTGGGAGGATTTATAATCATGTTGAAATCGATGTACTCTGGCGTTTCCGGGATGCGGGGTTTTCAAACAAAACTGGACGTCATAGGTAATAATATCGCGAACGTAAACACCGTTGGTTTCAAGGGTAGCCGTGTAATGTTCAAAGATATTATGAGCCAAACAACGGCGGGAGTAACAGCGCCTGGAGATGAAAACGGTGGTGTAAATGCAAAACAAATCGGTTTGGGTGTATCCGTGGGTTCGATTGATACGCTGCATCTAGCGGGGAGTCCAATGACCACGAACAATCCAACCGACTTGCGTCTTAACGGTGATGGTTTCTTCCTGGTAACACTTGGCGGAGAGCAAGAAGTTCCTTTCTTGACTCGTGCAGGAGATTTCCATGTGGATGCTAACCGTAACCTTGTAACTTCAGACGGTTTGTTCGTTGTGGATAGTGGTGGCGAGCCTATCACTCTGGATGATGCCGTAGTTTCGTTCACCATTGGTCAAGATGGAATCATCAACCAAACGATGGATGATGGTACAACTGAAGCTGGTGCACAACTGGGGATCGGTAAAGTAACCAACCCGGAAGGTCTGGAAAAGATCGGTGGTAACTTGTACCGCATTACTGCAAATGCCAATGCTGATGGCGAATTCGAAATTGTAACAGCGAACAGCACCGAATTTGGAACAGGCGCGGTTATTGCAGGCCAACTGGAAATGTCCAATGTGGATTTGACGGGTGAGTTTACAGAGATGATCGTCGCTCAACGTGGTTTCCAGGCGAACTCACGGATCATCACAACATCCGATGAAGTGCTTCAGGAAGTTGTTAACCTGAAACGTTAATAGCTGATTAGAAAGTTTTAATGCGTGGAGGAGCTCGCTCCTCCACATTGATCGAGAGGGGGCTTAGCATGATTTCGGTAACGCGGTTAAATGGTTCTCCCATGTGGTTAAATGCGCTGATGGTAGAGATTGTAGAAGAAACGCCGGATACGTATATTACTCTGGTAACTGGTAAGAGACTGATTGTCCTTGAAAAGGCAGATGAAGTCATTTCCAAAATCAAAGATTACAACCGTGAAATCGGGGTTCAGGCAGCCACTATCAAAGTGCAGCAAACGGAGGAATCCTGATGAAAAAGATGATGCCCTGGATGGCAACGATATTGCTTGCCATAACACTCATTGTGGTGGTTGTGTTTGTATTTATGCAAGGACAGACGGGTAACAAAGCTGAAACAGACGTAGCTTCGGCTGCTGAAGTCAAAAAGATGACTGCCGATGAAATTGTCGAGGTTACTTCCGAGATTACCGACATAAAAACCAATTTGGCAGACACCAATCACATTGTACAAGTCAACCTGGCTTTTAAACTGGCTGACGCTACAGCAAAAGAAGACTTCGAGAAAATTAAAGAAATTACCGTAAAACCAATTATTGTTCAGACTTTTGCGGATGCACAGCCAGAAGAGTTAAAAACAGCCAAGGGACGTTCTCAGTTTAATGAAAAACTGACGAAACTAATCAATGAAGCATTGCCTGAACCGAAGCTGAGCAGCACGAACTTTACTTATTTTTTGATGGCATCAATGTAATGAACAGAGCACGCTGTAAAACGGTAAGGGGGTGAGAACATGGTGGATGTATTATCACAAAATGAGATTGATGCCCTATTAGCAGCACTTTCCTCAGGTGAGATGGATGCCGAGGAATTAAAAAAGGAAGAAACTCAGAAAAAAATTAGATCGTATGATTTTAAACGGGCGGTTCGCTTTTCCAAAGATCATATCCGAAGTTTGACTCGAATTCATGAGAACTTTGCACGCTTTCTCACCACTTATTTTTCAGCTCAATTACGGACATTCGTTCAAATTAACGTCGTTCAGGTCGAACAGTTACCTTATGATGAATTTATTCGTTCAATCCCTAAAATGACGATATTAAACATATTTGAAGCAGAACCGTTGCAAGGACGAATGGTGCTGGAGGTCCACCCCAATGTTGGTTATGCGATGTTGGATCGATTGCTGGGTGGTACGGGAAGTGCGCCGACTAAAATAGCTTCAATGACTGAAATAGAAACGACAATTATGGAGCGGATCTTTAGCCGAGCGTTCGAAAGTTTGCAGGAAGCTTGGAAAACAGTGCTCGACATATCGCCGAGAATGGAAGCACTGGAGACGAATCCACAGTTTATGCAGATCGTATCACCGAACGAAACAATTGCCTTGATCTCGCTGAGCACCAAAATCGGTGACACTACGGGCATGATCAATTTGTGTATCCCACATGTCGTTCTTGAACCTATTATGTCAAGGCTGTCGACACATCAGTGGTTTGTTTCAGAGAAGAAAACTAGGGCGCCGGAGGAATACGATGCCCTTAGAGAACGTGTGAACAAAGCCAAATTGCCAGTTGTTGCGGAACTGGGTGAATCCAGGATTTCAATCTCGGAATTCCTTGGCCTTTCGGTCGGCGATGTCATTACGTTGAACAAACCGGTTGATGAGGGATTATCCATCAAAGTGGGCGACAGGTTGAAGTATATGGGCAGTCCGGGAACGATAAAAGACCGTGTGGCTGTACAAATAGATAAGATTGTCACCGAAGGAGTTGAAGAATTTGACGAGTAAGGATTATTTGTCCCAGGAAGAAATCGATGCTTTGCTCCGGCAATCCGAATCGATGGGTAGCACGGAACCTGCTGAAAAAACAGTTGATGATTTTCTGACTGAGCTGGAACAAGATGCATTGGGGGAGATCGGTAATATTACGTTTGGTAGCGCAGCGACAGCACTGTCCACGCTATTGGGGTTGAAAGTAGATATTACAACACCTAAGGTATCCATTATCAGCCGTTCACAATTCGAAGAAGCGTTTCCCAAGCCACATGTTGCAGTACATGTCAATTATGTGGATGGATTTGAAGGGATCAATTCACTAGTTATCAAAAAGCGTGATGCTCAAGTAATTGCTGATCTGATGCTTGGAGGCGAAGGCAATCCTGCGGATGAAGAGTTGAATGAGATCCATATTAGTGCAGTGCAGGAAGCAATGAACCAAATGATGGGTTCATCAGCAACCTCCATGTCTACGATTTTCAACCGATTTGTGAATATCTCTCCGCCAGGCATTGATATTCTCAATATGGAAAGTGGCGAGGGTGTAAGCAGTCTGCCGCATGACGAAACGTTAATTCAAGTGTCGTTTCGCCTCCTGATTGGTGATCTGATTGACTCCAATCTGATGCAGCTTTTGCCTGTTGATTTTGCCAAACACATGGTGGATATGTTGATCGGCGGAGCACAAGAATCAACGGCTAATGCACCTGTGACAACACCATCGCATGCAGCACCAGCAGCGGCAGCTCCACCTGTGGCGCCGGAGCAACCACCGGTTCAACAACAAATGCCTCCACAGGCGCCTCAACAGCCTGCTCCAGACTATAATGGATATGGACAGGCACCGATGGGTATGCCGCAAGGAATGCCGCCACAACAGCCTTACGGGATGCCACCACAGCAACCGTATGGTGCACCACAACACTACGGCGGTATGCCAAACAGGAATGTGAATGTACAACCCGTCCAATTCGCCAATTTGCAAAATGGGGCTTACGGTCAGGTGGACGAAAATAATTTGAATTTATTGATGGACATTCCCCTTAAAGTCACCGTAGAATTAGGAAGGACCCAGAAGCAAATTAAGGATATATTGGAACTCTCACAAGGTTCAATTGTCGAGCTGGATAAACTGGCCGGCGAACCTGTCGATATTTTGGTCAATAACAAACTGATCGCCAAGGGAGAAGTCGTCGTTATCGATGAAAATTTTGGTGTTCGTGTTATAGATATCGTAAGCCAATGGGACCGAATTCAGAAATTACAATAAGCACAATTTAGGGAGGACTTGAATCAAGATGGCAAACCGAATTTTAGTCGTGGACGACGCTGCGTTTATGAGAATGATGATCCGGGACATTTTGTCCAAAAACGGATATGAGGTCGTTGGCGAGGCTCAGGATGGAGCACAAGCAATTGAGAAATTTAAGGAACTTCGTCCTGATCTGATCACGATGGATATTACCATGCCTGAGATGGATGGTATTGCAGCACTGAAAGAAATCAAAAAAATCGATGCGAACGCTAAAGTCATTATGTGTTCAGCTATGGGACAACAAGCGATGGTAATTGATGCGATTCAGGCTGGTGCCAAAGATTTCATCGTTAAGCCATTCCAGTCTGACCGGGTCATCGAAGCGATCAGCAAAACGCTGGGAGTTTAAGACACATGATGATGGCGCAGGGTGATACTCCTGGAGGAGCTGACATTGGGACCAACTATTATTTTCAGCTTGTATGGGTGATTGTCGTCCTGGCCGTCATCCTGGTCCTTATCGTCTACCTGCTCCGCTTTTTGAACAAACGGAATCAGCAGTGGTTCCGAAGTGGTACAGTCCGCATTTTGGGTGGTGTGGGGCTGGGGCCGAACAAGTCACTTCAGATCATAGAAATTGGTGGCAATGTTTATCTGGTCGGTGTTGGCGAAAATATACAATTGCTAGACAAAATTTCAGATTTGGAAGAGGCACAGAGAATTGTTGATTCATTTGAGAGAGAAGCTTCTTCACAACAGGGAAGCCTTTCACCATTAATCAACAAGCTGGCATCCCGCTTGCGTAAGAAAGAACCACCAAGGGAAATGGAACTTGAGGATACAGCCTCTTTTCACGAGCTATTCGAGTCGAAGCTGCGGCAGATGCCTAACCGAAAAGAAAAGATGGACAAGCTCCTGGAAGAAGACAATACTACAGATCGGTCGAGGGATTCATGAAGAAAAAGATTTGGCTAGCATGTTGTTTGATGGGGCTTATCAGCCTGGCATCTGTGACGGTTGCCTTTGCCGAACCAATACCGAACATCGATATCCAAATCGGAAGCGGAGATGGGGGAACACCAAGTACGAGTTCTCTGTCCATAATACTATTAATTACGGTGTTAAGTATAGCGCCTGCAATATTGGTATTAATGACCAGCTTCACCCGAATTGTTATCGTTCTCGGTTTTATACGGACATCCTTGGGGACGCAACAAATGCCACCCAATCAGGTGCTTGTCGGTTTAGCGCTCTTCCTGACACTGTTTATCATGTCACCGACGCTGTCTTCCATTAATCAGGTAGCTCTTCAGCCTTATCTCAAAGGAGACATTACGCAAACGGAAGCGCTTGAAAAGGCACAAGATCCCATTAAGAAGTTTATGTTCTCCCACACAAGGGAGAAAGATTTACTGCTTTTTATGAAATATAATCAGACCGAAAAACCAGAAACATATCAAGATATACCGATCACTGTCATGGTGCCAGCGTATGCAATCAGTGAATTAAAGACAGCATTCCAGATGGGATTCATGATTTTCATTCCGTTTCTAGTCATAGACATCGTGGTTGCAAGTACACTCATGGCTATGGGGATGATGATGCTACCACCGGTCATGATCTCATTACCTTTTAAGATATTGCTATTTGTCCTTGTGGACGGTTGGTATCTTGTAGTGAAGTCACTGCTGCTGAGCTTTAACACATGAGCAGGAAAGTTGAAGGAGGACGGTCATGACTTCAGAATTTATTATAGGTCTGGCCGGGAAAGCAGTATATACGTCGCTGCTGGCTAGCGCACCCATGCTTATACTTGCTCTAGTTGTGGGTCTCATTATCAGTGTATTTCAAGCAACGACCCAAATTCAGGAGCAGACATTAGCCTTTGTACCGAAAATTATTGCCGTTCTTCTGGCAGTGCTCTTATTCGGACCTTGGATCTTAAATATTTTGGTAGATTTTACGTATAACATTCTCGATAATTTATACAGATATATAGGGTAGGCTTTCGCACATGGAGACATTGTTGCAAAGTTTTCCTGTCGCTCTGCTTATGTTTTGTCGAATTGCATCATTTTTTGTAACTGCTCCAGTATTCTCAGCTCGAAATGTGCCGAATTCCATTAAGGTTGGTCTTTCGGCATTTGTAACATTAACGGTTTATGTAGTATATGGCATGAATCAGGAAGTGCCTACCGATCTGAGTTACATTCTGTTGATTATCCGGGAGATATTAATAGGGTTGCTGCTAGGTTTCGTAGCCTATTTGATCATGACAGCCGTGCAAACGGCGGGAACATTCATTGATCTTCAGATTGGCTTTGGTATGGCGAATGTATTTGATCCGATGACGGGTGCTTCTGCACCGCTGACAGGTAATTTCAAATATGCTTTTGCTATGCTGCTTTTCCTGACGATGAATGGACACCACTACCTTCTGGACGCCATAGTGTACAGCTATCGCTGGATACCTTTATCCAATGCCTTTTTCATACGATTGGCTGACGGTAGTATTGCTGAGTTTCTCGTTCGTACGTTAGGTGAGGCCTTTATGCTTGCCTTCCAAATGTCGGCACCCATTGTAGTGGCTTTGTTTTTGACGGATGTGGGATTGGGTTTCTTGGCTAAAACTGCTCCTCAATTCAATGTGTTTGCTGTCGGTATGCCGTTAAAGGTCCTGGTGGGAATCGCCATATTGCTTTTGATGGTTCCGAGCTTCGCCTTTGTATTTAGCCAATTGTTCGAAGCGATGTTTAGATCTATGGAAAAGTTGCTTGGAACGATCGGACAGAGGCCGGGCTAAAGGAAACGGAGGACAGGATTTAAATGAAATTTCAACTTGACCTTCAGTTATTCGCAGGGGAGAAGACGGAGAAAGCCACCCCGAAAAAAAGGCAGGATACCCGCAAAAAGGGACAGGTTGTTAAAAGTATGGAGATCTCCGGAGCATCCATTCTCCTGTTCACCTTTTTAATCATGATGGTTTTCAGTGATTTTTACAAAGAACGCATTGTTCGGTTATTTACAGATATCTTTATGAATCGGCTGAGCTTGGAGATTACCGGCGAAAATGTAATGGCGCTTATGATGCGCTACGGCATTGAAGTTATGCTGCTGCTAGCACCCGTACTGATAGGTGCGGCGGTTGTTGCCTTGATCGTCAATTATATGCAGGTTGGTTTTCTGCTTGTAGGAGAAGGGTTGAAGCCAAAGCTTGAGAAGCTTGATCCAATCAAAGGTTTCAAAAACATTTTCTCTCTTCGTTCATTAGTGGAGTTTGCAAAATCCATTTTGAAAATGTCGATTATCGGTTATCTAGTCTACAGTACGATTACAAGTTATCAATCGGATATTGCTTCACTTTCTCATTTTTCTTTGGATGCCATATTACATTTTTCGGCTTCAATCACCCTCAATCTAGGTGTCAAAATTGCTGTTGCCTTAATGGTACTCGCAGTGTTCGACTATATGTATCAGAAATATGATTACGAGAAAAACATTCGGATGTCCAAACAGGACATCAAGGACGAGTACAAAAAAATGGAAGGTGACCCGCTGATCAAGGGTAAAATCAGGGAACGTCAGCGTCGCATGGCTGTACAGCGCATGATGCAGGAGGTTCCAAATGCAGATGTGATCATCACAAACCCGACGCACTTCGCTGTAGCGCTGAAGTATGAAGGGTCTGAGATGGAAGCACCTCAGATTATTGCCAAAGGTCAGGATTACGTCGCCTTGCGCATCAGGGAGATTGCCAAAGAGCACGGTGTCATTACAATGGAAAACAAGCCGCTGGCACGGGCATTGTTCCAGAGGGCCGAGATTGGCGACGCCATACCGGCTGATTTGTTTCAAGCGGTAGCCGAAGTGCTGGCTTATGTATATAAATTAAAGGGCAGAACGAAATAAAAGGGATCGGAGGCCGTACATTCATTGAAAACAAAAGATATTGCTGTCCTTGCGGGTATCATTGGCATTGTGTTGATGATGATTCTCCCGATCCCAACCTGGTTGTTGGACATGCTGCTTGTTGTCAACATTTCACTTGCATTGATGATATTGCTCGTAGCGATGAACAGCAAGGAAGCGTTGCAATTCTCCATCTTTCCGGCATTATTGTTGATTACTACACTGTTTCGCCTAGCATTAAATATTTCAACAACTAAGCTGATCCTTGGAGAAGGAGACGCCGGGTCTGTCGTAGCCACTTTTGGTAGCTGGATCGCAGGCGGTCAAATTGCTATTGGTTTCATCGTCTTCCTCATACTGGTCGTTGTTCAGTTTATCGTTATCACCAAGGGTTCGGAACGTGTAGCTGAAGTAGCAGCACGGTTTACACTCGATGCGATGCCTGGTAAACAGATGAGTATTGATGCGGACTTAAATGCAGGCTTGATCAATGAACAACAGGCCCGTGAGCGACGTTCCAAAATTGAGAGAGAGGCTGACTTCTACGGTGCAATGGACGGTGCGAGTAAATTCGTAAAAGGAGACGCGATCGCGAGTATTATCATCTTGCTAATCAATCTCATTGGTGGATTTATTATCGGTATGACCGTACATGGTTTCTCATTTGCAGATGCGTTGTCCACCTACTCTGTATTAACAATCGGGGATGGATTGGTCAGTCAGATTCCTGCACTTCTGATTTCTACAGCAGCGGGTCTTATCGTCACTAGAGCGTCATCCGAAGGTAACTTGGCAGATGATATTACGGGGCAGTTGTTTACATACCCGACGCTCATATATATTGTAGCTTTTGTAATAGCAATGCTTGGTTTCTTCACTCCAATTCACGCCATTACGACCATACCTTTGGCAGGTATACTGGCTTTTGCCGCATGGAGGATGCAAAATACGCTGAAATCCAAACAAGAGGCAGAAGAACAGATGGAGGAGGAACAACAGATCGAAGAGGTTAGAAATCCAGAAAGTGTAATTAACTTGCTTCAGGTTGATCCAATCGAGTTCGAGTTTGGTTACGGTTTGATTCCTCTGGCCGATAACCAGCAGGGCGGAGATCTACTGGATCGGATTATTATGATACGTAGGCAATGTGCGCTTGAATTAGGGCTCGTTGTTCCTGTCATTCGGATTCGAGACAATATTCAATTGAGACCTAATGAGTATGTTATTAAGATCAAGGGTAATGTGGTGGGTGGCGGTGAATTGCTGCTTAATCATTATCTGGCTATGAGCCCTGGGTACGAAGAAGAATCTGTGACAGGAATTGAAACTACGGAACCGGCTTTTGGCCTTCCTGCTCTATGGATCGACGAAGTGACCAAAGACCGAGCTGAGCTTGCTGGTTACACCGTTGTGGATCCGCCATCCGTGGTGGCTACCCATCTGACGGAACTGATTAAGAAACACGCACATGAGCTTCTCGGCCGACAAGAGACGAAGGCGCTTGTGGACAATCTCAGAGAGAACTATGCTGCACTTGTCGATGAACTGATTCCATCGGTTTTGGGCATTGGGGATGTACAGAAAGTGCTGGCAAAACTTCTGCGCGAGAAAATCTCCATCCGGGATATGGTTACAATCTTCGAGACACTGGCTGACTACGGGACGTATACCAAAGACCCTGATGTTCTGACAGAGTACGTAAGACAATCGCTTTCCCGTCAAATTACCCAACAGTTCTCCCAAAAAGGTGAAACTCTTAGAGTGATTACCGTTGGGCCTGGATTGGAAAAGAAAATTGCCGAAAGTGTACAACAATCCGATCAAGGAAGTTACCTTGCACTGGATCCTGCGTCTACACAAAGTGTGTATCAAAAATTGACCGAGCAGGTCAATCGATTAATCCAATCAGGTCAACAACCTGTTGTATTAACTTCTCCAACTATTCGTATGTACCTGCGTCAAGTCATTGAACGTACCATGCAGGACATACCGGTGCTTTCCTATAGTGAGTTGGAACCGAATGTTGAAATCCAAAGTGTCGGAGTGGTGAACTTATGAGAGTAAAACAATATATTGTTGAGACCATGCCCGAAGCTATGCTTCAAATTCGGAAAGACCTGGGAAGTAACGCTGTCATTCTGTCCACCAAAGAAATTAAGGTGGGCGGAATGATGGGAATGTTTCGCAAAAAGAGAATTGAAGTTGTAGCTGCTGTTGAAGAGGAAGATAAAAAAGAAGCCAAGAAGCAGATGCAGAACCAAGTTGCGTCAGTGCCTCGTTCGTATGTTCCTGAAGCGTACAGGCAGACGGCTCGTTCATTTGTGAACGAAGCGAGTGAATCGGAATCGGCTGCCCAGGTTGTTGAGCAACACGCCGATGAAAAACGTAAGGAAACCGCTGCTCATGCTGAATCGATGAACATTGATTCAGATAGAGCGCGCGGTAAATTTGAGTCAAGCACGGATTATAAACCGCGACCGGAAGGGGCGGATTTTTCGGGTTCATCGTCTCCTGCCGTGCAAGAACCAAACAAACAGGGCCAACAAGAACTGATGTCTGAACTGAAAGAACTCAAAAAGATGATGACTCAATTATCTAGACAGAATGAATTGGCTGACCCTGTACCTGAAGCGTTTCTTTTTCTTAGAGAGCGGCTGAGTAATCAAGAGGTGCGGACGGAAGTTTTTGAGTCATGGTTTGAAACGGTTCAGACGCAGTTGAATGCTAAAGAGCTGGACGAAACTGAGATTGTTCAAACCGTTCAGAAACAGATTTTAATGTTTCTGGAGGAACGTATCGATGCGGGGATATTGCCTGGCACTCGTATTGTTTATGTTGCTGGACCTACAGGTGTGGGGAAAACAACAACCATTGCCAAACTGGCGGCTGAGCAGATGTTTAAGCATCATCGGAAAGTTGGATTCATTACATCGGATACGTACCGTATATCAGCAGTAGAACAACTTAGAACGTACGCTTCCATTTTGAATGTTCCACTTGAGGTTGTACAGTCTCCAGGAGATACACAACGAGCCATATCTCGTTTGCAGGATTGTGACCTGATCTTCATGGATACTGCAGGAAGAAATTATAGAAACGAATTGCTCGTTTCTGAGTTGCAAAGCCTGCTTGCACCAGTAGAGAACAGTGAAACCTTTCTCGTCATGAGCATGACATCCAAAAGCGCGGACATGTTTGAAATTACCGAACATTTCAGCAAGTATGGGTTGGATAAAATCATTTTCACCAAGATGGACGAAACGGGCACTTGTGGTCCAATGATTAATCTGCTGCATCACTTCCCGTTGAAACTTGCCTATGTGACCAATGGACAGAATGTTCCGGATGACTTGCTCAAACCAGATCCGATTTCATTGACTAAACAATTGCTGGGAGAACTCGCAAAATGAAGGACCAGGCAGCCTCTCTTCGAAGTTTGGTGTCAGCACCGAGCGGATTGGACAAAACCCAGCCCAGTGGCCGCTCCTCAAAAATCTTAACGATTGCCAGCGGCAAAGGTGGGGTAGGGAAATCCAATTTCACGTTGAACTTTGCCCTTGCGCTGCAAACGCTGGGCAGGAAGGTACTCGTATTTGACGCAGATATCGGTATGGCCAATATTGATGTCCTTATGGGGACTTCATCTCCCTATAATTTGTATCATTTATTGTATCGGCAGAAGTCCATACAGGAAATCATTCAGCTTGGTGCGAACGGACTACCTTACATTGCCGGTGGATCTGGCATGAAAGAGTTATTTTCGTTGTCGGACCGTGATTTGGAATTCTTTGCAGAGCAAGTGGAAATGGTTGCGCAGGAAATGGATTATGTCATATTTGATACTGGAGCGGGGCTCTCCCGCGAGAATATGAAGTTTATTGGTGCAGCTGACGAATGTATGATTGTAACTACACCTGAACCCACTTCCATAACAGATGCATATGCACTGGTTAAAGTGATGCATGGTCAGGAAAATGCTACACCTTTTCGGATGATCGTTAACCGTGTTGAAAATGAACAGGAGTCGGAACAGGTGGCGGACAAAATAGCAGGAGTAGCCAAGCGTTTTTTGCAAACGGATATCCCCCTGCTTGGGTATGTTTCAGAAGATCCGAATGTTGTTAAAGCGGTGAAGAGACAAGTGCCCTACAGCTTGGCTTATCCCCATTCAAAGGCTTCCAGAGACATACAGCGACTCGCCCTTCGCTATTTGGCTGAACCTGGGGTTAACGAAGCCGGAACCTTGACAGGAATCAGGGGATTTATGAAAAAGTGGCTCAGGAAGACAACATGATTCTTGAAAAAAGGAAACAGAGGTGGACAAAACATGGCGGTGTATCAAGTATTGGTTGTCGATGATTCCGCTTTTATGCGCAAAATTGTCACGGATTTAATTGAAGCTGACCCGGAATTCAAAGTTGCGGCCACAGCTTCAACCGGCAGGGAAGCAATTGAAAAAGCAGTGGATTTAAAGCCTGATGTAATTACGATGGATGTAGAAATGCCTGAGATGAACGGGCTGGATGCACTGAAGTCGATCATGCAGAAGTCAACGGTGCCTGTAATTATGCTATCAGGTATCAATGAACAAGGTATGAAGGAAACCATCATGGCGCTTGAGGCAGGAGCCTTTGATTTTATACGCAAGCCTTCCATTTCACATGATCAGGATATTGCTCAAGTAGGCAAGGCCCTCGTCGAGCGGATGCGGGCGGCCATGAACGAAATCAAGCGAAAAGCAGAGCGTGAGGAATCCTTGAAACAGACGAAAGAGATCCAGGAACATCTCTTGCGTCAATCTCAGCGAGTACAGCGTGATGCTCCTGCACAAGTTCGCAGAGAACCCGCTCACAAAAAGATTGATCCTGTTCAGCCAGTTACAAGGCCAAATAGTGAACCAAGTGAGCGACCGCAGTCCAAAGTGCTGCAGCGAAACATGCCGCTGGCGGATCAGAAAAAAGAGCGGCCAGACAAAAAACTGGAAGCTGCAAAGAGCCCAGATCGTGTTCCTAATACAAGAGAAGCTAAGGTGTCTAAACCTATTAAGCCCCTTCATACTCCGAAGGAGTTGCGGAATGCTGAGCCAATACGGGCAGCAATGGAGCAAACGGCTGCAACCTCAAGTCAACCACTAACAAAAGCAGTAACGGGGACTGATAGTGCATTCAACAAAATTGTCGCAATTGGCTGCTCTACGGGAGGTCCAAGGGCCCTTAAAACTTTGCTTGAGGAACTGCCTGCTGATTTGCCTGCACCTGTCATCATTGTGCAGCACATGCCGCCCAACTTTACAAGGTCTCTGGCACAACGGCTAAATACCTTCAGTCCGCTGCATGTCGTTGAGGCTGAAGAAGGTATGGTTCTCAAGAAAGGTTCTGCTTATATCGCTCCTGGTGGATATCACATCGTCGTAAGTAAAGCAACCGATGGAAAGTATATTCTGAAGCTTACGGAGCAACATCCGGTGAATGGCCATCGGCCTTCAGTGGATACGATGTTTGAGTCCTTATTGCCTTTTACGTCGCTTCAGCGGCATTTGGTTTTGCTGACCGGTATGGGCAGTGATGGAGCGAGAATGATGAAGAAGCTGTATGAAGCGGGTGTAACGTCTACCTTTGCGGAAAATGAAGAGACCTGTGTGGTGTATGGAATGCCGCGTTCTGCTGTAGAGCTGCAATGCGTACGTCATCTTCTGCCTTTGCAGGAGATCGCCCCAAAACTTGTTCAAGCAGTGAAATAAACGGAGTGTAACTCATGGAGGAGGTGCCTCACAATGGACATGAACCAATACTTATCCATGTTTATTGATGAGTCTAATGATCATCTGCAATCCCTTAACGACAACATGCTTCAACTCGAAGGCAATCCGGAGGATCTGGGTATAGTCCAAGTCATCTTCCGCTCTGCTCATACTTTGAAAGGTATGGCCGCAACAATGGGCTTTGAGGATTTGGCATCATTGACACACAAAATGGAGAATGTGTTAGATCTTGTGCGTAATGAGAAATTGAAAATGCAGGACTATATTTTTGATACTCTGTTTAAGAGTTTGGACGCGCTTGAATCCATGGTTCAGGATATTACCAGTGGTGGAGAAGGTAAAGCCGATGTTTCCGCAATTGTCGCTTCCCTTCAAGCTATTGAAAGTGGTGAATGGACAGGTGGTGAAACTCCAGCTGCTACAACAACGGCTAAGCCGGTAGAAACCATTTCATCGGCTGTTGATCTGGACGAATTCCAATATTCTGTTCTGGACCAGTCTATCGCGGAAGGGCATCGAGTTTTCTACATTGATGTGCTTGTTAGTGAGGATAGCCAGCTGAAAGGTGTACGTGCCTACATGGTCTTTGATCTCTTGGAGCGTTCGGGTGAAGTTGTGAAGTCTTTCCCTACGGTTCAGGATATTGAGCAGGAGAAGTTTGAGCGCAGTTTCTCGTTGTATTACATAACAACCAAAGAAGCGCAGGAACTGGAAAAAAGCATTTTAAGCATTTCAGAGATAGAAAGTGCCAAAGTCATTCAGCTGGATCAAGAAACTCTTCAGCAGATGACCAATCAGGCTGCGGCAGCAGTTGAAGCTGAAACAGTCGCCATAGCAACAGCTGTATCACAAGAGATCGCAACTGCGGTTAAAACAGAAGAAAAACCAGCAGCCAAACCTGCTGCACCAACGAAACAGGCAGCCGCACCTTCGCGTACGATCCGAGTGGATATTGAGCGATTGGATGTACTGATGAATTTATTCAGCGAATTGCTGATTGATCGGTCGCGTCTGGAGCAGTTAGCAAGTGAAACGGGTAATAATGATCTATCCGATACCGTGGCTCATCTCAGCAGAGTCAGCTCAGACCTGCAAAATATCGTTCTCAAGCTGCGCATGGTACCTGTAGATACCGTATTTAACCGGTTCCCACGAATGATTCGTGACCTAGCCAAAACTTTGGATAAAAAAATTGACCTCGTCATTACCGGTGCTGAAACGGAATTGGATCGTACTGTCATTGACGAGATCGGTGACCCATTGGTGCATTTGCTGCGTAACGCTGTGGACCACGGTGTCGAATCAATCGCAGAACGTGTTGCTGCCGGAAAACCGGAAATGGGCACAGTTAACCTTCGAGCTTTCCACAGTGGCAACCATGTTTTCATTGAAATTGAAGATGACGGCAAAGGAATTTATCGTGAGAAGCTTTTACAAACAGCCATTAAACGCGGTGTCGTGACGGAAGAACAGGGTGCGAAGATGAGCGACGATGAAGTTAATCAGCTTTTATTCGCTCCTGGTTTCAGTACAGCTGACAAAATCTCGGATATCTCTGGTCGCGGAGTAGGCTTGGACGTTGTAAAATCCAAAATCACTTCACTTGGCGGTAATGTAACCATTCATTCCACACCAGGCAAAGGCACTAATTTCTCGGTTCAACTGCCATTGACGTTGTCAATTATCGCTGCAATGCTTGTACGAGTTGGTTCCGAGAAATATGCAATTCCGTTGTCCTCCATCGTGGAGACGGCCATTGTGCAGCGTGAACAAGTTCGTAATATTCATGGTAATAAAATGATTACGTTCCGTGAGTCCCTCATTCCGTACTTGTCGCTAAACGAAGTGTTTGGCGTACCTGATTTCAATGATGAGGATGAGTCGGAAACAGAAATCGTTGTCATCCGCAAAGGAGATCGTCTAGCAGCGGTTTCTGTGGAAGAGTTTATCGGACAGAGCGAAATTGTTCTCAAATCAATGGGAACCTATCTTCCTTCCATTGAAGGAATCTCCGGAGCAACCATCCTGGGAGATGGACAAGTAGCTCTCATCGTTGACCCTAACGCATTTATTAAATAAGCAATTAAGCCTTACACTTATAGGGAGGTTTTATTCATGGAAGAATTGAAAGTCATCGTCTTTAAACTAGGATCTGAAGAATACGGTATTGAGGTTGATAAAGTTCAGACGATTGAACGCATGATGCCGATTACTCGTGTCCCTAAGACATTTTCCTTCGTAAAAGGGGTTATTAATCTTCGCGGGGTTGTTATCCCTGTTATCGACTTGCGTGGTCGTTTCTCTCTGCCAGAAACAGAATATACGGATCAAACTCGAATTGTCATTGTAGCTGTAGGTGACATGCAGGTTGGATTCATCGTTGACGCAGCCAATGACGTAATTGACATTAAGAGCAGCGCAATTGATAGTCCGCCGGAAGTAGTGGGTGGAGTCAAAGCGAGATATCTGCGCGGAGTGGCTAAATTGGAAAATGAGCGTTTGTTGATCATGCTTAATCTGCATGAAGTATTGAATAAAAGCGAAGTTGTACAGCTGGAAAGTGTCGAGGGCTAACACGTGGAGATGTTCAACCGATTTGAGGGATTCCAAATGGATGTGCTCAAAGAGGTCGGTAACATTGGAGCAGGCAACGCCGCAACGGCGTTGTCTCAACTTCTAAATAGACCGATTGACATGGGCGTGCCGACAGTACAGATGCTCCCTTTTGAAGAAGTAGCTGAAAAAGTGGGCGGGGACGAACGAATCGTGGTGACTGTCTTTTTACGTGTTGAAGGCGAGGCGCCAGGTAATCTGTTCTTCATGATGACCCCGGAAGCCGCCAAAATGCTGCTAAACCGGCTTGCTGGTTTTGATCTGAAAGACGGCCTCATGTTTACGGATATGGAACAGTCTGCGTTATCGGAAATCGGTAATATTCTGGCTGGATCATATCTTTCATCACTTGCAGATTTCACCAAACTGTCGATGTATCCAACGGTTCCCGGACTTGCCATTGACATGGCAGGGGCAATACTCAGCTATGGGCTGCTGCAATTTGGCGAAATGGGAGACGATGCACTTTTGATTGACACATCGTTCTTCGAAGGAGAAGATCAGGTGGAAGGTCAATTTTTCCTGATTCCCGATCCATTGTCATTTGCCAAGATATTTGAATCTTTAGGGGTGCCTCTGGATCATGATTGAAGAAAAAAGCGTCGTTAAAGTCGGTATGGCGGATTTGAACATTGCTCACCTTCCTGGCATAATCCGCACGACAGGGCTTGGTTCTTGTGTGGGGTTAACGATGTATGATCCGCATTTGAAGCTGGCTGGAATGGCGCATGTGATGCTTCCTTCTTCAGAGATTGCAAGAGAAGGAAAATTGAACACAGCTAAATATGCCGATACGGCGTTGCCTGAGTTATTAGAAAAGATGTTAAAACTCGGTGCATCTCGTTCACGTATCGTGTCCAAAATGGCAGGTGGTGCTCAGATGTTTGCTTTTTCAGGAGCTGGAGATACCATGCGTATTGGGCCGAGGAATGCGGAATCTTGCCGGGAATGGTTGCAAAAGCTTAATATTCCTCTTCTAGCTGAAGACACTGGTGGAAATTATGGCCGGACCATTGAAATGGACTGTGAAACAGGGATTTTAAATATTAGAAGTGTACAAATGGGTGTAAAGGAATTATAAAACTATGATAGGAAACTACCGCATTAATCTTGGAGCAGGCATAGTCGGATTTATTCTGACTTTTTTTGTAGCATACAGCAGCAATTTGTTGATGACCAGTTTAATTCGCGGGTTAATCGGATTCGTAGCCTGGTACGCCCTTGCTTTTGGTTTGCGCTGGGGGCTGGGGTTGCTGTTGACCCCGTCCGCAGGAAGTAAGGGTTTCGATTATGATCCCCAAATTGGTCCAGAAATGAGAGGTTCGCAGGTTGACATTAAACTCGAAGACGATGGACAAGAGCTAAACGACTTGCTCAAGAATGGACAGAACGCCTCCTCTGGGGAAGAGATTCCGCCATCCGAGACGAAAGCTCCAACGGGTTTCGCCCCATTGGATCCGCCTAAACTGGTCCGGACCAAGGATCCGGAAGAATTGGCGCAGGCCGTTCGTCACCTGACAGACAAATAAGGAGGGTGAAAGCAATTGGACGAGCGTAAAGCTTCACATTTGAACCATGCAGATCTGTGGGAAAAGTGGAAAGAACACGGAGATCTTGAAGCCAAAAAAGCTTTAATTGAGAAATATCTTCACATTGTGAATTATGTATCCGGTCGTTTGGCTGTCGGATTACCCAAAAATGTCCCAAAAGATGATCTGGAGAGCAACGGCGTCATGGGACTAATCGATGCTCTTGAGAAATTCGACTATGAACGAGGTCTTCAATTTGAGACGTACGCCTCATGGCGAGTTCGTGGAGCGATCCTGGATGGTTTGCGTCAAGGAGACTGGGTTCCCCGTTCCGTGCGAGAAAAGGCTAAACGAATCGAAGATGCTTATCAGCAGCTGGAGCAAACCTATCTACGGTCAGTAAGTGATGAAGAAATGAGTCAGTATCTTGACGTGTCGACTAAGGACTTCCAACATATGCTCCAGGAAGTGGCGGTAATGTCACTGTGCTCTCTTGAAGACCCGATTCGGGAAGAAGAGTCAGAGACTCGTCTTTCTTTAATGGTCGATGAAAAGGCCAAAAATCCAGATTACAAAGTGAACGAGTTTTATTTAAAGGATGCTTTGGTTCAGGGACTCGATAAGCTGACAGTTAAAGAGAGAACGGTAGTTTCCCTCTTGTATTATGAAGACTTATCGCTTAGTGAAATCGCTGAAGTGATGTCTCTTTCACCATCGCGTATATCGCAGCTGCATTCCAAAGCCATTTTGAGACTCCGTGGTACGCTCGAAAAACAGAAGGATCTGTTAATGCGCAAAGATTAATAGAAAGCTTGATTACACGGATTTCGGGGAGTGGAAAGTCGAAAAGGAGGAAGAACTGCATTGACACAGCGAATTGCTTTGGAACAATGCCTTAGCGTTGTTTTATCGGAAGATAAAAGTACGGCCTACCTTGAGTTTTCCAAGCAGGAAGAAGGTTTCAACTGCACGCTGGATGACCTGGAACAGTTTATTGCGGGTCAGGGCATTAAGTATGGTGTGCTGCGTGAGGCACTTGTCGTGTTTGTGAATCAACCTGAAACATATATGAATACGCAGTTGAAGATCGCCGAAGGCATCGCGGCTGTTCCTGGAACAGACGGGTACATCAAGGTATTGGTTGGCATGGACGATGCGAGTGAACGGCGGCCTCTGGAAGCGGAAGATGGCAAGGTGGATTACAAAGAAGTAACTCGGTTGAATAATGTAAAATCAGGTCAAATCATTGCCGAGCGCATTCCTCCAGTGGATGGCTCAGTAGGCCAGGCCGTTACTGGTGAGGAAATTCCTTTTCGACCAGGGAAAGACGCACGATTCAAAGTGGGGAAAAATGTTGTTATTAATCCGGATGGATCTGCAATGTATGCCGCTTTGGATGGACTCGTGACCAAAACGGAAGGGAACAAACTGAATGTATTCCCGGTATACGAAATTAATGGCGATGTAGACTACAATATAGGTAATATTGATTTTGTAGGTACGGTGGTCATACGTGGCAATGTACTGACTGGTTTTAAAATAAAAGCAGCGGGTGACATTCGCGTTGTCGGCGGTGTCGAAGGTGCAGAGCTAGAAGCAGGGGGCTCTGTTGAGATCACTGGTGGTATTATCGGATATAACAAAGGGCTTGTTCAGGCGGGTCACAATGTCAAATGCACCTTTATTCAGGAAGGTAACGTAGATGCAGGTGAAGATGTTCTCGTCTCTCAAAGCATTATGCATTCCAATATCCGTGCAGGCAGGAGCGTGATCTGTGCCGGCACCAAAGGTCTTATTGTTGGTGGATCCATTCAAGCCGGTGAGAATGTTTCAGCTCGAATTGTGGGGAACAGCATGTCGACAGTAACTTCGATTGAAGTTGGTGTTCTACCCAAATTGCGTAACGAACTGAGTGAATTGCGTAAAGGGCTCAGGGAACAGATGGATTCATTAGACAAAACGAAAAAAGCATTGGTACTGCTGGATCAATTAGCTGCTGCTGGACAACTGAGTCCTGACAAAATGGCTATGCGAGTTAAGCTTACGGCTACACAAAAGTCGGCACTTCGTCTTAATGAGGAAACCAAGTCACGTATATTCGAAATTGAAAAAGTATTGGAAGATACGAGCAGAGCCCGGGTGGATATTCTCAAGATGATTTACGGAGGCTCTAAGATAGTTATCGGCAGATACACCAAATTTATTAAAGATCCTGTGAGTAGAATTTCATTTTATTATTATGACGGGGACATTACGATGACTCCATTCGTTTAAGTACAGCATCAGGCACAGGTAAAAAACCATTCGAAACCGTGAGGTGAGCGTATGAGTTTTAAGGCAGTAGAGTTGCAGATTGCAGTACCACGAACAAGTGAAGCCGGTCGGTATCAGAGCGAATATCAGCAGCGGCCGGTCACGGACCAGAATTTACTGGCAGTGCAAACGGCCAAGGAAGCAGAAGAGGCAAGACAGCGCAGTGAAGCGATGGAAGAAACAACACATACAGGTGTACGAGACGGTCAATCTAGTAATGGAGAGCACGAAGGGGGTTCCCGGGAGCAGGAGACGATCCAGATGTCGGAGCAAGTCAAACCTGCGGAGCATCCGTACAAAGGAAAACATGTGGATCTGTCATTGTAACCCTTTCCGTATTACAAAAATGAAGACTTGAGCTTTGAAGGCGATATCCAAAGGAGAGGAACCAATTTGTCACCATGGGTTATTATTGTCATATTAGGTGCCTGTGCCATTGCATATGCATTCATCATGCCCAAGAAAAATAAGACACCAGAACCGAGCCAACAATTAGTGCAAGAGATGGAATCCACACTTGAACATTATATGGCTGAGATCGAAAGCGATAATGATGCCCTTATTCAGCGTGTTGCTGAAATGAAGGGAGAGGCGGCAGCTGCAGATCAACGCATGCAAATGCAGCTTGAAGAATTGCAGAAGCGTCTCAATGAACTTGAAAAAAGCAAAGAGTCCGAAACCCATCATGTTTCAGATATTTCAAAGGATGAATTCGATGCGCTGCAGGCTCAGGCTCTTGTGGCCAGTATGAGAGATGACGCCACAAAGCAGATTTCAGAAACTGAGCCAACACAAAGTGGCCAAGAGCCTGTCAATGAGCGAGAGTCAATCAAAGATCGGTATTCAGAAGTGTTTCATTTGTATGATGAAGGCAAGTCAGTGGATGCGATCGCAAAACAGACCGGCATACAACGTGGAGAAGTACAGCTGATTCTTCAGCTGGCAGAACGGGAGGAAGGCTAAGAGATGGACAAGCGCTCCCTATGGATTGGAATTGGAACGGGCATGATCATTGGAGCAGTGCTGCTTCAGCTTGCCACAGTGGGACAAAACGCCCTATCTGACAGCAGTTTGGAAACGGATCCGGCTGCAACTGCAGCCAATCTGACGAAGGAAGAGCTGGAGTTGGCTGCCAAAAGCATGGATTTGAAGCTTGTCGGTACAGAGGACGAACTATATACGGAAGCCGAATGGGTACAAAAGAAAAAGCAGGAGAGCAGTGAAATGCAGGGAGAAACGGCTGCTGCTCCGAAGAAAGCAGAGGATACTAGTGATCCTGCAGCTCCCACGGAGCCTCAGCAGCCAGCTTCAAGTGGCAATGAGAGTCCGAATAATGCGAGCGAGCCAAAAGCAGCAGAGCCATCGTCACCGAACACGCCTCAAAAGACAACAGTCACATTTAGAGTGCGTTCTGGTAACAGTTTGGCGATTGTCGCTGGAAATCTCGAGAAAGCTGGCATAGTAGATGATGCCCAGGCCTTCATTAAGGCGGGAAAGGCAGAGCGAATCAACACCAAGATTCAGGTGGGAACGTACGCACTTGAAAAAGGGGAAAGCTTCGAATCCATCATCGCCAAAATTACTCAAGAACCGTCAAGCTGAGTACACTCAGGCAAGACGGTTCTTTTATTTTATAGTCTAATTGGGCAATAATTATAGTCGGAGATTCCACATAACATATAAACGTTGTGCGACTAGGTATGTTTGCTTTCAAAGACTGTTGCATCAGCCAAGCAGTTATGCTATATTAGATAACGGTGTTAAAACACACGCATGTGCTAATTTTGTTGAGGGTGCTTTCCTGATGGAGAGTCTTGGCGAAAAATGATGCCGGCGGAGGACACAATAAAAAACCATATTAGGAGGTGTGTGAAGATGGCAGTAATCTCCATGAAGCAGCTTCTCGAAGCTGGGGTACACTTCGGTCACCAAACTCGTCGTTGGAACCCAAAAATGGATCGTTATATCTTCACTGAAAGAAACGGAATTTACATCATCGATTTGCAAAAAACGGTGAAAAAAGTCGAAGAAGCTTACAACTTCGTTAAAGGAATCGCAGGAGAGAATGGTACAATTCTTTTCGTGGGTACTAAGAAACAAGCTCAAGATTCTGTTAAAGAAGAAGCTGAACGCGCTGGTCAATTCTACATTAACCAACGTTGGTTGGGCGGCACTCTGACTAACTTCCAAACGATTCAAAAACGTATTGATCGTTTGAAACAACTGGAAGCTTGGGAAGAAGACGGCACATTCGCTGTATTGCCTAAAAAAGAAGTTATCTTGCTTCGCAAAGAAAAAGATCGTCTGGAGAAATTCCTCGGCGGTATTAAAAATATGAAAGGCCTGCCAAGCGCCCTGTTTATCATCGATCCACGCAAAGAGCGTATCGCTGTTGCAGAAGCTCGCAAATTGGGTATCCCAATTGTAGGTATCGTTGATACAAACTGCGATCCGGACGAAATCGATTATGTTATCCCAGGTAACGACGATGCAATCCGCGCTGTTAAGCTGTTGACAGGTAAAATGGCTGATGCCGTGATCGAAGCTAACCAAGGCGAAGAAACTTCCGCTTAATAGATTCGAACATAACGAATGAACTAAATGAAAAGGGTGGTTGGTAGGTGGATAACCTCTCACTGCCCTTTTTTTAGAGTGTACGTGTACGTACAATACTTATTTTGGAGGGAATTAATAATGGCAGTTAACGCGAGTGCAGTAAAAGAACTTCGTGAAAAAACGGGCGCTGGTATGCTCGATTGCAAAAAAGCACTGGAAGAAGCAAATGGTGATATCACAAAAGCGGCTGAAATTCTGCGTGAAAAAGGTCTTTCCGCAGCTGCAAACAAAGCAGGACGTGCAGCTACTGAAGGTACTGTAGAATCTTATATCCACGCTGGTGGCCGTATCGGTGTCCTGGTAGAAGTTAACTGCGAAACTGACTTCGTAGGTAAAACAGACCAATTCAAAGATTTCGTTAAAGACATCGCTATGCAAATCGCTGCAGCTAGTCCGAAATTCGTAACTCGTGAAGAAGTTCCTGCAGAAGAGCTGGAAAAAGAAAAAGAAATCTTGAAAGCTCAAGCGCTGAACGAAGGCAAACCAGAAAAAATCGTTGAGAAAATGGTTGAAGGCCGTATCGGTAAATACTACGAAGAGTACTGCCTGATGGAACAAACTTTCGTTAAAGATCCAGACAAAACAATCTCCCAATTGCTGAATGAAAAAATCAGCCAAATCGGTGAGAATATCTCCATCCGTCGTTTCGTTCGTTACGAACTAGGTGAAGGTTTGGAGAAAAAAGTAGATAACTTCGTAGAAGAAGTTATGTCCCAAGTGAACAAATAAGACGGTTTTATACCGGCAAGCAGAAATTGGTTTTCGAAGATATAAGAATGATAAAACTTCGAAGCAGAGCTCCCTTATATCTCAGGAAAACAGTGCCTAACCGGTTAATCGTTTTTCTAAAAGAGTGGAACACAGTCGTGTTCCTTTCTTTTTAAGCAGGAGGCCATGCGCGAGAAGTTTTGTTGATTGAACACCGAAGGTGCTCAAGTTTAAAGTGGAGGGTGAACAATTGGAACAGCCAGTATTCAAACGCGTTGTCTTAAAGGTTAGTGGGGAGTCCCTTTCCGGTCAAAACGGCTATGGTATTGATGCAGAGACGATCTCGTCGATTGCTCAGCAGGTAAAAGAAGTTGTTGAACTTGGTGTGCAGGTTGCCATCGTATGTGGTGGCGGAAACATCTGGCGTGGAATCGCCGGTAGCGAAAACGGCATCGATCGAGCAACAGCCGACTATATGGGAATGTTAGCTACAGTAATGAACTCGCTAGCACTGCAAGATGCATTGGAACAGATTGAAGTGCCTACACGTGTACAGACTTCAATTGCCATGCAGCAAATTGCAGAGCCATATATCCGTCGAAGAGCTATTCGTCATCTGGAGAAAGGCCGTGTCGTTATTTTTGCAGCAGGTACAGGTAACCCGTTCTTCTCCACGGATACAACAGCAGCACTGCGCGCAGCGGAGATCGAAGCAGAAGTCATCCTGATGGCTAAAAACAAAGTTGATGGCGTATACTCGGCCGATCCGTTCAAGGATAGTACAGCTGAGAAATATGAGCAATTGACTTACCTCGATGTACTTAACAAAAATCTTGGTGTAATGGATTCGACGGCGTCCTCGCTCTGCATGGACAACAACATTCCGTTGATTGTATTTGCCATTACAGAACAAGGTAACATCAAACGTGTAGTTCTCGGTGAACGCATCGGAACAATCGTTAAAGGGAGTGTAGATTAATGCCAGAAGCGGTTAAAAAACATGCCGAAGAACGTATGGATAAAGCAATTCAAGCGTTACGTCGTGATCTTGCCACTTTGCGTGCAGGACGTGCAACTCCGGCTCTTCTGGACCGGGTTCAGGTAGAGTACTATGGAGCGATGACACCACTTAATCAACTCGCGAATATTAGCACACCAGATTCCCGTACGCTGATGATTCAGCCATGGGACAAATCTTCTATGGGCGAAATCGAACGTGCGATCATGAAGTCGGATCTGGGATTAACACCGGCTAACGATGGTAATATGATTCGTTTGTCCATTCCTCCACTTACGGAGGAGCGCAGAACAGAACTCGTAAAACTGACGAAAAAGTTCGGCGAAGAAGGAAAAGTTGCGATTCGTAACATTCGTCGTGATGCGAATGATGATATTAAAAAAATGGAGAAGTCAGAGATTTCCGAGGACGAGTCCCGGAGACATCAGGACGATATCCAAAAATCGACCGACAAGTTTATTGCTGAAGTCGATAAGGTACTCGCTGCCAAAGAAAAAGAAATTATGGAAGTGTAAGACAAGCGCAGCCCCTCCAATACGGTGGGGTTTTGTCTCTTTTTCTAGTCTTCAGGTGAAGAAACTTCAGGGATTTTGGAGGAACAGGAATGATCAAACGGGTTCGGTCGTGGTGGAATGGGGCTGAAAAGCAGGAAACGCTGACTATATCCGAGGATAATATCCCGCAGCACGTTGCCATTATTATGGACGGGAATGGTCGATGGGCCAAACGTCTGGGTCTGCCACGCATAGCTGGGCATCAGAATGGCATGAAGGCAGTGAAACGTGCAACCATCGCGGCGGATGAACTGGGCATCAAATATCTGACGATGTATGCTTTTTCGACAGAAAACTGGACACGTCCAAAAGAAGAAGTGGATTTTCTAATGAGACTTCCACAAGAATTTCTGGCGATTGAGTTAGATGAACTTATAGAAAAGAATGTCCGCATACGCATGATGGGGCAGGAAGAGAAGTTACCTTCACATACCGTTAATGCCCTACGTGAAGCAATTCGTCTCACGGAACACAATACGGGGCTTGTATTGAACTTTGCAATGAATTATGGAAGTCGTCGAGAAATGACGGACTGTGTGAAGCAGATTGCGCTGCAGGTCCAGTCAGGGGAACTCTCGGCAGAAGACATTACACCTGAGCTCATAGACAAACATATGTTGACTGTGGATATGCCTGATCCGGATCTGTTAATCCGGACAAGTGGAGAATTAAGGCTCAGTAATTTTATGCTTTGGCAGCTTGCATATAGCGAGCTATGGTTTACGGATATATACTGGCCCGAATTTGGCAAACAGCACTTGCTTGAAGCAGTAGCCGAATATCAGCGCAGAACAAGGCGTTACGGCGGTTTGAAATAGATGGAGGATGAAGCCGTTGAAACAGCGATTAACGACAGGGATAGTAGCAGGTGTGTTGTTTTTGGGTTTTTGCATGCTGGGTGGACCTTGGTATCATGGCCTGGTACTGCTTATGGCTCTCATCGGTTATTATGAATTTGTGAAAATGACGGGGGTACAACCTTTTTCAGGTGTAGCCCTGATTGGATATGCAGGTGTTTTTGCGCTTGTCTTTCCATGGGAAATGGTGTGGGAAGGCAGACCTCTAACGCTGTTCCAGATCAGTTGGCTGGTTATGCTTGTTTTAATGACGGCCTCGGTGATAACCAAGAACAGGATTCCTGTGAATACAATAGGCATGCTCTTTTTGGGTGTGCTGTATACAGGCATCGGTTTTTATTATATTGCTGAGTCCAGACATCTTCATCACGGGCTCTTTTGGACGTTCCTATTATTAGGCTCGATCTGGGCCAGTGACGCTGGTGCCTACTTTGTTGGGAAGCTTATGGGGAAAAACAAATTATGGCCATCAATAAGTCCTAACAAAACGGTGGAGGGCGCGTTGGGCGGTATTGTGATTGCCGTTGTAACATCTGTTGTGTTTGCGATGTTATCAGATGGCTTGTTATCTTGGCAGAGAGCAATATTGATTGGGCTCGCATGTGCTGTAGTCGGCCAAATGGGAGACTTAATCCAATCCGCTTACAAACGTGTGTACAATATTAAGGATTCCGGCAACCTTCTTCCGGGGCATGGAGGTATTCTGGATCGGTGCGACAGCTGGATTGTTGTGTTTCCATTTGTACATATACTAATGCTTCTGCCTTACTAATGTTTTGAACATAAGACGTGTATAACAGATGGATTCGAAATTATGCACGCAATGGATAAATAAAGATGAGGTGCAGCATGAAGAAAATAGCAATTCTCGGATCCACCGGTTCGATTGGAACTCAAACATTGGATGTCGTTGACATGCATCCTGAGCTTTTTCAGGTGGAGGGCCTGGCTGCCGGAGGGAATACTGAACTTTTAATCAAACAAGCCAATCACTATCGGCCAAAAAAGGTATCGGTAGGTACCAAAGAGTTAGCTGAGACGGTCGCCCCGCACTTACCTGCGGGAACGCAGCTCTTCTATGGAAAAGAGGGCTTGGTGGAAGTAGCAGCCGGGACAGACGCAGATACTGTGGTGACAGCTGTCATGGGGAGCGTAGGGCTCGAATCAACACTGGCTGCCATTGAAGCTGGCAAACAAATAGGGCTTGCCAATAAGGAAACACTGGTGACGGCAGGACATATTGTGACAGCGCGAGCTGTGGAAAAAGGTGTCTCTCTGCTGCCGATTGATAGTGAGCACTCTGCGATATTTCAATGTTTGAACGGAGAAAACCGTAACCGGGTAGCAGGAATTACCCTTACGGCCTCAGGGGGCTCTTTCCGCGATTTCTCACGTGAACAGCTGCGGGATGTTACAGTTGAAGATGCCCTGAAGCATCCCAATTGGTCGATGGGCTCCAAAATCACGATTGATTCCGCAACGATGGTGAATAAAGGCTTGGAAGTGATAGAGGCTCACTGGCTGTTCGGGTTGACCTATGACCAGATTGACGTGCTGCTTCACCCAGAGAGTATCATACATTCCTATGTTGAATTTGAGGATACGAGCATCATTGCTCAACTTGGCAATCCGGACATGCGTGTTCCGATACAGTACGCGTTAACTTATCCGGATCGGCTGCCTTCACCAGCACAGCGACTATCTTTGGCCCAAGCAGGCAAGCTGCAATTCCGTGAGATGGATATGGAACGGTTCCCTTGTTTAAGACTGGCTTATGAGTGTGGTAAAATGGGAGGGACTGCAACTACGGCATTTAATGCCGCAAATGAGGTTGCTGTAGCACGCTTCTTGCGCAAAGAGATTTCGTTCCTTAAAATAGAGGATATTATTGCTTCCGTGCTGGATGCACACCGCAATGTGGACAATCCTGATCTCGAAGAAATTGCAAGATGTGACCAGGAAAGTCGTAAACATGCTTTTAGTCTGTAATCCTTTTTTCATCACAAATATGGAAGAAGTGATTCTCTTGTGCGGCACCTTGGAATAATGATAATCTAAAGGGACAGACTTCGGTTCGTGCCGTGAAGGAGGATGGATAGGGATTGGAAACCATACAAGTTGTATTTCTAACGGTGCTCATGTTCTTTGTCATCGTGACGGTTCATGAATGGGGGCATTATTATTTTGCCAAACGCGCCGGTATTCTTGTAAGGGAATTTGCGATCGGTTTTGGTCCCAAATTGTTCTCATATAAAAGAAACGAGACCCAGTTTACATTGCGTTTGCTTCCATTTGGCGGATATGCACGTATGGCTGGTGAAGACCCCGAGCTTGTAGAAATCCAAGAGGGTCAGACCATTGCGGTTAGACCGATGGATGATCAAGTGAAAATGATTTATCTGGACCAATTGGATAATCGTAAAAATGTAATACGTGGTGAAGTGATCTCCATTGATATGGAGAATGCGTTGAAACTGCAATTGGATGTTGATGGAGAGGTACAACACTACCGCATACATCCACAAGCAATGCTCGTTAGTCGCGGTAAACAAACACAAATTGCTCCGAAAGACCGGCAGTTTGGCAGCAAGACGGTTGGACAGCGGGCGATGGCGATTTTTGCTGGACCATTGATGAACTTCATTCTGGCTTTTGTCTTGTTTGCCGTGTATGCACAAATGGCGGGAGTTCCTGTGGAAAACCCTAAAAATCTGCAAATCGGTGAAGTACTTGAGGGCGGCGCTGCCGACCAGGCCAACCTGCAAGAAGGAGATATCATTGAGACCATCAATGGTACGGCTATAGGTATTGATTCGCAAAAAATGGTGGCTATGATTGCTGAGTCGAAAGACAAGCCGATGGAATGGACCCTGCGTCGGGGAGATGAAACGTTCAATATAACGATTACGCCCCGCACTGTAGAGGGACAAGAGGGTGGTAAGGTAGGAATCGTGCCAACACTGCCAACCCGATCTGTTGGATTTGCAGAAACGTTCAAAGTATCAGGCTTAGCCATGGTGGATACCACAAAAGTCATCTTTGAAGGTTTCAAACATCTGATTAATCAGTTTAACATGGACGACATTGGTGGACCGGTACGTACATTTGAAGTAACAGGTCAGATTGCCAAACAGGGCATTGAACAGCTAACAAGATGGGCTGCTATTTTGAGCTTGTACCTTGGAATCTTCAACCTGTTGCCAATACCTGCGCTGGATGGCAGTCGATTGGTATTCCTTGGAATTGAAGCGCTGAGAGGACGTCCTGTTGATCCTAACCGTGAAGGCATGGTTCACTTTATAGGCTTTGCCATGCTGTTTGTACTGATGCTGGCTGTAACATATAATGATATACTACGTTTAATTAACGGATAATTATGGTTTGACTACACTCTGAATTTGCAGAGAGGGTCGTTATGGGAGGACGCTGGAGTCTTATGTCAAAGGAAAATGATAAACAATTCGTGACTGAAATCACACCACAGGGCGAGGATTTCTCCCGTTGGTACATTGATGTTATTAAAAAGGCCGATCTGATGGATTATTCGCCGGTTCGCGGATGTATTGTGTTCAAGCCGGACGGCTTTGAGATCTGGGAACATATCAAGGATGAACTTGATCGTCGTTTCCGCGAAACGGGCCATCGCAATGCGTATTTCCCGATGTTCATTCCAGAGAGCTTTTTCCAAAAAGAAAAAGAGCATGTTGAAGGATTTAACCCGGAATTACCTTGGGTTACCGAAGCTGGTGGTGAAAAGCTGGAAGAACGTCTGGCCATTCGTCCGACTTCCGAAACCATCATTGGTCACATGTATTCCAAATGGATTCAATCCTATCGTGATCTGCCTGTTCTGATCAACCAGTGGGCTAACGTTGTTCGTTGGGAGAAAAGAACATTGCCTTTCCTACGGACAAGCGAATTTCTCTGGCAGGAAGGTCATACGGCTCACGAGACGGAAGAAGAAGCACGTGAAGAAACGATGCGCATGCTTGAAATCTATCGCGAAGTTGTGGAAGAGTATTTGGCTATCCCGGTTATCAGTGGTCAAAAAACGCCTTCAGAGAAATTTGCAGGTGCGGTGGATACATACTCCATCGAAGCGATGATGAAAGATGGACGTGCCGTACAGGCCGGAACTTCTCACTTCATGGGTACTAATTTTGCCAAAGCATTTGAGATTCAGTATCTCAGCCGTGAAAATGTACTTGAGCATGCTTATACGACATCGTGGGGCGTAAGTACACGCTTGATCGGTGCGCTGATCATGGTACACGGTGATGATCGTGGTCTGGCACTTCCTCCAAAAGTGGCACCAACCCAAGTCGTGATGATTCCGATTGGACCGCCAAAAACGCGTGATGCCGTTGTGGGTCGTGCGGACGAATTGTTCGCTGAACTGAAAAAAGCAGGTATTCGTGTTAAAATGGATGACCGCAGCGACGTTCGTCCAGGCTGGAAATTCAATGAATACGAGATGCGCGGAGTTCCAGTTCGTCTCGAGATTGGTCCTCGCGATATGGAAAATGGTGTATGTGTACTTGTGTCTCGGATCACAGGTGAGAAAAAAGTAGTAGAGCAGGCGAATCTGGTGGAAGAAATTCAGAATATGCTGAATCAGGTTCAATCTGATATGCTGGAACGTGCACGCACATTTATGTCGGATAACTTCTACTCTGTAGATACGCTCGATGAGATGAAGGAATTGATGGAAAACAAACGCGGCTTTACGCTGGCCGGCTGGTGCGGCTCGGAAGCTTGCGAAGATAAAGTAAGAGAAGTAACAGGTGCAACAAGCCGGAACATTCCGTTCCAGCCTGCGGAAGAAAAGCATACGTGCCTGGCTTGTGGTGAAAAGGCGCAGAACACAGTAGTGTTTGCAAGAGCCTACTAGGTCATCATTAACAGGAATATTCACCGTATGAGTAAGTAATGGAAGGCTTCTGTCGGATAAAATGAGTCGGTGCGGGTTCGGATCGGGGACATTTTTGATTGCAGAAGCTTTTCATGTTTTAAGGGGGTACAAGGAGGAACACGATGAGTGGATTCGAGGAGAAACGAAAACGGTTTGTATTGTTGATGAAACAGGCAGAGCTACCTGCAGGTCTGACCGATCCCTATTTTCTGGACGGATGGATTGAACAGGTAGAGACGAATCGCAGCAACCGGGAATGGCATATCCTGATCAGTAAGGATACGTTGGTTCCTGCACCGATCTATCGTACGTTTAGCCTGCATATTCAGGAGAAAATGAATCATATCGCCAAAATTACATTTGGTTTTAAGTATACTGATCAAGTGCAGCCAAGTGATATTGTCAGTGAATATTGGAATCTGTTTCTGGAATGGGTCACTCGCGAGATTCCATCCGTAAATGGATGGATGAACCGGACTACCTTTGAATGTGAAGCAGATTTGCTGCAATTGACCATGAGTGATTCTACATCGATGGAGCTGGCGCGTAAGAAACAGATTGATCAAGCGATTTCAACCTTCTATGAAAAGTATTTTCATCTCCCGCTCCGCATTAAACTACAAGTTGGTGAAGTGGGAAGCAATAAGGAAGCAATGGAGCAGTTCCAGGCGCAGAAGAAGGTTGAGGAGCGACAGGTCATCGAACAGATGATGAGCGAAGTGACCGAAATGGAAGCTCCGGAAGACGAAGATCAGGGCGATGTACGCTTGCAGATGGGCTATGAGATCAAGGAGCCAGCTGTACCGATGCAGGAAGTTCAGGATGAAGAGAAGAAAATCACGCTTCAGGGCTCGATCTTTGGTCTGGACCGCAAGGAGCTGCGGAACGGAAATACGCTGTTTACGTTCTATCTGACCGACTTTACAGATTCGATGCAGATGAAGATGTTTGCGAAGACAAAAGAGGATGTTAAAATCTTGAGCCTTCTGGCCAATGGGAAATGGGTCAAGGTTCGCGGACGCGTAGAGTACGACCGGTTTATGCAAATTCCTGAACTGGCCATGATCCCTTCGGATCTGACCGAAATTAAAGCACCTCCATCACGAAAAGATACCGCGCAGGAGAAACGGGTGGAATTCCATCTGCACTCAACCATGAGTACCATGGATGCTGTAACCTCCATCGATAAATATGTGAAAACTGCTGCGGAGTGGGGACACACGGCAATTGCCGTCACCGATCACGGTGGAGTACAGGTCTATCCGGAGGCAGCCAAAGCAGCGAAGAAAAACGGCATCAAAATGATATACGGCCTAGAGGCCAATGTAGTGAATGATTCCGTTGCCGTTGTCTTGGCACCACAGCCAATTGATCTGAAAACAGCGACCTACATCGTATTCGATATCGAGACGACGGGTCTATCCGTTACACAGAACAAGATTATTGAGATTGCTGCAGTCAAAGTACAAGAGGGTAAAGAGATCGACCGGTTTGCCACCTTTGTAAACCCACATGAACGAATTCCGTACAACATTCAGCAATTGACCAACATTACGGATGAGATGGTCAAAGATGCACCGGAGCTTGAACCGGTCATTCGTGACTTTGTTGCGTTTGCGGGTGATGGCGTGCTGGTCGCGCACAATGCACGATTCGATATGGGCTTTATCCAGGCGTCCCTTAAAAATTTGGGTATGCCTGAGCTGCCCAACCCTGTGCTGGATACGTTGGAATTGGCACGGCTTTTGTATCCAAAGATGAAAAACCACCGACTGAACACACTGGCTGACAAATACAAAGTCGCTCTGGAAAGCCATCACCGGGCGATTGATGATACGATTGCACTTGCTGGAATCCTGAATGGACTTGTGAATGATGCAGCCCAGTTAAAAGGCTTAACCATGCTGGACCGGTTGAACGATTACGTTGGGGTTGATCTGTCGAATACACGTCCATTCCACTGCGGGATTTATGCATTGAATGATGTCGGCAAGAAGAATTTGTACAAGCTGGTTTCCTTGTCTCATACGGAATACTTCAAGCGTGTCCCATGTATTCCGAAGTCTAAACTGGTCGGCTTGCGCGAAGGACTGGTTATTATATCCGGATGTGAAAAAGGTGAGTTCTTCGAGGCTGTTCTGAATAAATCACTGGAAGAGGCCGAAGAAATCGCCGAGTTTTACGACATTTTGGAGATTCAACCCCTCACGATGTATATGCATCTAGTGGACAAGGGACTTGTGGCCACACCGGAGGAACTGAAACTTGCGGTTCGTAAAGTAGTTGATATCGGAGCGAAATTGAACAAGCCGGTTATTGCTACAGGCAATGTGCATTATTTGGAGCCGAGGGACAAAATCTATCGGGATATTACCATCCACGGAATTACCGGTTTCAGTCCGCTGAAAGACCAGCGCAAACCGGATGCCCATTTTAGAACCACTGCAGAAATGCTGGAGGAATTCCAGTTCCTGGGTCAGGACAAAGCCTACGAGGTTGTCGTCACGAATACGATAGAACTTGCTGATCGCTTTGAGGAAATCAAGCTGTTCCCGGACAAACTGTTTACGCCAATACTGGAAGGTGCGGATGAAGAAATTCGGAACACCTGCTACAATACGGCAAAGTCGATATATGGTGAAGACCTGCCTGAAGTCATAGTGGCACGCCTAGAGAAAGAGCTCCAGCCGATCATCAAATACGGTTTCTCCGCCAACTATCTGATCTCGGAGCGTCTGGTGAAAAAATCGAATCAGGATGGTTATCTGGTAGGCTCCCGGGGATCTGTAGGATCATCGGTTGTTGCAACCTTCCTAGGCATCTCCGAGGTTAATCCGCTTCCGGCTCACTATATCTGTGTAAACTCTGAATGTAAGCACAGCGAATGGTTTCTGGACGGAAGTGTACCAAGTGGATTCGACCTTCCAGAGAAGGAATGCCCCGACTGCGGAGGCAGACTGAAGGGAGAAGGGCAAGATATACCGTTTGAGACGTTCCTTGGCTTTAAGGGGGACAAGGTTCCCGATATCGACTTGAACTTTTCGGGTGATTACCAGCCACATGCTCACAACTACACGAAAGTACTCTTTAGTGAAAAAAGCGTGTTTCGGGCTGGCACCATCGGTACAGTTGCCGAGAAGACAGCCTTTGGTTTCGCCAAGAAATATGAGGAAGAGCATCATAAGAAATGGCGCGGAGCTGAATTGAATCGACTGGCTTCAGGTTGTACAGGGGTCAAGCGGAGCACGGGACAGCATCCCGGGGGCATTGTCGTTGTGCCGGATTATATTGAAGTGGAAGATGTCACTCCTGTTCAATATCCTGCGGATGACGTTACTGCAGAGTGGAAAACAACGCACTTTGATTATCACGCCTTTGAAGAGAACTTGTTGAAACTGGATATCCTAGGACACGATGATCCGACCATGATGCGGATGCTGCAGGATCTGACCGGGGTCGATCCAACCACCATTCCGATGAATGATCCAAAAGTCATGAGCATGTTCAACTCTACGGAAGCACTGGGAGTAACTCCTGAACAGATCCGTTCACCTGTTGCAACCTTTGGTGTGCCGGAGATGGGGACGAAGTTTGTGCGTCAAATGCTTGTCGAATCCCAGCCGTCGTCTTTTGCCGATTTATTGCAGATTTCGGGATTGTCCCACGGAACAGGGGTATGGCTTGGAAACGCACAAGAATTGATCAAGAACGGTACATGTAACATTAAAACGGTAATTGGTTGCCGGGATGATATCATGTTATTCCTCATCTATAAGGCGGGGATGGATGCAAGTCTGGCCTTTAAGATTACAGAGAGTGTTCGTAAAGGGCGGGGGTTGCCTCAGGAGTGGATTGATGAGATGAAAAACTGCAAAGTGCCACAATGGTACATTGACTCTTGTCTCAAAATCCAGTACATGTTCCCGAAGGCCCACGCGGCCGCTTATGTCATTTCGGCAGTTCGTACTGCATTCTTCAAGCTGTATTATCCTATTGAATTCTACGCAACCTATTTTACAGTTCGTGCAGATGAGTTTGACATCGAGCTGGTGTGTCAGGGGTACGATGCGATCTATCGGAAAATTGTTGAAATTGAACAATTGGGTTTCCAGGCACCGCCAAAAGAAAAAAACATGCTTCCTGTGCTTGAGATGGCTCTAGAAATGGCCGCTCGTGGTTTCTCACTCAAGCCGATTGATTTGTATCGTTCTGAAGCTACGAAATTTATCGTAGACGGAAATGCACTGGTTCCTCCATTTTCTGCACTGGCAGGAATCGGTGATAATGCAGCACGTAATATAGCGGCGGCAAGAGATCATGGCGAGTTTCTGTCGATTGAAGATTTTCAGCAAAAATCCAAGGCAAGTAAAACGATTGTCGAACTATTGTCTGGCATGGGCTGTTTCCGGGGGCTTCCGGAAAGCAATCAATTATCCCTGTTTTAATGGAAGCTTAAGCCGTCAAAAAAACGCCTGTCAGAAGGTTGCGTAATTTTTTCTTCATTAGTACGCAATTGACCTGAAAGATCGCTTACTTGTCACTATTACCAGACTATGTTATAATTTCTGAAGTGAACGAGATAGTACGAATTTCTGAAGAGTGGGGAAACCCACTCTTTAGTCTTTGGTATACAAGAATCTTGGGTATTACGAAATTGTCGGCTTAACATGTCGGCGTAACCTAAGTTGGAGGTTATCGGTTTTGAGCACAACGAAGATTAAATCTACCGTGGAAGAAATGATCCAACCCTACTTGAATGAACAAGGCTTCGAGCTGGTTGACATCGATTACGTCAAAGAAGGCAGCAACTGGTTTTTACGGGTGTATGTCGACAAAGAGGGTGGCATCGACATCGATGATTGTGTCTTGATCAGCGAACAGCTGAGCGCCAAGCTGGATGAGAACGATCCGATTCCAACCGTCTATTTCCTTGAAGTGTCTTCTCCGGGAGCTGAACGTCCACTGAAAAAAGCGGAGGATGTTGCAAAATCCGTAGGGAAAAACGTATTTGTTACTACCTACGAAGCAGTGAATGGAATGAAGGAGTTTGAAGGTAAACTGCTTTCCTTTGATAACGGGGAACTTGTGATCGAAGCAGGCAAGAAGCAGTACACGGTACCTTATGATAAGGTAGCCAGTGCGCGCTTGGCCATTCTGTTTTAAGTGCCTTGTTCACTTTATTAATGAAAAAGACACATCTCACGATAACGGCAAGGTGCTCATGAGTTTTGAGCCTTTCGCCGTTTTACGTATGAGATGCCATGTTTGAAAGGGGGATCAACATTCATGAGTATGGATTTTATTGAAGCAATGAATGAATTGGAGCGGGAAAAAGGGATCAGCAAGGATGTGCTGTTTGAAGCGATTGAGGCGGCATTAATCTCCAGCTACAAACGTAATTTCAACACCGCTCAAAACGTGCGTGTTGATATGAACCGCAACACTGGAGTTATTCGTGTATATGCACGCAAATTGATCGTGGAGGAAGTCCTCGATTCACGCACCGAAATTTCGTTGCCTGCTGCACGTGAAATTAACCCACACTTCCAGCTGGAAGATATTGCGGAGATTGAGGTTACGCCGCGCGATTTCGGACGTATCGCCGCACAGACTGCCAAACAGGTAGTGACCCAGCGGATTCGTGAAGCCGAACGCGGCCTGATCTACAACGCTTTCGTAGACAAGGAAGAGGATATCGTTACGGGAGTGGTGCAGCGTCAGGATTTGCGCAATATCTACATCGATCTGGGCAAAATCGAAGCGGCATTGCCGTTAACCGAATTGATGCCGAATGAAAAATTTGTTCATGGTGACCGTATTAAGGCTTACATCACCAAGGTCGAGAACACGACCAAAGGGCCGCAAATCATTTTGTCCCGCACACATCCGGGTCTTTTGAAACGTCTCTTTGAACTGGAAGTTCCTGAAATCTTTGACGGGGTCGTTGAGATTCGCTCCGTTGCACGTGAAGCGGGCTTCCGCTCCAAAATTGCCGTACATTCACGCAATGAGGAAGTTGACCCGGTTGGATCATGTGTAGGCCCTAAAGGCATGCGCGTGCAGACCATTGTGGGTGAGCTGCGCGGTGAAAAGATTGACATCGTTCGTTACTCCGAACAGGTAGACGAATATGTGGCTAATGCATTGAGTCCTTCCAAAGTGTTGGAAGTTCAAGTGTTTGAAGAAGAGAAGATGGCCCGTGTCATCGTACCTGACTATCAACTGTCCCTCGCTATCGGCATCAAGGGCCAAAATGCCCGCCTGGCAGCGAAGCTGACCGGCTGGAAAATCGATATCAAGAGCGAGAGCCAGGCGGAACAGGAATTCGGCAGAGAAAAAGATTCTTCTTCAGAAATGCACCAAGATTCCGTCTCCGTCGATTAAAGTAAAGCACGGGGGGCGCTAACGTATGAAGCAGAAAAAAGTACCGCTGCGCAAATGTGTGGCGTGTCAAGAAATGATGCCCAAAAAGCAACTGATCCGTATCGTTAAAACGCCAGAGGATGAAGTGCTGATCGATTTGACTGGCAAAAAGTCCGGACGTGGCGCTTATTTATGCGGCAAGGAATCCTGTTTTAAACTTGCACTCAAAAACCGGTCTTTGGATCGGGCGTTGAAGGGCAAGGTTTCACCTGAAATTTACGAGCAATTGGCTGCTGATTTCGCTTCAGTTGAAGATGATTTCATCGCAGCGCAGGAGCGTGATCATGATGAATAACAAAGCGTTGTCTTATCTGGGACTCTCCATGCGTGCAGGCAAACTGGTGACAGGTGAAGAAATCGTGCTCAAGGCGATCCGTTCTTCCGAAGCTAAGATGGTTATTGTTGCGGGTGACGCCTCGGCCAATACACAGAAGAAATTTCGCGACAAATGCGGAACCTACAAAGTTCCGCTGGTGATCGGATTTGACCGGGATAGTCTGGGTTCAAGTATCGGTAAAGAAACGCGGGTTGTTCTTGCGGTAACGGACCGTGGGTTTGCAAAAATGATCTCCAAGCAAGTCGGTATAATGTCGGAGGTGGAGTATATTGAGTAAACAGGAAAACAAGGATAAATTGCGAGTTTATGAATATGCGAAGTCCATTAATATGAGCAGCAAAGAAATTATAACCATTCTTAAAAAACTGGATATTCCCGTAAACAATCATATGAGTGTCATGGAGAATGGTTCAGTGGGTAAGGTGGAACAATTTTTTAAAGATATAAAATCCACTGCAGCATCCAAACAGAGCAGCGAGGCAAAATCAGTCGCTACTTCCTCCGTGCGCAGTGAAAAAACAGTGGACAGCAACAAGCCGGCCGGCGGAGCGAACACGCCGAACAACAGTAATTCATCCGGTAGTCCCGTACAAACAAAAATACAACAGGAAAAGCAGGTAGGTATGAACAATAGACCAAATTCAAACAATAACAACGGCTCCCAAAGACCCAGCGGCCAAGATAGCCGCAACAGAACGAACTCTTCCCAAGGCTCCAGCCAGGGCGGACAAACAGGTAATCGTTCCAGACCTTCGCAAGGCGGACAAAGCAGTACGGCTTCACGTCCACAAGGCGGAACAAGCAGCACAGCTTCACGTCCACAAGGTTCAGGACAACGTACGAACAACAGTGGTGGCGGTCAAGTGAGAAGTGCTGGACCAAGCAACACTGGTAATAGCGGCAACCGCAGCGGTGGCCAAGGACAGAACCAAGGTCAAGGTCAGCGCAGAGGCGGTCAAGGAAATTCCGGTAATAACAACGGCAATCGTTCAAACAGTGGCGGTGGCGGACGTCGTTACGATGACAACCGTGGCGGCAACTTCCGCGGTAACCGTGGTGGCAAGAACAACCGTAACAGAAACCAGCAGCAGTACCAACAACGCGAGAAAATTGATAACACACCTAAGAAAATCATCGTACGTGGTGATATGACTGTGGGTGAAACAGCGAAGCTGCTTCACAAAGATGCTTCCGAAGTTATCAAGAAACTCATTGGTATGGGTGTTATGGCTACAATTAACCAAGAGCTCGATATCGATACCATTCTTCTGCTCGCAGGTGAATTCGGTGTTGAGGTTGAAGTGAAAATTGTACTTGAAGACGATCGTTTCGAAACTGTGGAAGAGAACGATGATCCTGCGGATCTGCAATCCCGTCCTCCAGTTGTAACGATTATGGGTCACGTTGACCATGGTAAAACAACACTACTTGATGCCATTCGTTCCACGAATGTAACGGGCGGCGAAGCTGGCGGAATCACCCAGCATATCGGTGCCTATCAAGTAGAAATCAACAACAAAAAA
This sequence comes from Paenibacillus sp. FW104-T2, assembly GCF_058789975.1. NCBI lineage: Bacteria > Bacillati > Bacillota > Bacilli > Caryophanales > Paenibacillaceae > Paenibacillus > Paenibacillus sp. FW104-T2. The sequence goes on along the minus strand of NZ_JBYTCE010000008.1, from coordinate 109,512 downwards.
ATCACGTTCCTGGATACACCGGGTCACGAAGCGTTTACAGCAATGCGTGCTCGTGGTGCACAAGTAACGGATATTACCATCATCGTTGTTGCTGCGGATGACGGCGTTATGCCACAGACTGTTGAAGCTATTAACCACGCAAAAGCAGCGGGTCTGCCTATTATCGTTGCGGTTAACAAAATCGATAAGCCTGGTGCAGATCCGGACAAAGTAAAACAAGAACTGACCAACTATGAACTCGTTCCGGAAGAATGGGGCGGTGACACCATCTTTGTTAACGTTTCGGCGAAACAAAGAATGGGTCTGGAAGGTCTGCTTGAAATGATCCTGCTCGTTGCTGAAGTGAACGAGTACAAAGCGAACCCGGACAAACGTGCCCGTGGTACAGTGATCGAAGCCGAGCTGGATAAAGGACGCGGCCCAGTTGCCCGTATTTTGGTACAGCATGGTACGTTGAAAGTTGGAGATGCCTTTGTAGCAGGTAACTGCTTCGGTCGCGTACGTGCGATGGTGAATGATAAAGGTCGCCGTCTGAAAGAAGCTGGACCTTCTACTCCTGTAGAGATCACAGGGTTGACTGAAGTTCCAGGTGCGGGAGATCCATTCATGGTATTTGAGGATGAGCGTAAAGCTCGTTCAATCGCTGATAAACGTGCGATCACGCAACGTGAATCCGATTTGGGTACCAACACACGTGTAACACTGGACGATCTGTTCCAACACATCAAAGATGGTGAAATCAAAGATCTGAATGTCATTATTAAAGGTGACGTTCAAGGTTCTGTTGAAGCATTGAAGGGTTCACTTGCAAAAATCGAGGTTGAAGGCGTGCGCGTGAAGATCATTCATAGCGGTGCTGGTGCAATTACCGAATCCGACATCATCTTGGCAGCGGCATCCAATGCCATCGTGATCGGTTTCAACGTTCGTCCTGATAATCAGGCGAAAGTAACTGCAGATCAAGAGCAAGTAGACATTCGTCTTCACCGTGTCATCTATAGCGTAATCGAAGAGATTGAACAGGCGATGAAAGGAATGCTTGATCCGATCTACAAAGAAAATGTAATCGGTCATGCTGAAGTTCGCAGCACGTTCAAAATCAGTAAAGTGGGTACCATTGCAGGATGTATGGTTACCTCCGGCAAAATTACGCGCTCAGCGGAAGCACGCTTGATTCGTGATGGCATTGTTCTTTACGAAGGTAAGCTTGATTCACTGAAACGTTACAAAGATGATGCCAAAGAAGTAGCTCAAGGCTACGAATGTGGTATCACTCTTGATAACTATAACGATCTCAAAGAAGGCGACGTTATCGAAGCCTTTGTTATGGAGACGGTACAACGATAAGCAAGGAAGCATGAGGTGAACAACTATGGCCAAGATTCGTACAGGTAGAGTGGGCGAGCAGATCAAGAAAGAATTGAGCGTGCTCATCCAGTCCGAACTGAAAGATCCACGTATCGGCTTCATTACCGTAACAGGTGTCGACGTGACTAACGACTTGTCGCAAGCCAAAGTTTATCTGAGTGTCTTCGGTGAACAGGAGCAAAAGGATAACTCGCTTAAAGCACTCGATAAAGCAAATGGATTTTTGCGTTCCGAGCTGGGCAAGCGAATTAGACTTCGCCATGTACCTGAATTGATATTCAAGATCGACGAATCGATCGCTTATGGTAGCCGTATTGAGAAGCTGCTTGGCGACATCGGTACCGACAAGAACGAATCCCAGTAACAGCATAAAGGAGACGGCAATGCACACTTATGAACAGGCGCTTCAGGCAGGAAAGCAATTTCTGCTGGAGCATGATGATTACCTGGTCGTGTCGCATGTACAGCCGGACGGTGATGCAGTCAGCTCGACGGTAACAGTGGGCTGGCTGCTGTCATGTCTGGGGAAGACATTCACGATGATTAATGAAGGTGAGATCCCGCAGCGGATGCGTTTTTTGTGGGGCGCAGACGAAATCGTGAACATGACCGAACAACCACCGCAGCGTAAATATAAAGCAGTGATTTGTGTAGACTGTGCAGACTTTGCAAGAGTGGGCCTAACTCGCCATTATTTCGAAGAAGATGCTGTTATTCTAAATATTGATCACCACCCCACCAATGATGCTTATGGAACGGTTAATATCATTAAGCCGGATGCGGCAGCTACTGCAGAGATCCTGTTTGATTTTGTAAACTTGTTCCCGGTGACGTTGAATCAAGATGCTGCAACGGCTATATATACAGGGTTGCTTACGGATACAGGCGGATTCCGGTACGCGAATACCAGTCCAAATGTAATGTCAACCGCATCCAAATTGCTTGAGCATGGTGTAAATGGACCGTACCTTGCACAAATTTTGCTTGAACAGGTTACGCTTCCCCAAGTTCGGATATTGAATCAGGCACTTTCAAGTCTGCAGATGACAGAGGATGGAAAAATTGCCTGGGTGGTTATTACGCCCGAAGATATGATTGCATGTGGAGCGGCCAATGAGGATCTCGAAGGCGTTGTAAACTATCCACGTAATATTCAAGGTGTAGAAGTGGGGATTTTTTTCAAAGTCATCAACAATAACGCAGTAAAAGTGTCTCTGCGGTCGGCAGGTAAAGTCGATGTTGCTGCGCTTGCACAGACATTTGGCGGAGGAGGCCACGTACTGGCTGCCGGGTGTCGTGTGGAAGGTGAGTTGGAAGAAATTGTAGCTAAAGTGCTGAAGCAGGTGAATGCGCAATGGTAAAACCACTTGAAGGAATTTTGTCTGTATACAAGCCGGCAGGATTCACCTCGCATGATGTTGTAGCGAAAATGCGACGCATTCTGAAAATGAAACGTATTGGACACACCGGAACGTTGGACCCACAAGTTACAGGTGTACTTCCGCTGTGCCTTGGACGGGCCACACGGGTAGTCGAATACATGCAGGAACTTCCGAAAGAGTACTTGGCAACACTACGATTGGGTCTGTCTACGGACACGGAGGATCTGACAGGTGAGGTTATTGAACGTTCGGAAGAACCAGTCCAAGTTACCGAAGAACAGGTGCTTGAGGTCCTGAATCAGTTCAAGGGTACGATTTCGCAGGTTCCACCCATGTATTCAGCAGTAAAAGTTGACGGTAAACGTCTGTATGAGCTTGCACGTGAAGGCAAAACAGTGGAGCGAAAGAGCCGTGAGGTTACGATTTACGAGATTGAACTGACCGGAATCGAAACGCATGGCGACACAACAGATATTTCCTTCCGGGCATTATGTTCCAAAGGGACATATATTCGAACATTGTGCGTAGATATCGGCCGAGAACTGGGATACCCATCTACCATGGTACAGCTTGAGCGTACCATTTCTGCGGGAATTACAGCGGATCGGTGCTTGCGATTTGAGGATGTGGAACAGCATATGGCTGCTGGTACGCTGGCTGAAGTTCTGATTTCGGTAGATGTTGCCGTTGACTACATGCCTGCCCATAAAGTTCCAGAGGATAACACCAAAGGCGCTCTCCAAGGTCAGAAATTGTCTGCACGTTTATTGGAGCCGCCCGTGGAGCAGCCAGGACTTTTGCGGTTATATGCTCAGGATGGTACATTTCTCGGTATTTTCGAACGGGATGAACATAAACCAACAGTTCGAGCGGTTAAGGTATTTTTACCGGAATAAAGAGGCCTTGAGTTTAGGTTCATGTGATGTTAAGCTCGGTCTATCAAGTGAAATGCAGGTGAATGATTGTATGAAAACCGTAATGCTAACGTATCCGCAGACATTAACTTCCGATGAATTGCGTAGACAACCCCAGGTGCTGGCCATTGGCCAATTTGACGGAATGCATCTCGGACATGCAAGCGTCATTCTGTCAGCTGTCCGCATTGCTCGTGAAAAGGGCATGCAGTCAGCGGTAATGACCTTCCATCCGCATCCGAAGGAAGTCATGCGCAAAGGAGATTATGAAGGTTACTTGACGCCTCTGAGAGATAAGGAAGATATCTTGGCAGAGATGGGCGTTGATGTGTTATATGTTGTGGAGTTTAATGAAGAATTTTCACATTTAGCACCAGAGCAGTTTGTACATGATCTGCTCTTTCCGCTTCAGACACGAACGGCGGTCGTTGGTTTTGACTTCCGTTTTGGTCACAAGGGAGCCGGTGATGAACAGATGCTTCGTTCGCTGGGCAGCAATGAGATGGCTGTGGAAACTGTACCTCCTTTCCTGCTTAATGGCGAGAAGGTTAGCAGTTCTTTAATTCGTGGTTTGCTTAAACGTGGAGAAATGGATGAAGCGAGTCAGTGGCTTGGACGTCCATACAGTATCAGAGGAACCGTTATCCATGGAGAGAAACGCGGCCGGACCATTGGTTTCCCTACTGCCAATCTCGAATTGACAGATCATTATGTGGCACCAGCAAAAGGTGTGTATGCTGTACGCGTATATCATGGGGAACAGTCGTTGCGAGGGGTAATGAACCTCGGTGTGAAGCCTACGTTCCACGATAGTGGGATGAAGCCTACATTTGAAGTACATGTGCTTGATTTTGATGGGCATCTCTATGATGAGGAACTGAAGGTCGAACTGGTTCACTATATTCGGGAAGAACGCAAGTTTGACTCCATCGACGCTTTGATCAACCAGATTCGGGAAGATGCCTTGACTGCTGCAAGACTCTTAGGTTGAAATTCTAAGTAAAATGTATGTTTACATTTACTTTAGTTAGGCAACTATGATATAATGTACTACGTTGTCGTTTTGGACAACAGACAACCTTAGCTTGGTTGCACGCTCTCACCGGCGGTAACGAGGCTAATGGCGATTATAATGAAGGAGGTGAATAGGATGGCATTGACTCAAGAACGTAAACAACAACTGATCGACGAGCACAAAACTCATGAGTCCGATACTGGATCACCTGAGGTGCAAGTTGCTATCCTTACGGAAAACATCAGAAGTTTGACAGACCACTTGCGTACGCATAAGAAAGACCACCACTCACGTCGTGGACTTTTGAAAATGGTAGGTCAACGTCGTAAGCTTTTGGCTTACGTGAAAAACAAAGATGTTAAACGTTACAGCGCATTGATCGAGAAACTCGGATTGCGTCGTTAATTATCGTACATGTTTTCAAAACCAACCTGGCTGTTTTCCGTCGTTCCTCTGTATGGAGGGTGAAGCGGAGTTTACAGCCGGGTTGTTTTGTAGATGAACATGTTGCCATATATTTGTAGATGACAGCTCCGCAAGGAGCTTTTGTTTTGCAAGTTAATGAATGCAGGACAAGCAGGAAATACTGAGAAAATGCAGAATCCATTGTGTTAGGAACGATTAGAAGGAGGGATTTCATGGAAAAGCGTGTTGAAATGCAGCTTGGTGGAAGAACGCTTGTGCTTGAAACAGGACGTTTGGCTAAACAGGCAAATGCTGCTGTTAAAGTAACATACGGAGATACGGTTGTTTTGTGTACCGTTACCGCATCAAGCGAACCGAAAGATCTGGACTTTTTCCCGCTCACGGTGAACTACGAGGAAAGATTGTATGCTGTAGGTAAAATTCCAGGCGGATTCATTAAACGGGAAGGAAGACCAAGCGAGAAAGCCATTCTTGCTAGCCGTCTGACAGACCGTCCAATTCGTCCATTGTTCCCTGAAGGTTTCCGTAATGATGTACAAGTTCTTAACATCGTTATGAGTGTTGATCAGGACTGTGAACCACAGATTGCTGCCATGATCGGTACATCGGCTGCACTGAGCATTTCGGACGTACCATTCAACGGGCCAATTGGTGGCGTAAAAGTTGGACGTATTGATGGGGAATTCATTATCAACCCAACCATTGCACAGCTTGAAGTCAGTGAAATTGAACTCGTTGTTGCTGGAACCAAAGATGCCATCATGATGGTAGAGGCAGAAGCAAACGAAGTTCCGGAAGAAGTCATGCTTGAAGCCATCATGTTCGGACATGATGAAATCAAGAACATTGTGGCTGTCATTGAAGAACTGGTTCAAGTGGCCGGCAAAGAAAAAATGGCTGTAAAACTGCACGCTGTAAATGCTGAAGTGAACAGTGCTGTACGTGAATATGCGAGTGCTCGCTTGGTAGAAGCAGTTAAAATCGCTGAGAAGCATGCTCGTCAAGATGCGATTGATGCAGTGAATGACGAAACTGTTGCTCATTTTGAAGAGCAATACATCGAGAACCCTGAACTGCTCAAAGACGTGAAAGAAGTGCTGCACGACATCGTCAAAGAAGAAGTGCGCCGCTTGATCACACATGATAAGGTTCGTCCGGACGGACGTGGACTTGCTGAGATTCGTCCAATTGAGTGTGATACATCATTGCTGCCGCGTACACATGGTTCCGGTTTGTTCACACGTGGTCAAACACAAGCACTTAGCATTTGTACGTTGGGTGCATTGGGTGATGTTCAGATTTTGGACGGAATCAGCTTGGAAGAAACCAAACGCTTCATGCATCATTACAACTTCCCGCCATTCAGCGTGGGTGAAGCTCGTCCATTGCGTGCTCCAGGCCGTCGTGAGATTGGACATGGTGCATTGGGTGAACGTGCTCTTGCTAAAGTTATTCCTTCGGAGACGGACTTCCCGTACACAATTCGTCTGGTATCAGAAGTATTGGAATCAAACGGATCAACTTCACAAGCAAGTATCTGCGCAAGTACGCTTGCCATGATGGATGCTGGTGTACCAATTAAAGCTCCGGTTGCAGGGGTAGCTATGGGTCTGATTAAAGATGGAGAGCATGTGTCCATTCTTAGTGATATTCAAGGTATGGAAGATCACCTGGGTGACATGGACTTCAAAGTGGCAGGAACACCTGAAGGTGTAACAGCGATCCAGATGGATATTAAAATTGATGGTATTGATCGTCAAATTTTGTCCGAAGCTTTGGCTCAAGCCAAAGAAGGCCGCATGCATATCCTTGGCAAAATGACCGAAGTAATGAAAACACCACGTGAGCAGCTCTCTCAATATGCGCCTAAAATTACGACTATGCATATTAATCCGGATAAAATCCGTGATGTTATCGGTGCTGGTGGTAAAATTATCAATAAAATCATCGAGGAAACTGGTGTTAAAATTGATATTGAACAGGATGGACGCGTATTTATCGCTTCTTCCAACCAGGACATGAACGATAAGGCAAAATCGATTATCGAAGGAATCGTACGTGAAGTGCTGGTCGGCGAGATTTATGTCGGCAAAGTAAAACGTGTTGAGAAATTCGGTGCATTTGTCGAAGTTCTGCCGAACAAAGAGGGTCTGGTTCACATCTCACAACTGTCAACAGAGCGTGTTGCCAAAGTAGAAGATGTTGTAGCCGTAGGTGATTCCATTACCGTTAAAGTAACGGAAATTGACCAACAAGGTCGCATCAACTTGTCCCGCAAAGCAGTATTGACGGCTGAAGCTCCGGCGCAGTCCTAAGCTCTGCCTTAATTTTTACAGATCCATTGAATGAAGAGACAGAATGTGATTTCTGGCTCTTTTTTTAACGCCTAAAATCGGAAACGTTAATGGGTTTCAATAGACTGCCTGAATTTGTTCATATTCTTGCCCTTGTCCTCATATGATGGGGACAAAGACGGCGGGAGGATGGAACTGTGAAAAACCAATCCAAAAAGCTGGTTGCAGTTCTGGCGGGTGTGGCGGCTGTCATACTGGTCGGACAAGTAGGCAGTGTACGTACATACATTACGGAGATTCGGGATGGCCCGGGGACACAGAATGCATTTGATATGTTTCAAGAGGCGACTGGAGAGGATGCCCTGTTGTCGGCGATCCGTGATAAAGCGGCCGAAACAAAAGTAGCCCCGGTCAACGCCAAAGTGGACAGGGTATGGAAGGCAATACCGGGATATAACGGCTTGGAGATTGATGTGGAAGCCACGTATCGCAAGGCACTGGGTGGTAACCTCAATACCAAAATTGCTTATGTTTATCGTCAGGTTGAACCAGAAATCCAGCTCAAGGATCTTGGGGCTCACCCGGTATACCGGGGAAATCCGGCAAAGCCGATGGTCTCGTTTATGATTAATGTGGCTTGGGGGAATGAGTATATTATCCCGATGCTTGACACGCTCGATGCTGAGAAGGTGAAGGCGACCTTTTTTCTGGATGGAAGCTGGTTAAAGAAAAATGCCGAGCTCGCCAAAGAGATTCAGAAACGGGGTCATGAACTGTCCAACCATGCGTACTCTCATCCGAACATGAGTCGATTGAGCGCAGAACGGGCCAGACTTGAGATAAGCAAGACAGAGGATCTACTCAAGGAGACGCTAGGGGTGGAAAACCGCTGGTTTGCTCCCCCGTCAGGTGACTTTAATCAGAAAACCGTAGACATTGCCTCAAGCATGGGGTTGCAAACGGTCCTCTGGACACTGGACACCGTCGATTGGAGAAAGCCAAGTTCAGCTTCCATTGTAAATAAAATTGGGGCAAAAGTGGAAGCGGGTACGTTAATTTTGATGCATCCCACTGCATCCTCTTCAGGAGCGCTGAAAGGCATGATTGAGTCGATTCGTGCGAAAGGCCTCGTTCTTGGTACAGTGAGTGAGACGTTATCTTCGGAACGCATAAAAGCTCCAGCGGTTGAGTGAGCGGCGTTTTTTTGTTAATATCAAACAGTTGGAACCAAATGTCGATTTCGTTTTTGGAGATCAGGGCAATTATAGAGATGTAGGAGGGCCAACCGTGAAAAAAATTCAGCTGGGCAATGGCCTCAGGGTAGTCATGGAACAGATTCCGACCTGTCGTTCCGTGTCTTTTGGTATATGGGTCAAGACAGGATCGCGCAACGAGCAGCCTGTTAACAATGGAGTATCACATTTTATTGAGCACATGTTGTTCAAGGGAACGGATCGTTTCGATGCCAAGGCAATTGCGGAACAGTTTGATGCTATCGGCGGTAACGTGAACGCGTTCACTTCAAAAGAATACACATGTTATTATGCTAAAGTATTGGATGAGCATCTGCCTATCGCTGTAGATGTATTGTCTGACATGTTTTTCCGTTCCAAAATGGATGATGGCGAGCTCATCAAGGAGAAAAATGTCATCCTGGAAGAGATTTCAATGTACGAGGATACCCCGGATGATATGGTACATGATCTGATGGCTACGGCTGCTTATGGAGAGCATCCACTGGCTTACCCGATTTTGGGTACGGAGGAACGACTCAAAGCGATGGGTTCGAACGATCTGCGTGCTTATATGAAAGAGCACTACACCATTGAGAACACAGTGATTAGTATCGCAGGTAATATTGATGACAGTGTGATTGAGTTGATGGAAAAACACTTTGGATCATTTGACGTTCATGGTGCGGCAGAACAGATCACCGTTCCCAAATTCCAGAGCGGGCAGCTCTTTCACAAGAAGAAAACCGAACAGAATCACATCTGTATTTCGTTCCCGGGCTGCAAAATTGGAGACCCACTGCAGTTTGCCATGGTTGTATTGAACAATGCTATTGGTGGCGGCATGAGCTCCAGACTCTTCCAGGAAATTCGTGAAAAACGCGGACTGGCATACTCCGTATATTCCTATCACAGTTCTCATGCGGACAGTGGTCTGTTCACGATATATGCTGGTACTGCACCAAAACAAACGAAAGAAGTGTTGGACTTGACTAAAGAGGTTCTGCAGGATCTTGCAGTTAACGGTCTGACGGAAGATGAGCTGCGCAAAGGAAAAGAACAGCTGAAGGGAAGTCTGATTCTCAGTTTGGAAAGCACGGGAAGCCGGATGAATCGTTTGGGTAAAAACGAACTGATGCTGGGCAGACACCATACGCTGGATGAAATGATCGCCAAAATTGAACAAGTAACGATGGAAGATATCGATGCTGTACTTGACCTGATGTTCGCGGAGCCGTTTGCGCTTGCTATGGTCGGTGCCTCTGATCGCACCATTGCTGGATTAAGAAGGGATGATTTTGTTGCATTACGTTCAAATTCAAAAGTTACCGGGCAATGAAGATATTAAACTGCCTCAAAAAATGTCGGAGCTTGCATCAGGTTTTGATGTAGTTGCTGCGCTTCAGGAGGACGTGGTACTTCAGCCGGGACAGCGCACGCTGATTCCGACAGGTCTGGCTATGGCTATGCCTGCGGGCCTTGAAGCACAGATTCGCCCACGCAGTGGCCTGGCGTTCAAACACGGCATTACCTGTTTAAACACACCGGGTACCATTGATGCGGATTACCGGGGTGAGGTTAAAGTGCTCTTGATTAATCTGGGTCAGGAGCCATTCACGATTGTACGGGGTGAACGCATTGCCCAGATCGTGTTTCAGACTGTGCCTGCTGTTGAACTAACCGAAGTGAGCGAGCTTTCGGAAACGGTTCGCGGCGAAGGTGGATTCGGTCATACCGGAAAATAATAAACGGCTACGAATGATGAAGGGCCTTCCCATGCGGGAAGGCCTTTTTTGTTTGGTGAAGAGATAGGAAATGTTTTCACCCCCCTGTGGGCCCCTGCATACGATAAGGCATACATGTGGTGAAAGGAGTGACGTCCCGATGCTGACCGGAGTCCGGATAGTAGTCCTGGGCGGAGATGCGCGGCAGCTTGAAGTCATTCAAAAATGCGCAGAGCTGGATGCCACAGTGAGTGTGGTCGGTTTCGACAAGCTGGAGCGTTCTATACCGGGGATCGAACATCATGAGCTGGAGGATGAGGTGTTGGCATCTGCGGATGTGCTGGTGCTGCCCGTGGTTGGATGTGATGATCAGGGGAAAGTGAGCACCTCATTCAGTGACTTGCCGATTTTCCTCAAAAAAGAACAGATAGCGGCATTGCCAGAGCATTGTATTGTTTTCACAGGAATGGCAAAGCCATTTTTGCGTGAGTTGTGCGTGGATAACGGCTTGCGGCTTATTGAGGTATTGGATCGTGACGATATTGCGCTCTACAACTCGATACCGACAGCTGAGGGAGCGGTCGCTATGGCGATTCGGGAGACGGACTTCACGATCCACGGGTCGGAATGTATTGTGCTTGGGCTCGGTCGAACAGGATTCACAATGGCGAAAACGCTCCAGGGTCTAGGGGCAAATGTACGGGTGGGAATCAGGCGGGAAGAAGATGCAGCTCGTGCTAACATCATGGGCTGGAAGCCTTTCATGACAACGGATTTGGCCGCTCAAACCGGGGCAGTTGACTTGCTTTTTAATACGATACCGACTATGATAATCACAGCACAAATCCTGTCCAGAATGCCGCAAAAAGCAGTCATTATTGACCTCGCATCCGCTCCTGGCGGCTGCGATTTCAGATATGCTGAAAAACGCGGCATTAAGGCGCTTCTAGCGCCAGGCCTCCCCGGCATTGTTGCTCCCAAAACGGCTGGCGGCATTATTGCCGACGTGTTGATCCGTTTGCTTTTGGAAGAACAAAACGCACGGGAGGTTGAACTATGAACTGGAAGGGTAAAACGGTAGGTTATGCGATTACAGGTTCTCATTGTACGTTTGAAGAGGTTATGCCGGTAATTAGCCGGTTTGTGACTGAGGGCGCAAATGTTATTCCGATTATTTCCAATTCGGTATTAACAACGGATACACGCTTTGGTACGGCTCAGAACTGGCAAAAACAGTTGAAAGATATAACCGGTAATGATATCATTTCTACAATTGTTGAGGCGGAACCGCTCGGGCCAGCCAAATTGCTTGATGTGCTCGTGATTGCTCCCTGCACAGGGAACACCACCAGTAAGCTGGCTAATGCGATGACCGATAGCCCTGTGCTGATGGCAGCCAAAGCCCAGATGCGGAATCAGCGTCCGGTAGTGCTTGCCATCTCCACAAATGATGGTCTGGGACTGAATGCCGCGAACATCGCCAAACTGCTTGTGGCAAAATATATGTACTTTGTACCGTTCGGGCAGGATGATCCGGTGAAGAAACCAAACTCGTTAGTAGCAAAAATGGAACTTATTCCAGAGGCATGCTGGAGTGCACTGGAAGGTAAACAGTTACAGCCAATGATTGTGGAACGTTCTGCTCAGGCTTAATCGTTTATTAACCAAGTTTAACGAATGCTTACGGGTTTGATTTCACAGTGGAGAAGTTCCAGGATAACGGTTATACGCATGAAGAATTGAACTTGGTTAGGGTAGACAAAGAAAATCATGGGGGACGATATGTCGGAAGTTTAACAGCTTTCTGTGTACGCGTTCCTGTCGTTGAAGGGCATTCCTGCTTGCAGTGAAATGATCGCAAGCGGGATGCGTTCATGAAGATATGCATGTCGTGATCGGTGATAACCGAGCTTCAGTTTGTGAATTGCTTTGAGCAATCTACAGAGGAAAAACGGCATATAATGTCGTAATCATTGCTGAATTTATTGCATCGGAACGCTCCCTGGGTTGATCCATTTGTTGATTTGACCGTGTCCAGTCTTCTTGCGTACACAAATGGAGGAATTAAGATGCGTATCATGGTACAGAAATTTGGAGGCACGTCACTCTCTACAGTTCAGGCGAGAGAGCACGTGCTCCGTCATATTAAACGTGAACTTGAGGCAGGACTTAGTCTTGTCATTGTTGTGTCCGCTATGGGCCGCAGGGGTGAACCTTATGCTACAGATACACTGCTCGACTGGGCTGCACAAAATGGTAATTCGCTGTCTGCACGTGAAAAGGATTTATTGTTGTGCTGCGGTGAAATCATATCAGCTACAACGCTCAGCAGTCTTCTGGAACATGAAAACATTCCCACAACTGTACTGACTGGTGCGCAGGCAGGCTTTGTGACGGACGACAATTTCGGGAATGCCCGGATTTTGGATGTCCGTCCTGTTCGTGTGCTGGAGGAGCTTCAAAAAAATCGTGTTGTTATTGTTACTGGTTTCCAAGGGCAGACAGAGAGCGGGGACTTTACCACTTTAGGCCGTGGGGGTAGTGATACATCAGCGACGGCACTTGGGGCTGCTCTTCATGCAGAGATGGTGGATATCTATACGGATGTAAACGGCATTCTGACTGCCGATCCGCGAATTGTAGAGGATGCACGTCCGTTAACTGTGGTGAGTTATGCGGAGATCTGTAATATGGCGCATCATGGGGCCAAGGTTATTCACCCCCGAGCAGTTGAAATTGCAATGCAATCGCAAATTCCTGTACGTGTGCGTTCCACTTTTGCAGACAGCGAAGGAACCCTTGTTACCCATCCGGAAGGCTTCCAGGATGTGCAGACAGGCATAGTAGATCGTTATGTGACGGGGATTGCTTACGTTAGCAATGTTACCCAAATCACAGTAGATGTACCTGGAGGCGCAGATCGGCTGCAGCTGAAAGTCTTCAAAACCATGGCTGAAAATTCGATTAGTGTTGATTTTATTAATGTTACCCCTTCAGGAGTCGTCTATACGGTATTTGACAGTGACTCTGAAAAAGCAATTCAAGTATTGCAAGAGATTGGTCTTAAACCTCAAAGTCTGTCCGGCTGTGCCAAAGTTTCGGTGATCGGCGGTGGAATTAACGGTGTGCCTGGCATCATGGCAAGAATCGTTGAATCGTTAACACTGGCTGACATTCAGATTTTGCAATCGGCAGATTCGAACACAACCATCTGGGTACTTGTAAAAAAAGAAGATATGGTTCAGGCCCTGAGGGCGCTTCATACCTCATTCGAACTTCATCTGTAAATAGAAGCGATCGGAGCCAGACCTGTTTTGAAGGAGGAAATCGAATTGGACTTTGGAAGATTGATTACAGCAATGGTCACTCCGTTCAACGAACAGGGGGAGATTCATTGGGAGGAAGCTGCAAGGCTTATAGACTATTTAATTGCAGATCAAAAATCTGAAGCACTTGTGGTGTCCGGTACGACCGGTGAATCTCCTACACTTAGCGACAGTGAGAAGGTGCAGCTTTTTGAGTTTGCAGTAAAGCATGCTGCAGGAAGATGCAAAATCATTGCCGGAACAGGGTCTAACAATACTGCCCATTCGATCCATCTGACTCAAGAAGCTGAACGTGTCGGCGTGGATGGGGTCCTTTTGGTCGTTCCTTATTACAACAAACCAAGCCAGGAAGGCATGTTCCAACATTTTGAAGCCATCGCGAGCTCAACCAAACTGCCTGTGATGCTATATAACGTACCAGGGCGTACCTCGGCCTGCTTGTCTGCGGCCACAACGCTTCGCCTGGCTCAGATACCGAATATCGTGGCTACAAAAGAATGTGCTTCTTTGGAGCATGTGACTCTCGTCGCTGCAGGTGCACCCGATCACTTTAAAGTATATACGGGAGACGATGCGTCAGGCTTACCAGCGATCACGGTAGGCGCATACGGCATTGTTAGCGTCGCGAGCCATGTGGTTGGTTCAGAGATGAAGCAGATGATTGATTCCTTTGTCGCCGGAGACACTCAAAAGGCAACGAGGTTGCATCAGCAGCTTTTCCCGGTGTTCAAAGGTTTGTTTGAGTGTCCTCAGCCTTTGCCGAACCCGGTTGCAGTGAAATATGCACTGACGTTACGTGGGATAAATGTGGGTTCTGTACGTCTACCGCTCATTGCTCCAACCGAAGACGAGCAGGGCTTTATCCGTGCCTTGTTTAATGAATAGCAGGCACATGTCTTGAATTTATCAATTGTGGTAACCTATTTTAAACAGACAGGAACCGCTCTTCTGCGAAAGAAGAAGCGGTTCTTTTTTCGCTTTTTTGGGTTGTTTCAACCTTGCTGATAAAGGGAAACCTAGGGCTCAACGACAGAGTGACTTGTTTTTTTTGTTTTTAATCATGTATAATGATGTCAAGTGACTGGGTGCGGTATTTTTTTGAAATTGAAAGCGACATCGTTTCGAGATGTGGCTTTGCGGTGAAAAGGGAAGGAACGGCTAAGAAGGAATCATTTCAAATCCAACTTGTTGGTGAAGGGGAATTACTTCGAAGAACTTCTTCCAAATATCGTGAATAAAGGTGTTCTTTTGCATACATGCCTATCTATTGGTTTGTCATGTGGAGATTACTTTTTTAACTTACAATAAATAAAATAATAAGGTACGACGTCCAACTACCATAGGAGGTTCAGATTCATTTGTCTAAGAAAAATAATAACGATAAACTGATGATTTTTGCACTGGGCGGCGTAGGCGAGATTGGTAAAAATATGTATGTCATCCAATACGCTAACGACATTGTAGTCGTAGATGCTGGCCTTAAATTCCCTGAAGAAGATATGCTCGGAATTGACATTGTCATTCCTGACATTTCGTACTTGACTGAGAACCGTGACAAAGTAAGAGGTATCATTTTGACTCACGGTCACGAAGATCATATCGGTGGATTGCCGTATGTTCTGAAACACCTTAACGTTCCTGTATACGGAACCAAGCTGACACTCGGACTGGTGGAAAACAAGCTCAAAGAAGCCAATTTGCTGGGTGAAACAAAACGCATTCTGATTGATGCTGATTCCGAGATCCAACTTGGATCGGTATTGAAAGCAACTTTCTTTGCTACTAACCATAGTATTCCGGATTCCGTTGGTGTATGTGTTGAAACACCAGAAGGTGCTGTAGTTCACACAGGTGACTTCAAATTCGACCACACACCAGTCAATGGTCAATATGCGGATCTTCAACGTATGGCACAGATCGGTACGAATGGCGTGCTTGCGCTTTTGTCTGACAGTACCAATGCCGAGAAACCAGGCTTTACGCCTTCCGAGAAAAATGTTGGTATCGTTCTGGAAGATATCTTCCGTAAAGCGAGCCAGCGCGTTGTTGTGGCTACCTTTGCTTCCAACGTACACCGGATCCAACAGGTCATTAATGCAGCAGAAGTGACTGGCCGCAAAGTGGCTGTCATTGGACGCAGCATGGTGAATGTTGTAGGTATTGCTTCGGATCTGGGCTATCTGGATATTCCGGACGGCATGATCATTGAACCTGAAGAAGTAGGTAAAATGGCTGCTGACCGTGTTGTTATTCTCTGCACAGGAAGTCAAGGCGAGCCAATGTCTGCATTGACTCGGATGGCTCGTTCTACTCATCGTAAAGTAGACATTCTTCCTGGAGACACAGTTATTATCGCAGCAACACCGGTACCAGGTAATGAGAAGTATGTGGGCCGTACCATTGATGAACTGTTCCGTCTCGGAGCTAATGTGCATTATAGTGGTGCGAACAGCGGTGTACACGTATCCGGACACGGTAGCCAGGAAGAGCTCAAACTGATGCTTAACCTGATGAAGCCTAAATTCTTCCTGCCAATTCACGGGGAGTTCCGTATGCAGCGCCGCCACGCCGTTCTTGCTGAATCTGTAGGTATCGACCCTGATAACATCTTCATCACAGATATTGGTGAAGTGGTTGAGATTCAAGGCGGAGCAGCACGCAAGGCTGGTAAAGTTACTGCAGGCAACGTACTGATCGACGGATTGGGTGTAGGCGATGTAGGTAACATCGTATTGCGTGATCGCAAACTGTTATCCCAAGATGGTATTCTTGTCGTTGTAGTTACTCTGAGCAAACAGGATGGTAAAATTGTATCCGGTCCGGATATCATCTCCCGTGGATTTGTATACGTACGGGAATCCGAAGGATTGCTTGATGAAGCCAACCGTATTGTCAGCAGCACTCTGCAAAAGTTGATGAGTGAGAACGTAAACGAATGGGCTTCACTCAAAACGAATGTAAAAGACGCACTGGGACGCTTCCTGTATGAGCAAACTCGTCGCAGACCGATGATTTTGCCAATTATCATGGAAGTTTAAAATACATTAAAATCATATATTCAGGCACACAGTCGCCCCTGATCTACGAGTAATATTGGACGGTTCCTCGTAGATCAGGGGCTTTTTTTGTTTTTTTACAGATTGGATTCATGGAGGGTGTGAGGGATTTTTGGTAACTCATTGGGTATAAGTAGACTGGGAAATTCCCCATACTAAGGAATACATTAAAATGGTTATGGGGAAGGGGATTAATCTAATGAGTGAGTATATAAATGGCAAACAGACATCCAAGTCGAATCAACCCGAGACAGAGACACCAGGCATGCCTGCACAAGATGACAAAGGATTGGCTCCCGTTACAGAGGCCATCCAGCAGTTCGGACAGACTCAGTCACCTGCAGGAGAGTCCAATATTTTCTGTATGACGATTATTGGACAGGTCGAAGGTCACTTGATTCTGCCTCCGCAAAACAAAACCACGAAGTACGAGCATATTATCCCTCAATTGGTTGCTGCTGAACAGAATCCCCGGATTGAAGGCATCCTGATCATTCTGAACACCGTGGGAGGAGACGTGGAGGCAGGGCTCGCCATTGCCGAGATGATTGCTTCTCTGAGCAAGCCTACCGTTACCGTTGTTATAGGGGGTGGACACAGCATAGGGGTTCCTATCGCAGTAGCTTCCACTTATTCATTGATTGCCGGAAGTGCAACAATGACGATCCATCCCATCCGGATGAACGGACTAGTCATTGGTGTTCCTCAAACATTTGAATATATGGAGAAAATGCAGGAACGAGTTGTTCGCTTTGTCACCACGCATTCAAATATTTCGGAGGACATGTTCAAAGAACTTATGTTTAAGACAGGGGAATTAAACCGGGATATCGGTACTGCCGTTGGGAGTGCTGATGCAGTCAAATACGGATTAATGAATGCGGTTGGTGGTATTGGACAAGCCATTGCCCAGCTGAACAAACTTATGGGAGACAAGAGACAGACCCTGCAGGCAGGAGGGCTTACACAATGACCATGTATACTGTAATGCCGCCAGAGCATCTCTGGTCGGGGATGTGGAATGAAGGGGAGGATACGCGTGAAGTCAAAATCAACGGTTTATTGATGCAGATCAGACCGGTTAGTGAGAGCGAAGCTGTTATCGTGCGTCTGCTTGACTGCCCGCTAGAAGCGTACCTTGATCCCGCCAATATGCCTGGCTCCAAAGTTTCTCTTTCAGGTAACGCGGGACCAACATAACATGACGAAAAAAGACAAATAGGGCAAGAAAAGAACATATGTACGGATTATATTTGTATGGTATAATATTCTTCTGGGGGTGACCTGATTTTGGCCAGAAGAAAAAAGAAGAAGAAAAAAGGCGCTGCGTTCAGCGGCGTTTTAAAATATGAAATCTATGGTATTGTGCTCATTACTCTGGCGGTTATCGCTCTATCTGGAGAAGCAACAGTAGGACGTTCACTATCCAAAATGTTCGGATTAATGCTAGGGAAGTTCTATTTTGCCATTCCGCTGGTCGGGATCTACTACGGTTTGATGGTTATGATTCATCGAAAGTGGCCAAGCGGTTGGACTACTCGCAAGACCGGACTTGTTCTTCTGGTGTTTGCGTTAACGTTAATGAGTACCGTATCTGCAATGCATCAGAAGCTTATCCCTGTGGGTGCTCTCGAGCCTGGAGCGGTTATTACACAAGTACATAATGATATGCAGACCGAACTGCTTCAGCCTGCCCCAGATGAACGTGATTCCATGTTGAATAAGGACATAAGTGGCGGCTACATTGGGGCTGCTCAGTTTGCTCTGTTCCTGTGGCTGTTCGGCAGTCTGGGCGCGCGTTTGATCATGATTGTGATGTTTATTATCAGTTTCATGCTGATCACGAACCTCTCCTATGTCGATCTGGTGCGTATATTCAGAACCAAGGTATGGGATGCCGGCAGTTCGATCTACAAAAAGCTGGAGTCCAGACCATCCGCACGAACTGCAGCAACATCCTCGGGAAAAAAAGGTGGAGCAGCACGTAAAGTGGTGCCTATTCCGGCAGATATTGAAGAGGATGAAGAGGATGACTTGGAAGAAATGCATCTTCCCAAGCGGAAAGCACCCATTTTCTTTCAATTGTTTGGTAAGTGGGGTGCGGATCGGGAGACAACCAGATCAGACCGAGAGATGGAGCAGGAGCAGCCAACGGCAGCAGAGCAAGTGTTATATCGCGCTGAGCCGGATCATTTCGAAGAATCATGGAATGAAGAGCCATCATTTGTCTCAGATGTTTCAGCCTCTGCTGGCAGGACGGCTGCACCGAAAACCAGTTCAGCTCCGATTATTCGTGATTTCTTCGAACACGTCAGATCAGAGGATCATGTAAAGGATGACGATTTGGACGATGCGTATCCGTTTCCTGAGGACATTTCAGATTCCCGCCAGGAAGACGACATTCCGATTAAAATTAGTGATGAACTGGTAGATGGAGCGGATTGGCCTGTAAACGAGGCGGGTGCTGATGACCTGAGTGAGATGGAGAACAGCACGGAAGGACAAGCTGTTGGGTTAAATGATTCATCTTCGGTGATAGGCGGTCAAGGTGTTGAGGGGCAGGAGATGGAGCCTGTTAAACCGCCTCCACCACCTCCGAAGCCATATAAACTCCCTTCGTTCCGCCTGCTTGCTAAGCCTAATAACGGCGGTAAGGGTGGGGATCAAAAAGATTATATGCAAACTGCCCGGAAGCTTGAAGCCACATTGGAAAGCTTCGGTGTGCGGGCGAAAGTGCTTGAAGTTGTTAGAGGACCAGCAGTTACGCGTTATGAGATTCAGCCGGATATAGGTGTAAAAGTTAGCCGAATTGTAAGTTTGACAGATGATATTGCACTGGCATTAGCGGCCAAGGATATTCGGATGGAAGCACCAATTCCGGGTAAATCAGCAATCGGTATTGAAGTGCCTAACGGTGAAGTTTCCGTTGTAACGATGCGTGAGGTTATGGAAACATCCACGTTTCAGGATGCAGAATCCAAAGTGACTATTGCATTTGGACGGGATATTTCCGGTCAGACCATCATCGGCAACCTTGCTCGTATGCCCCATTTGCTTGTTGCAGGTGCTACGGGTTCTGGTAAATCGGTATGTATTAACGGGATTATCACAAGTATTCTGTACAAAGCGAAACCGGATGAAGTTAAATTTTTGATGGTCGACCCGAAAATGGTTGAGCTTAATGTATACAATGGCATTCCTCATCTGATGGCTCCGGTAGTTACGGATCCCAAGAGAGCCTCGCTGGCCCTCAAAAAGATTGTGGTCGAGATGGAGAAAAGGTATGAGCTGTTCTCCAAATCGGGTACACGGAACGTCGAAGGTTACAACAACCTGATGAAGGATAACCCGGCAGCCGTGTTGCCATACATCGTTGTTATTGTGGACGAGCTTGCGGATCTGATGATGGTTGCAGCCGGGGATGTGGAAGATGCCATTGCCCGTCTTGCGCAAATGGCGCGTGCAGCCGGAATCCATCTCATAATCGCCACGCAGCGGCCTTCCGTAGATGTCATTACAGGTGTCATCAAAGCCAATATCCCTTCCCGGATCGCATTCGGTGTGTCTTCACAGGTGGACTCCCGGACGATCCTAGATATGGGTGGAGCCGAGAAATTGCTGGGTCGCGGCGATATGCTGTTCATGCCAATGGGGGCTTCCAAGCCTGTACGGGTGCAGGGAGCTTTCATGAGTGATGAAGAAGTTGAGAATATTGTTAATTATGTGCGTGGACAAGGCGAAGCCCAGTACGATGAATCAATTGTTCCTGAAGTCGATGACTCCGTTCAAGCGGCAGATGAAGTACAGGATGAACTGTACGAGCAGGCTGTGCAAATTATATTGGAAGCGAAGCAAGCTTCCGTATCCTTGCTTCAGCGGCGCATGCGTGTAGGTTATACTCGCGCTGCACGTCTGATCGACTCAATGGAGGCTCGTGGCGTTATTGGCCCGTATGAGGGCAGTAAGCCTAGGGAGGTTCTAATTTCGCTGGAACAATATCAACAAAACAAAATAAGTTCTTAAGTACCATGAAGAAAAGTATCTATGCATGCCCCTGACAATAAGTTGGGGGCTTTTTTGTTGTTGAGGATCGTTGAGGTTTTGCCATGTTGTCCAATGATCGGATGATTTGGTGCATAGGAAGCAAGCAGGCTTGTCATAATAACGTTAGCGATTCTGTTAATCCCACAAGAGAAAGGTAGAGCACAGTCGATGCGAAAAATGAACATATGGCTTTTCACTGCGATCTTGCTGATGTCTGCATTGGGAATTCGTTATTTGCTCCCTGACCATTCGGCAACCCAAGAATCCAAACCAAATCCTTCCCAGGTGGAAGAGAAATCGCTGCCCACCTTCAGCAGCAACACCGTGCAATATGGAAGTTATGGGCAGGATGTATACGAGCTACAAGGCAGACTGAAGTACTTAGGTTTTTACAATGGTAAAATCGATAGTAACTTTGGCAGCAGCACGCTAAAATCCGTAAAGTGGTTTCAATCTGAATTCGGTATGAAAGCGGATGGCGTGGTTGGCGCTAAAACTAAACTGAGATTGTACAATGCAACTAAACAATGGTCCCCGACCGAGCCTCCACTGCACAAGGAATCGTCAGGCCAGGGTACGGACAAAACTGATAATGCAAACAAAGAGCAGGACAATATGGGTTCCGCCAATTCCATGGGCTTATCTGAGAATGAAATTAAGATCATGGCCAATGCAGTATATGGCGAATCCCGGGGGGAACCCTTTGAAGGTCAGGTTGCTGTAGCAGCAGTCATATTGAACCGCGTTAAATCACCGAGTTTTCCAAATACACCATCCGGCGTCATTTTCCAGCCCGGTGCATTTACCGCTGTAGCTGACGGGCAGATCTATCTGGAACCCAATGCTCAGGCCCGTAAAGCGGTTGAGCAGGCAATGAATGGCTGGGACCCATCCGGCGGCTGCCTGTATTACTTCAATCCCAAGACGGCTACTTCCAAATGGATCTGGACCCGTCCTCAGGTGAAAACAATCGGGCAGCATATCTTTTGTATGTGATGATGTTGGAAGCAACCAGAAGACGCGTCTTCGGTTGCTTCTTGCCTTTTGCATGGGTTAAAATGGTTGTTGCACTTGAGAGTTACTGAAATATTGCCTAACAAATGACGCCGTAAAGGGGTTTTGACATTTGAATACATCAGGATTTGAACGGGGCAGTCAAAAGGAGTTTCGCATCCATGTATTGCCCACTAAACGTTTCAAGACTTTTGCCATTTCGTTGTATGCAGGAGTCCCGCTGCAGGAAGAAACAGTCACCAAAGTAGCGCTTACGCCATTTGTGCTCCGTCGTGGTACCCAGTCTTATCCTGAAACAACGGAGTTTCGTGAACAGTTGGAGCATTTGTATGGAGCTGGTTTTGGTTTTGACGTATACAAGCGTGGAGACTATCAGATTGTACAGTTCCGGATGGACACGATTAATGATTCCTTTGTAGGCGGGGATGAGCAGCTTTTGGACCGTTCCTTTGCATTTTTGGGGGAGGTACTTACTCGCCCGGCCATGGAAGATGGGCATTTCAGAAAGGCCTATGTGCATTCAGAACGTGAGACCGTCCGCAAACAGCTGGAGTCGGTTGTTAATGATAAAATGCGTTATGCGGCAGAGCGAAGTATCGAGGAAATGTGTAAAAATGAGCCTTACCGCTTGCATCCGTTAGGGAAACGTCAGGATCTGCCGGGAATCGAACCCGATGTGTTAACGACCGCTTATCAGACGTGGCTGCAGCAGGCCAGCATGGATCTGTATGTCGTAGGCGACACGACGCTCGAAGAAGTGGAGAGTCTAGTTCAAAAACACTTCGATGTAAATCGTGCCCATTCCTCTAACTATGTGACAAACCAGGCTGTCCGCGGTGACAAAGAAGTGGAGACGGTCGTTGAACGACTAAATGTTAACCAAGGTAAACTGAATATGGGACTTCGCACGTCCATTACGTATGGCGACCCGCAGTATGCAGCAGCATTAATGTACAACGGCATTCTTGGAGGATATCCGCATTCCAAATTGTTCGTTAATGTTCGTGAAAAGGAGAGTCTGGCCTACTATGCTTCCTCCCGGTATGACGGACACAAAGGCATTGCAACGATTCAATCCGGGATTGAAATACCGAATTATGAAAAAGCCGTTAGTATCATCAAGCAGCAGTTAGATGAAATGAAAAATGGAAATATTAGTGATCTGGAAATGTCCCAGACCAAAGCAATGATTCGCAATCTGCTCAAAGAAATGCAGGATTCGGCTTTTGAGATGATTGCGTATGACTTTAATCGTCAGTTATCGGGTAAGGAGCGGACCGCTGACGAGCTGCTCGCTCAGGTTGAGCAAATCAGCAAAGAAAACGTTCGTGAGGCGGCAGAGCAATTCCGTCTGGACACGATCTACTTCTTGCGGGATGAGAAGGGAGAATAACTGGTGGAGAGCATACATTACGAACATTTGCAGGAAACGCTGTATTACGAAGTCATGGATAATGGGCTTCATGTCTATGTATTGCCTAAACCCGGATTCCAAAAAACGTTTGCCACGTTTGCAACCAAATACGGCTCTGTGGACAATCATTTTCAGGTGAAAGGTCAGGAAGAAGTTCAGGTTCCCGACGGTATCGCTCATTTTCTGGAACATAAAATGTTTGAGGAGCCGACAGGTGATATTTTTGCAACTTTTGCATCCAATGGGGCATCTGCCAATGCATTTACGAGTTTCGACCAAACTGTATATTTGTTTTCTGCGACAGAACATGTGAATGAAAATATACAAACATTAGTCAACTTTGTGCAAAATCCTTATTTTACGGACCAGAATGTGGACAAGGAAAAAGGCATTATTGCACAAGAAATTAATATGTATGCCGATAATCCGGACTGGCGTGTGTATTTTGGATTGATTGAAGCAATGTACCAAAAACACCCAGTCCATATCGATATTGCGGGAACGGTGGAATCGATCGGCACGATAACCAAAGAAACGCTGTATACGTGTTACAATACGTTTTATCATCCAAGCAATATGCTTTTATTTGTTGTGGGTGGAGTAGAACCTCAAGAAGTCATGGATATGGTTCGTTCGAACCAGGCGGAGAAAAACTACGAACCTCAAGGTGAAATCAAACGGATATTTGAACAGGAGCCTGCTGGGGTTGTGGAGGCCAGGAGGGAAGCACGGCTCGCGGTTTCATTGCCCAAGTGTTTATTTGGCTTTAAGGAAACGGATGTTGGATTCTCGGGGGAAGACCTGCTCCGGCGTGATATGACGACCAAATTGATGCTGGATCTTCTGTTTGGCGCTAGCACGGCCCTATTTCAAAAACTGTATGATGAAGATCTCATCTCGGATAGCTTCGGACATGAATACATTAGTTCACCGCAGTATGCATTCTCTGTTGTTGGTGGTGATACTAAAGACCCGGATCTATTGCTGGCCCGCATACGGGAAGAGGTTGATGCTATTGTTAAAAAGGGATTCGAAGCTTCGGACTTTGAGCGTGCACGCAAAAAGAAAATCGGGGGATATTTGCGCATGCTTAATTCACCAGAGAATATTGCACATGAATTTACGCGTGAGCAGTTCCGTGGCGGTGATTTTTTCAACATGATTCCCATATATGAATCAATCACATTGGAAGAAGTAAATCGCAGACTGGAAGAGCATATTCGCTGGGAACAACTGGCTGTATCGCTTGTCGTGAGTCCGTAATATGGAGAGGGGAACCGGACAAATGAAGCCGATTGGAGACATGACAGTACTCGTTACTGGAGCAAGCGGAGGTATAGGAGCAGCTATTGCAGAACGGTTTGCAATGGTGGGTATGAACGTGGTTATTCACTACATGAAATCCCATGAGGCAGCCAACGAAGCGGCGAGAAGGTGCATGGAAAAGGGCAGCGGCAAAGTCATGACGGTGTCCGCAGATCTTCGCAGCCGGGAACAAATTGAGCGTATGCGTGAAAAATTGGAGTCTCATGGATTATTGCCTGACATTCTGGTAAATAACGCAGGCATATCGCATTATGGGTTGTTGTCCGACGTGACTGATGAAATATGGGATGAAGTGATGGCCATTAATTTGAAAGGCACATTTTTGTGTACTCAGATCATGATGCCTCACATGATTTCACAGCGATACGGACGAATCATTAACGTATCCTCCATCTGGGGGTTATCAGGTGCATCTTGTGAGGTCCTGTACTCCACCACGAAAGGGGGCGTAAATGCCTTTACAAAAGCTCTTGCGAAAGAGCTTGCACCTTCCGGTGTTACTGTAAATGCAGTTGCCCCAGGAGCCGTTCAGACCTCCATGCTGAATCATCTGGATCAGGATGAACTGAAAATGCTGGAGGAGGAAATTCCAGCCGGGAGACTTGCGCAGCCTGATGAAATTTCCTCTCTTGTTTATTTTCTCGCGCTGCCGGAATCCGGATATATCAATGGCCAGATCATTAGCCCGAATGGCGGCTGGCTTACCTGAAGATTGGCAGTTTGGTGGGTTAAGGCTCGGTGGATAATTTATCCTGAATATTAATTGCTCGATAGGCACATATTACAACTGTTGATTTTAAATCTCATGCGACAGCTAAGGAGGATTTATCATGTCAACAGAAAAAACGGTGCTCAGCAGTTTTGACACATGGAAAAAGTTCTTGGGTGATCGCGTACAGCAAGCAGAGAAGATGGGGATGAGTGAAGATACCATCAACAAACTTGCGTATGAGATTGGTGACTTTCTGGATGAGAAAGTGGATCCAGCGAACCATTCCAACCGGGCATTGAAGGAAATATGGGATGTCGGCGATGCCGAAGAGCGTCGTACGATTGCGCGCCTGATGGTCAAATTGGCCAAACAAAACGCATAAGATCCACCGATGGAAAGCTCCCGCAAGGGGGCTTTTCTCTAATGATTACAGACCTGTTCTTGTAATTCATTTTCTTTTTATATATCATTAACGTGACCCATTTTTAGAAGATGTCTCAGTTCGGTGTCCTTCGGGCACGATCTGTTGCTGTCGAACAATGTGGAATATTGCATTACGGGGTGTTTAAATGGAATCTAAACAATGGTATATGGAATATAAAATACATAAGAACAGACCCGGTTTGTTGGGGGACATTGCCTCCATGCTGGGGATGCTTGAAGTAAATATATTGACCATTAATGGCGTTGAAGGCAAAACAAGAGGAATGCTGCTTGAATCCGACGACGATGAGAAGATTCGTTTGCTGGGTGAAATGCTTGCAAAGGTGAACAGCATTACGGTTTCCGCTCTGCGCCAACCCAAATTGGTCGACATCTTGGCTGTGCGTCATGGCCGTTACATTGACCGCGACTCGGACGATCGCAAAACTTTTCGTTTCACACGCGACGAACTTGGGTTACTCGTGGACTTTTTGGGTGAAGTATTTAAAAGGGAAGGCAATCAGGTGATTGGCCTTCGGGGCATGCCTCGTGTCGGAAAAACGGAATCCATTATCGCCGGTAGCGTGTGCGCGATGAAACGATGGACATTTGTTTCGTCTACTTTGCTTCGTCAAACGATAAGAAGCCAACTCTCCGAGGACGAAATGAACCCAAACAATGTCTTCATCATTGATGGTATTGTAAGTACGATTCGTTCCAGTGAACGGCATTATAATCTGTTGCAGGACATTATGACGATGCCGAGTACCAAGGTCATTGAGCATCCTGATATTTTTGTGCAGGAATCAGAATATGACTATAACGATTTTGATATCATTATTGAACTTCGCAACAATCCGAATGAGGAAATTATTTATGATACGTTTACGGCTAGTTACACCGACGAACTGTAATGCTCCGTACGGAATCATGGAATAGATAGCAACAACCAAAGAGAAAAAGATAAACATAAGGAGGAGATAGCATGTCTGAACTGGGTCAGCAGTTAAGAGAGGCCCGGCTGCAAAAAGGGATGAGTCTCGACGATGTACAGGAAATGACTAAAATTCGCAAGAGGTATTTGGAAGCAATAGAGGCTGGGGACTATAAAGTGCTTCCTGGCAGCTTCTATGTGCGAGCTTTCATTAAAACCTATGCGGAGACGGTGGGACTAAACCCTGATGAGCTGCTGGAGGGACACAAGAAAGATGTACCGGCAGAGGAAACGGAAGCAACCATGGAGCCCGTGATTCAAAAACGTTCGAGTCGACCTGTAGAGCGCAGCAATCGATGGATGTCTGTAGCGTTAATGTGGACATTTCCTATTCTAATTGTTGCCTTGCTGTACGTTTATGTGGTCATGAACAGAGATGATGCGGATACACAAGGCGTCGACCAAACCAAAATTACAGATAGTCAGCAAACGCCTAATGATCAACCGGATGAGACGACGGACAATGGTCAAGCGTCCACTCCACCGGATAACGAATCTGGAGGACAAGAAACCGGTCAGGCAGAAGGAGAAGCAGGCGGCAATGGTGGGGGGACCGACGTGACCGGTGAGGGTACCGAAGGTCAGACGGACGAACAAACCCCGGATGACACCGAAGATCAAGAGCCTGCAGATAATGCTGGGACTGTAACGGTTGCTGAAGATGGTAAATCCGGTAATATTACAAATTTCAAAGTAAACGGAAGTGCAGGTCAACCGGTCAAGGTTACCATTAATGCTTCAGGTCAGAGCTGGCTGGAAGTGTATAAAGGTGAAAATTCAAGCGGAGAAAAACTGCAATTTGGTATGACAGCCGATGGAGACAGTATGTCGTTTGATCTGGATAGTACCGGCTTGTACATTAAATCTGGATATGCTGCGGCTACGACCATTGAAGTTGGTGGTCAAGTCGTAACGGATGGTAAGGCCACCAACCGGATTCGTCTCCAATTGGGAGACGAAAGTACAGGTGCGTCTACCGGCACGAATGCGAGCTCTGTCGAAGGCTCCGATGCAGGAACCGAAGGCTCTGCCACAGGCGGCGAATAAGGGCATTAATTGCGGGGGACAATAAGTTTGTCTTCACTAGCAGTTAACTTTCGGTAAAGCGAGGTGGATGGCTATGACAGTCAGCTGGATCGTCACAGGTTTAGGAATCATTGTCAGCCTCCTGGGTTATTATTTGACTCCAAGCGCTTGGGGTTACGGAATTCTGGGCTTTGGACTTGCGCATATCGTTTTGGGTGTGCTCGACATGTTCAGACAGCCCAACCGCAGCCGATATTAGACTGCTGCGCGTTAAAGCATTTTTGGCTACTGCAAAAAGCGGTGGCTAAAAATGCTTTTTCGTTTATTTTTCCCTTCAAAATTAGACTTTTCCGGGGCGAATCCTCTATAATGTTACACAGAACCAATGATTAATTGAAAGGGTGACCAGATTGAGCTCAGAAAATTCGTTCGATATCGTGTCCAAAATGGACTTGCAGGAATTAACGAATGCCGTTACACAGACGGAAAAGGAAATCAGCACACGATACGATTTTAAAGGCAGCAAAAGCAGCTTGAAACTGGACAAGGATGCGTTGACAATAGTATCCGACGATGAGACCAAGCTTAAGGCTGTCATTGATGTACTTCAATCAAAAATGGCGAAGCGGAATCTGCCCCTCAAGAACATTGACTATGGCAAAGTGGAGCCAGCTTCATCCGGGACCGTGCGCCAGCGTCTGAGTTTTAAACAGGGGATTGACCAGGATGTCGCGAAAAAGATCAATATTCTGATTCGTGATTCCAAAATGAAAGTGAAGAGCCAGATTCAAGGGGATCAGCTCCGGGTAACTGGTAAGAGTAAAAATGATTTGCAAGCCGTAATGCAGCTTTTGAATGGTGCCAATTTGCCTCTTGATTTGCAATATACCAATTTCAAATAAGTTTGTTACGCCCATTTTGTTGCGTGAAACGTGTTTTGACACTGCAATTGGCGTATATTATACTAAGTGTGCATTGCTAGCAATCAAGCATAAAGCCCAGTCATCACCGTTTTGCTGACTTTGTGAAAAGCAGTACATCTTATGAAGGTCGCCGGGACGTTTTAGACGATTTTGCGTTTGAACGGTTGACTTTATTTTTTGCGTTTTTACATATGAGTGCAGTGATGTACTCAGTGAATTTTACAGTGTTCACATCCGGATGATGGATACGGGATTAAGATGATTGTTTGGAGTATTGGAGGATAAGAGGGAGGGCGTCTTGTGAATTTACCCAACCGGATTACGCTTGCACGAATTTGCTTAATCCCTTTTTTAATGGTGTTTCTGCTTGTGGACTTTCCATTTTATCCGGAGCCTTTGCAGATTGGAAGTTTCTCACTTCCGTATAATCAGCTGATCGCTGCCATTATTTTCATTATTGCAGCCAGTACGGATGGCATTGACGGTTACCTGGCGCGGAAAAACAATATGGTCACTAATTTAGGCAAATTGCTCGACCCGCTGGCAGACAAGCTGCTGGTGACTGCCGTGCTCATTTCACTTGTTGAAATGGGTAAACTGGACTCTTGGATTGCTGTCGTCATTATCAGCAGGGAGTTTGCAGTTACCGGGCTTCGCCAAATTGCTTTGCTGGATGGGTCAGTTGTGGCGGCCAGCAACTGGGGCAAGCTGAAAACAGTGGTGCAAATTGTAGCCATCGTCTTGCTTCTGCTTAACAACTTCCCGTTCTCATATACAGGGATTCATGTTGATGTTATAGCCGTTTGGGCCGCAGCGATCATAACGATTTGGTCTGGCATTGATTATTTCATCAAAAACAAAAATTTGCTTAATTTATCAAAAGCGTAAAAGTTTAAGGTAAAACGGGTAATTTATGAAGAACAGCTTGCGCAAAGGGCAATAGGAAAACATCCTATTGCCCTTTGATCACTCACATTGTGTACAGGAGGATGCTGAATGAAGGCAGAAATTATTGCAGTCGGAACAGAGTTGCTGCTCGGACAGATCGTTAATACGAATGCCAGATATTTATCCCGTGAATTGGCTGCTATCGGGATTGACGTTTATTTTCAAACTGTGGTAGGGGACAATCTGAATCGTCTCAGTGAAGCGATTCGAATTGCCCAAGGGCGAGCTGATGTCATTTTGTTCTCAGGCGGTATCGGGCCTA
Organism: Paenibacillus sp. FW104-T2; assembly: GCF_058789975.1. Lineage (NCBI taxonomy): Bacteria > Bacillati > Bacillota > Bacilli > Caryophanales > Paenibacillaceae > Paenibacillus > Paenibacillus sp. FW104-T2. Next base: position 79,689 of record NZ_JBYTCE010000008.1, on the reverse strand, counting down.
CACAGGATGATCTAACCAAGGATGCCATAGCAGCAGTGTTGGGACGCGGCCTACATATTGATCGGATGGCAATGGATAAAATCGAAAGCTTCTTCAGGGATCGCAATGTGGAGATGACGGAGAATAACCGACGTCAAGCCATCGTGGTTGAAGGAGGGACCCCGCTCGCTAATGAAACAGGCCTTGCCGCAGGTAATGCCATCTCGGATAACGGGAAGCATTATATTGTCATGCCTGGCCCCCCGAAAGAACTGATCCCCATGTTTGAGCAGGAGGTCAAACCTTGGTTGTTCCAACATGTTCTTACGAAAGAAATGCCAATTTATTCGAAAATGCTGAAATTTGCCGGGATCGGTGAGTCGGCATTGGAAGACCGTCTGCTCGACCTGATTGATAGCCAAACCGACCCTACGATTGCACCTTATGCAAGTGAGGGAGAAGTAACGGTACGGGTGTCCACCAAGGCGCCGAGTGAGAATGAGGCCAAGCAGAAGCTGGATGCCATGGAGGTACTCATTCGGGAACGGTTGCCTGAACACCTCTACGCGAACGAGGATGTGCCTATAGAGTACACAATTGTAACGATGATGGCTGATATGGGTCTGACCTTGAGCGCCGCTGAGAGCTGTACAGGAGGGCTTGTCATGCAGAGTCTGACTTCGGTTCCTGGCAGTGCTTCCATGCTCAAAGGCGGAATTGTATGTTATTCCAACGAGATAAAGGAAAAGCTGCTGAATGTTCCTCATGACTATCTGGAGGGTGAAGATGCTCCCGGGGCTGTGAGCCCTGAAGTTGCTAAAGTATTAGCCGAGCAGGTACGGATGATCGGTGATTCGGATTTTGGTCTGGCGGTTACAGGAGTAGCAGGTCCAGGTTACTCTGAGCGTAAGCCACCAGGTCTGGTTTTTATCGCTCTTGCTGAGCGGGGAAAAGAGACGGAGATTCACGAATTGCGTATCAACGGTAATCGGGAGACAGTCCGCATCCGTTCGACCAAGGCTATTTTATACCGTTTATGGCGCAAACTTGTCGCGATGGACTAGGTATACCTTGAATTGCTTTTACAGGGATAATCAAGTATAATCAAAGCAGACGGAAGAACCGTAGAATTAGGCATTTTGCCTTGTTTGCGGTTCTTTTTTCTGTTTCATTGCAAGTTTTGCCCAGGAAGAGGCGCCTCGGCCTTACAAAAAAACGAATGTATGTTCGAAAAAAAGCTTGGCAAACGTGTTAAAACAAGGTATCATTATCTTATAAACAGTAAAGGGTGTGAGCATATTGTCAGACCGTCGTGCCGCGCTTGATATGGCGCTCCGTCAAATAGAGAAGCAATTTGGTAAAGGATCTATCATGAAACTGGGTGAGTCAACTCACATGCAAGTGGAAATCATACCCAGCGGATCTTTGGCTCTGGATATAGCACTTGGAACAGGCGGCTTGCCTAAAGGCCGGATTGTTGAAATATATGGACCTGAATCTTCAGGTAAAACAACTGTAGCATTGCATGCGATTGCTGAAGTGCAAAAAGTCGGTGGACAAGCTGCATTTATCGATGCCGAGCATGCTCTTGATCCAACGTATGCTAGTAAACTGGGTGTTAACATTGATGAATTGCTTTTGTCCCAGCCGGATACGGGTGAACAAGCATTGGAAATTGCTGAAGCACTTGTGCGCAGTGGTGCTGTTGACATTATCGTTGTTGACTCTGTTGCTGCCTTGGTACCAAAAGCTGAGATCGAAGGCGAAATGGGGGATTCCCACGTTGGTTTGCAAGCACGTCTAATGTCTCAAGCGTTGCGTAAATTGTCTGGTGCAATCAGCAAATCCAAAACCATTGCCATCTTTATCAACCAGCTTCGTGAAAAAGTTGGCGTAATGTTTGGTAACCCTGAGACAACGCCTGGTGGACGTGCCCTGAAATTCTACTCTACAGTTCGTTTGGATGTTCGCCGTATTGAGAGTATTAAATCAGGTAATGACATCATCGGGAACCGTACCCGTGTGAAGGTTGTCAAAAATAAAGTTGCACCACCGTTCAAACAAGCAGAAGTAGATATCATGTATGGTGAAGGTATCTCCAGAGAGGGCAGTATCATTGATATTGGTACAGAACTCGATATCGTTAATAAAAGTGGTGCTTGGTATTCTTACGAAGGCGAACGTCTAGGCCAAGGTCGTGAAAATGCGAAGCAGTTCATGAAAGAACATAAAGAGATCGCTCAAGTGATCGAGCAAAAAATTCGTGAAGCGAGCAATCTGACGACGGTAGTTCCAGCTCCAACGAGCGAAGATCAACAAAAAGAAGAAGCAGAAGAACAAGAATTGTTTGAGATTAACGAGTAATTCTTCCTTGCCGGGAGGCTCCAGAAGGTGTTTGCATACTGGACTTCCCGGATTGGGGTGAATGAATTTAATCCGATCCTGCTAGGGGAGACGGCGCGTTTTCTCGCGCTGTCTAACAGCTCCTGTCCATTGGACAGGGGCTGTTAGCACATTTATTTATGGAGTGAGCTGGTGCCGGGTTGGAATCCCGGCTTTTTGCATTTTGATCTGCCGTTTTCTTTAAGTAGATGGGTATTTCATAATTAGAAAGATAAGAGTTGAACAAAAACAAAAAGGAGGGAGAGACCTGAATGGATCAACATGATGATGATTTGTACGAAACAGCAGAACTGGAGGGGATCTCCCAATTCCCGGATAACGAAGAACTTATCATTACACGGGTAGAGCGAACAAAAAGCAGGCAGGCCCGGTACCGGATCACGTTCGGTATGTACTCGATTACGGTTCTGGAAGATGTAATGATCAAATATCGAATGACCCGGGGCAACACATTTGTAAAGAAAGATCTCGAAGAGATCATAGTAGCGGATGAGCGGCAGCAAACCTATGTTCAGGCATTGCGCTACTTAGAGCACAAACAGCGTACAAGGCATGAATTAAGCCAGCGACTTCGTCAGAAAGAGTTCGCCGCACCATTAATTGAAGAAGTGCTGGATCGGCTTGAGCAGGAGAAGCTTGTGGACGATGAAGGGTTTGCGAAGGAATGGACAAGGCAGCGTATGACAGGCCAGAGGAAGGGAAAACTGTGGATAAGGCAAGAGCTGCGCCAAAAGGGCATTGCCAATGAGCTCATCGTTGAAGCGCTTGAAGGCGTGGATGCGGATGTGGAGTTTGAGACAGCTTTGACCGCAGGGCGAAAGAAGTGGAACCAAGTCAAAGGGGACGTTGCAGAGAAGAAACGCAAAACGCTTCCCTTCTTGATGAGACGCGGTTTTCCTATGGATATGGTACGTAAAGTTGTGAATTGTTTAATTGAAGAAGATGAAGTCGAAGATTCTGAAGATGACGAGTTGTTACCATGGGATTAGCAGAGACTACACAGTGTACTGCATTCTCTTGACAATTTCTTTCGTCAAATACTAAAATGGACATGAGTCTGTAAGAAATGGACAACCCTTTTTCCTTCCAAAAAAGCGGTTTCGGTTTCTTAGGATTTACCCTTCATGATTATGGATTCGCTGAAGGCAGCGAATAGTACGTGGTAACATGTACACTTGAAATGAAAATCGGCGGGGGATCGCCGTAGGTATCGTTATTCCCAAACATATGTAAGTTTGAAAACAGCAAATTGACCCAAGGAGTGCCTTGGAGGAACCAACGAGGAGGTGAACAGTATGGACATTGCAATCACGATCGTTCTCGTTGTGGCCGCGCTCGTTATTGGGTTCGGAGTCGGATATTTTATTCGCAAATCTCTTGCAGAGGCTAAAATCTCCAGTGCGGAACAAGCTGCCGTACAGATCGTTGAGAACGCGAAGAAAGAGGCAGAAGCACAGAAGAAAGAGACGGTGCTGGAAGCAAAGGATGAGATTCATCGCATTCGGGCCGAAGCTGAAAAAGACACTCGTGAACGTCGGAACGAAATTCAACGACAAGAAAGACGATTGTTGCAAAAAGAAGAGTCGCTGGATAAAAAGATGGAATCACTCGAACGTAAAGAAGAGCAAGTGGCCAACAAAGAGAAACGTATTGATGAGACACAGCAGCAGATCGAAATGATCTACAAAAATCAGGTGACGGAGCTGGAGCGTATATCCAACCTCACCATGGAAGATGCACGCAGTATCATACTGTCCAACGTAGAACAGGAAGTTCGTCATGAGACGGCTCAAATGATCAAGGACATTGAACAGCAGGCGAAGGAAGAAGCGGACAAGAAATCCCGCGAAATTATTACCCTTGCCATTCAGCGTTGTGCGGCTGACCATGTGGCAGAGACAACGGTATCTGTTGTCACTTTGCCTAACGAAGAAATGAAAGGCCGGATTATCGGTCGTGAAGGACGTAACATCCGTGCACTTGAAACCCTTACGGGGATTGACCTTATTATCGATGATACGCCAGAAGCAGTTATTCTGTCGGGCTTTGACCCGATCCGTCGTGAGATTGCCCGTACTGCCCTCGAGAAATTGGTGGCTGACGGACGCATTCACCCGGCACGCATTGAAGAGATGGTGGAGAAATCCCGCAAAGAAGTGGACGAGCGCATCCGTGAATATGGTGAGCAAGCTACCTTTGAAGTGGGTGTACATGGTCTGCATCCGGATCTGATCAAAATACTGGGCCGGTTGAAGTTCCGTACAAGTTACGGTCAAAACGTCTTGAAGCATTCGATGGAGGTCGCTTATCTGGCTGGACTGATGGCTGGCGAACTCGGAGAAGATATTACACTTGCAAGACGTGCAGGTCTACTGCATGACATTGGTAAAGCGCTGGATCACGAAGTGGAAGGATCACACGTTGAAATCGGCGTGGAGCTGGCGAAGAAATACAAAGAACATCCGGTAGTAATCAACAGTATCGCGTCCCATCACGGGGATTGCGAAGCAACTTCGGTCATTGCCATGCTGGTTGGCGCAGCAGATGCACTGTCTGCAGCAAGACCGGGTGCACGCCGCGAAACACTGGAGACGTATATCAAACGACTGGAGAAACTGGAAGAGATTTCGGAATCGTTCGAAGGTGTCGAGAAATCGTATGCCATTCAAGCTGGACGCGAAGTTCGCGTTATGGTGCAGCCTGAAAAAATCGACGATGCGGAAGCATTCCGTCTCGCACGTGACATTACGAAGATGATCGAGAATGAGCTCGATTATCCGGGTCATATCAAAGTCACCGTCATCCGGGAAACCCGGGCGGTTGAATACGCTAAATAGAGCTTTAAGGAAAAGTGGCCGCTGTAGTGGGCCACTTTTCCTGTTGAAAGCCCGGCAATGGGCTTGGTAGAACGAACTAATGGGTTAGGGATGCCCGCAAAGATGTGATGCTGGTTATACCAAGCTAAGCTTGCGGGGAATTAAGGAGGCAATGCAATGAAAGTGCTGTTTATCGGTGATATTGTGGGTAATGTAGGACGTAAGGCTTTGAAGGAGAACTTGCCATATCTGAAGACAAAATATAAACCACATCTGGTTATTGTAAATGGAGAAAATGCAGCAGCTGGCCGTGGAATCACGGGGGCTATTGCCAATGAATTTTTCAACTGGGGTGTGCACGGGATTACGCTTGGCAACCATACCTGGGACAATAAGGACATTTTTGATTTTATAGATGACGAACCACGCATGATCCGACCTGCCAACTTTCCACCAGGAACACCAGGCAGAGGATACACGGTGGTCAAAGGTGAAGGCAAGGAGCTAGCGATCGTGAATTTGCAGGGTCGTACCTTTTTGCCCGCACTTGATTGCCCATTCCGCGTTGCGGATGAGATTGTGGATGAGCTGCGCCGGGATCATAAATGCATTCTGGTCGATATGCATGCCGAGGCGACTTCCGAGAAGATTGCCATGGGCTGGCATCTGGATGGGCGTGCGTCACTGGTCGTAGGTACACATACACATGTACAAAGCAATGATGACCGGATTCTACCTGGTGGGACAGCATACTTGACGGATGCGGGCATGGTGGGGCCGCGAGATGGAATTCTCGGTATGGAGCGTGAGGCAGTACTGCGAAAATTTTACACTCAGCTGCCGGTACGCTTTGTCGTTGATGACGGCAAGTGGCATTTCCACGGTGTATTCGTTGAAATTGACGAGTCCACAGGTGCAGCAACTAAAATTGAAAAAATCCGCCTGATGGAAGACGAGTGGCGCATGGAATAGGGGTATTGTCCCATTTTGCAAGGAAACCCGTCTAAAAAGAAGGAATTTTTTTACCTCCCGCGAATAACATCTAGTAAGTGGAAACAAACATTCAACATTCCCAGGGAGGTACTTACCATGGAAGTATTAAAAGTTTCAGCAAAGTCCAATCCCAATTCCGTAGCCGGCGCACTTGCAGGAGTTCTTCGTGAACGTGGAAATGCTGAACTGCAGGCCATTGGAGCGGGAGCACTGAACCAAGCCATTAAAGCGGTAGCGATAGCCCGGGGATTTGTAGCACCAAGCGGAGTTGACTTGATTTGTATTCCAGCTTTTACAGACATTGTGATAGACGGTGAGGATCGAACGGCCATTAAGCTGATTGTGGAGCCCAGATAATACATGTGATCATGCATTGAACCTGTTTACAGAGTAGACAGGTTTTTTTGCATTCGTCTATAGGCTTAATAAGAACAGGGTTTACATAGGAGGGTTAATCATGACCAAGTGGCAAGTAGCCGATTTTCACTGTGACGCGCTCAGCAAAATGTTAATGGAATCTAAACTGTCCTTCGAAGATGGTTCAACACTGGATGTCAATCTGGAGCGGATGAAGCAAGGGAATGTGGGTCTGCAGGCATTTGCCATTTACTTGCCTGAAGTGCTCGGCAGGGGCAAGTTTGAACATGTGGTTGGTCAGCTGGAAGTATACCGCACACGTGTGGAGAAAAGCCCTGAACGGCTTGGGGGCGTAAACAAATTATTATGGCGGGAACAGGTTGGTGAGGTCGGTCAAACGGCTAATCCTTGGGGTCTGCTGACGCTAGAAGGTGTAGACGGACTCGAGGGGAACCTGTTTTATCTAGAGCTATGTTACCAAATGGGAGTAAGGATAGCAGGGCTCACCTGGAATTATGCCAACTGGGCAGCTGATGGTGTGTTGGAGAAGCGCGGAGCCGGATTGACCGAGAGGGGCAGGGAGCTGGTCCGCCTTTGTAACCGGATTGGCATGCTGCTGGATGTGTCACATCTCACGGAGAAGGGATTCTGGGAGCTGGCTGAGCTGAGTGAGCGCCCGTTTATTGCTTCGCATTCCAACAGCTATACGGTTTGTCCAAATGTCCGTAATCTGAAGGATGACCAGATCCGGGCTATCATTGCACGGGAAGGGCGAATTGGGCTAACGTTTGTTCCCTGGTTTGTGAAGCAGGAGGGAGTAGTTAGAATCGAACATTTGCTGCCTCATATTGAACAGATCTGTTCGCTTGGTGGGGAGAAGCACCTGATGATGGGCTCAGATTTTGATGGAATACCTACATACATTCAAGATCTTGAACACACAGGCCAGTATCCGAGGCTGATCGAAACCCTTCTCCAACATTACGACGAGAAGCTGGTACGCGGCTGGCTGTGGGATAATGCTATGAGTTATCTTGGTAAACATCTGCCTGAAGGGAATTTGTAATAAACACCAATTAAACCAGCGATAGCACTGCACTCAATACAGATTGTTTTACAGATTAAGGATATTATTGATTGTGAAATAAGTGTATTTCATGAATTTTCAGCAGTTCGTTTTCATTTCACGTCAAAAAGGGGTATAATACCATTGGATTGTTAAGAGCCTAATCGTAGGCCACAGATAAACAAGGAGTGAAATTCACGATGAGTAAAACAGTACCAGTGGGCGTATCTGCCCGTCACATTCATGTATCCCAAGAGCACGTTGAAATTTTGTTTGGTAAAGGCTACGAATTGACTGAGTTTAAACCTCTGTCCCAACCTGGTCAATATGCTGCGAACGAAACAGTTGCAGTCATCGGTTCCAAAGGACAGTTTGATAAAGTGCGTATCCTTGGACCTGTGCGTCCTGAGACACAACTGGAAATCTCGATGACAGACTCTTTCGCCATTGGCGTTAAGGCACCTGTTCGCGAGTCCGGAAGCATTGAAGGTACACCTGGCATCACGATCAAAGGACCAGCTGGTGAAGTTACGATTGATAAAGGTGTTATCGTTGCTGCCCGTCATATCCACTTCCATACTTCCGATGCTGCTAAATGGGGCATCGAAGACAAACAAATGCTGAAAGTTCGCCTCGGCGGAGATCGTGGTCTGGTACTTGAAAATGTACTGGCTCGTGTATCTGACTCTTTCGCATTGGACATGCATATTGACACAGATGAAGCTAATGCTGCTGGCGCTCGTAACGGCGACACTGCTGAAATCATCGACTAATCAAATGAACCGACATTCAACTGAGTTTTCTTCGGTTGGAGCAACTTAAAAAAACCTGAGTACATCCTGGTAAGCTGTTTTACACAGTGAAGGGGTTTGTGCTCGGGTTTTTGTGTATTTTCGTCACGTATGAGGCAGAGTTTGTATGGAAGGATTGTTAAATCAATAGCGGCTTGGAATGTGGAATTACAGCCCAGTTCATGTTATAATTTGATGTAATGCTCTTTTGGTGCAGATTGCATAAAATCGATAAGAATCCAAGAGAGACAACGAAGTTAGAAATATGAGATGGTGACTTTTTGTAGAGCTGCTGCTCATATCGAACGTATATACAACTGCCTGATGCAGCGTGTTGTCTTAAGAACTTGAAACTTTTATTAATAGAGGCTGTAAGGAGTGACCGAAGGAAATGGCTAAAGACTCAAAAAAGGATTACTCCCAGTATTTTGATTTCTCCGATGCCAAAGTAATTTCGCAAGATGAATTCAGCAAAAAGATTCGAATTCGGGGCCGTGAGATCAACATCAAGTCGGAGCCTAATCATCGTCAGGAGAAACAACGGGGCAAGGAAGACGTTCAGGTGCTCTATGAGAATGCAGTACCGGACGAACTGAAAACGATTGGTAAAGGCAAACACTATATCGTATACACCTACGGCTGTCAGATGAACGAGCATGATTCCGAGACCATTAAGGGACTCCTGGAATCCATGGGTTATCAGGCAACCGAGGACCGTAAAGAGGCGGACATTATATTGCTGAACACATGTGCCATCCGTGAAAATGCGGAAGATAAGGTGTTTGGTGAGCTGGGTCACCTCAAAACGTTGAAGACGGAGCGTCCAGGACTGCTGCTCGGCGTATGCGGGTGCATGTCCCAGGAAGAAGGTGTCGTGAACCGGATCATGCAAAAGCATGGCTTTGTGGATATGATCTTTGGTACGCATAACGTTCACCGATTGCCGCATCTGATTCAGGAAGCACTCTTCAGCAAGGAAATGGTTGTTGAGGTTTGGTCCAAGGAAGGCGACATTATTGAGAACCTGCCGAAGAAACGTGAAGGCATGCGCGGATGGGTGAATATCATGTATGGCTGTGACAAATTCTGTACATATTGCATCGTTCCATTTACACGGGGCAAAGAGCGCAGTCGCAGACCGGAAGATGTAATCGCCGAGGTTCGTGAGCTGGCAAGACAGGGATTCAAGGAAATTACATTGCTTGGACAGAATGTGAATGCTTATGGCAAGGATTTTACGGATCTGAAATACAGCTTCGGTGACCTGATGGACGATATTCGCAAAATCGACATTCCACGTGTACGGTTTACTACCAGTCACCCTCGGGATTTCGATGATCGACTGATTGAGGTGCTTGCCAAGGGTGGAAACCTGGTGGAACATATCCACCTCCCAGTACAGTCTGGCAGCACAGAAGTGCTGAAGCGAATGAGCCGTAAGTACAGCCGTGAACACTATCTCCAGCTGGCGGATAAGATTAAGACAGCGATCCCTAATGTCGTTCTGACCACGGACATTATCGTTGGTTTCCCAGGTGAGACAGATGAGCAGTTCGAAGACACGTTGTCACTGGTGCGCGAAGTAGGGTATGACTTTGCTTATACCTTTATCTATTCTCCTCGCGAAGGTACGCCTGCTGCGGTGATGGAGGATAACGTGCCGATGGAAGTGAAGAAGGAACGCTTGAAACGCCTGAATGAAACCATCAATGAATACAGCCACAGAAGCAATGAACAGCAGCGCGGCAAGATCGTTGAAGTACTCGTCGAGGGTGAGAGCAAGCGAAATTCCAACGTCCTTGCAGGACGTACACGCAGTAATAAGCTGGTACATTTCGAAGGACCCAAAGAATTGATCGGTACATTTGTGAACGTGGAAATTACCGATCCGATGACTTTTTATATCCGTGGCAACCTGCTCACCGAGCCGGTAGCCGCTAATCAGTAATACACAACACAACCGAATAAGATGAATGTTGGATTTGCACGTAGCGGAGAGTGCAGTGCCAATCTGGAAAAGCGTAGCGTTCGCCTTTACAACCGGATTTTTTCCCTATGAAAAATAGTTCAGAAAATCCGGGGGTAACAGCGATTGAAAGATGGCAATGTAATTGGAGCGGCTAATGCGAGAATAAACATTCATCTTATAATATCTCATAGAAATGGAGCGATTTCAGTGGCGCAGGAAGAAGAAGTGCAGTACAACCATTATGGAATGCCTACCTACGATACGCGCAATCTGGTCATACGCGACGACATTATGGGAAAAGCCAAAGAATTGGCTGATATGCTCGGCACAAGCGAGGAAGTAAGACATTTCCAACAGGCTGAGTCCAAAATTCGCGATCATGAGCGTATCCAGCAATTGATTGCAACAATCAAGAAGAAACAGAAGGAGATCGTTGCCTTCGAAAGCTTCAAAAATGCAGAGATGGTCAGCAAAATAGAACAGGAAATTGAAGAATTGCAGGATGAACTGGACAGCATCCCATTGGTTACCGAGTTCCAGCAGAGCCAAAGCGATATCAACTACCTGCTTCAACTTGTCATCTCTGTCATTCGGGATACCGTTTCCGAAAAAGTGAATGTGGAGGCAGGCACGGATTCACCTCCGACCAGCTGCGGTTAATGGACAAGAAGGGTGCGGACGCGGTCCGTGCCTTTTTTGACTTATAGGAACAGGGAGCTAACACAATCGATCTTGAAATACATTTCGAAGAGCTCCACGCTGTGGGGTTCTTTTGTGCGTGTACGGTTGACGAACGCCTTTACAGGAATAAGACCAGGCTGGCAAGAGCAGGCTTATTAGTAATGAACAACCGTATAAAGGAGATAGCATCCGAGAGTCCATAGCAGAATTACAGGTACAATGAAAAATATAGACAACTTAGTCGATAACATTAATGTGCAACAAAGGGGAAATGGAAAATGGATATTTTGGATAAAATGGTCGAAGAGGGCAATGAACGATTCTGGGGGTTCCTGGGTTGTCGTTATATCAAAGGGAATGAAAAGGAAGTACAGATCGCATTAACGGCTGGCGAACATCATACGAATTCGATGGGGATTATTCACGGCGGAGTGCTTACTTCCCTGATGGATCAAGCGATGGGGATGGTAGCCACAGCAGCAATGGCCGTGGACAGCTGTGTGACGACCAATCTGAATGTACATTTTCTGGCACCGATGAAACAGGGTGAGTTAATGGTGACAGCAACGGTGCTGCACCAAGCCGGACGGAGTCTCACCGCCCAAGCGGAAATTCGTGATACATCAGGTACATTAGGATGTATGGCAACAGCCACGTTCCGTGTGGCACGATCAAAAACGCCAAGTACAGAATCCAAAGGTTGACAAACGATATTATTATGTCATAATGAGATTATCAAAATGAAAGTAGTCGGTGGTGCCCATGAGCGAAAACTACGAACACGTCAATGAAGAGAACGATGAACAGGCAGCACTTGCCTATAGTTCCAAGAAATATCGTACCCCCGATGGCGTTCCTGCGGATATCGTGATGTTCACCTTAACCAAGAGAGAACGCAAGACGGTAACCAAGACACTTCCTATTCGTGAACTGAAAGTGATGTTGATCAAGCGCAAAGGCTGGCCTTTTGCAGGTCGCTGGGCTTTGCCTGGTGGATTCTGTCAGGAAAATGAGTCCATCTATGATGCTGCCAAGCGGGAGCTAATGGAGGAGACCGGTGTCGACGGCGGACATCTGGAATATTTAAATGTATATAGTCAACCCGGGCGGGATCCGAGAGGATGGATTATCTCCCATGCGTTTTTCGCGCTTGTAGAAGAATGGATGCTGGAACATCGCCAGGCGGCGGATGATGCTGAAGATGTGGGCCTGTTTACTATACAGGAAGCATTGCAGGAGCTGGAGCTTGCCTTTGATCACCGGACAATCATTGAGGATGCATATCGCCGCATACAGCAGCAGATGCTGGAAACGACGATTGCAAGACAGTTTCTGCCGCGTGATTTTACGTTAAGCGAATTGTACCAGGTCATTCAGAGTGTGGTACCAGATTTTGAAGAACCAAACTTCATTCGGAAAATCACTTCCACTCGCAGTCGAAAAGGGATTGTGGAAGAGGTACGAGACGAAGAGGGGAACCTCCTAAGTTCCAACCAGTACTCACAGCGTCCGGCACAGCTTTATCGTTTCACGGAACTTGTACCCCGTCTGTCGATCTATACTTAATTTCGGAAGTTTATCATTAAGGAGTGTATCTTGATCAACCCAACCTATTCTCAAAAGGGAGTGTGGACGATGAAAGCACTAATTGTGATTGATTTTACCCGTGATTTCGTGGACGGATCCTTGCCTGTAGGCCAGCCCGCGGTTGATATTGAGGAGACGGTTGCCGCGATAACGGAAGCATATTGTAATAATAAGCATGAAGTTATCATGGCAGTTGATCTGCATGAAGAGAGTGATCCGTACCATCCGGAAACGGCTCTTTTCCCACCGCATAATGTTAGAGGGACTGAAGGAAGGCAGCTATATGGCCGTCTGGCACAGGTGATGCAGGAACGTCATGAAGATATTCGGTGGATGGACAAAACAAGATACAGCGCATTTTCTGGTACGGACCTGGAACTCAGGCTGCGTGAACGCGGGATTACAGACATCGCACTGATCGGGGTGTGTACGGATATTTGCGTTCTGCATACGGCAGTGGATGCGTACAACAAAGGTTTTCACATTACGGTGTATGAAGATGCCGTTGCCAGCTTCAACCCGGCGGGACATGAATGGGCACTCGGACATTTTCAGTCAAGCCTTGGAGCTCAGGTCATTAAGGCCAGTGAGACTGTACTTGCAAGGGCTTAGCCTGGCGTTCAGTGATGGTGTTAATAAAATGATGAGCAGGAAATAATCCGGAGACTCGTATCCTTACACATGTTCTGATACAAAAGTAAGGAGTCTCCACATGTTGACCCGAGTGCACAGGATACACTTGTGTAACGAGCGGAAGTCAGAGAGGATGAGACAAATGCAGACGACTAGCCTGGCTTTACATACGGATAAATATCAAATTAATATGATGTATGCACACTGGGTGAATGGAACTCACAAACGAAAAGCGGTGTTTGAAGCTTATTTCCGCAAGCTTCCTTTTGGTAACGGTTATGCCGTATTCGCCGGATTGGAACGGATTGTGAACTATATCAGCCAACTTCGCTTCACCATGGAAGACATCAAGTATTTATCCAAACAAGAGGAAAATTACGATCCGGTCTTTCTGGAAGAGTTGCTCCAGTTTTCATTTCAGGGGACAATTCATTCCATGAAGGAAGGAGCGCTCGTTTTCCCTGATGAACCGCTCATTCGGGTAGAAGGCTCCATTATGGAGACCCAACTGGTGGAGACGGCAATACTTAACTTCATGAACTATCAGACCTTGATTGCAACGAAGGCGTCACGGATCAAACAGGTGGCGAGTCAGGACACCCTGCTTGAATTCGGAACCAGACGGGCTCAGGAAGCCGATGCAGCCATATGGGGTGCACGTGCATCATATGTCGCTGGGTTCCATGCAACGTCCAACATGCTGGCAGGAGAACGTTTTGGCATTCCGACAGCTGGAACACATGCCCACTCTTGGGTACAGAGCTTCATGAGTGAACAGGAGGCGTTTGATGTCTATGCCAAAGTGCTGCCTGATCAGGTGACCCTGCTCGTAGATACCTTTGATACGCTGAACAGTGGAGTACCTCATGCGATCAAAACGGCCAAAATGCTCGAAAGCCAGGGCAAGAAAATGAATGCCATCCGGCTGGATAGCGGTGACCTTGCCTACCTTTCCATTCAGGCACGTCAAATGCTGGATGAGGCAGGACTGGATTACGTTAAAATTGTGGCGTCCAATGACCTGGATGAGAACACGATCTTCAACCTGAAAGCTCAGGGCGCTCGCATTGATACATGGGGCGTGGGTACACAGCTGATTACGGCATCCGACCAGCCATCCCTCGGCGGGGTTTACAAGCTGGTCGAACGTGAAGTGGATGGTGCCATGCTGCCGACGATCAAAATATCGGCGAATCCCGAGAAGGTATCCACCCCAGGCAAAAAAGAAGTATTCCGGATCATTGATCCGAAGCATGGTAAGGCCATTGCAGACTATATCTGCTATCCTGGAGAAGAACAGCCGCTTCAGGGCGGGCCGCTCAAGCTGTTCAACCCGCTACACCCGTATCTCAAAAAGACCGTAACGCGCTATGAAGCGGTAAATATGCTTGAACCAATCTTTGTGAATGGGTTGAAAGTATATGAGCTGCCTACCCTGGATGAAATCCGTAGCTACCACCGTGAACAGATGGATCTGTTCTGGCCAGAGTATTTGCGTAAACTCAATCCGGAGATTTACCGTGTGAACATCAGCCCAGCAGCATGGAATATGAAGCAGAAGCTGATTGCTGAACACGTACAATTCACAGAGGAATGAGAACGGAAGAAGGCATAATCGGTATATTTACCGGGTTATGCCTTTTTGGTTTCGGATTTGTTTTGGTAACCGTTCATCGGCTTCAGGCTTGGCTTTACGAATTCATGCGGCTGTGTCCAACGTCACGACAGATGGGCTAGGAGCCACAGTATACTAAGGGTTAAAGACGGAATGTAGTTGGACATGGGCATAATTATTTCTCGGGAAATGGAAAAAGCCGCCAAAATTCTGCATTGTTCAGAAGTTATGGATCCGCATAGTCTATAGGAAGTTGCAGGTGGACAGCACGGCCAGGATCCAATTCGCTAGCAATTCTAGAATCTTACGTTTTCTGTTTCAAGCATGCAGCCTCGGGGGATGAAACAGTGAGGGAGGTGTACATCGTGAAATGGATCTTGGGAATGATCTGGCTTGCCTTCTTGGCATATGCATGGATTTGGGCGCCTGGAAAGCCAGTGGGGAGCGATCCTGTGTTCAAAGAGCTGATTACGCTGCAGAGCAAGGAAGCATGGTTGATGACCGTGTTCTCATGGCTGGGCATTTTTCCAGCGATCTTCGCATGTCTTCTGTTAAAAACACCTGTAAACGAGCGTGGAAGCCGTGTGCCTGTTTGGCCGTTCGTGCTCTTGTCTTTTGGCTTGGGAGCCTTTGCACTGCTTCCTTATTTCGCATGGTCTTCACCAAAGCGGAGTAGACGGGGAACGGAACATCTTCATTTTGGCTATCGCCGCAGCTCGATAATTGGGCGGATTGCAGGACACAAACTGACTCATGGTATACTTTTATTGTTGACGGTGGGTACGGCATGCTACGGATTCATTCAAGGCCATCCGGCTGTATATATGGAAGCATTCAGGCAATCTTCCTTTGTACATATTATGACGATTGATTTTGTTGTGCTGACACTGTTGTCCGTTATTGCAATCTATAGGGATGCCGTGTTCAGTCGCAGATCGCGTATATGGGCGTTAACAGGGTTCGTGCCCCTGATTGGACCACTCGTGTATTTGGTAGTGGATAGAAGAAGTGCAGCTTAAGATCAGAAAAATCAAAAATCATAAGGAGAGGATTTACATGGAGAATACGTTTCCGGCATATGTCATCCGAAGTCAAGAACAAGGCGGAGTTAAGGCATCTGTAGAACAGTTGAAAAAAGAAGATCTACCGAATGGAGATGTGACTGTACAAGTACAGTACTCCAGTGTCAATTATAAGGACGGACTCGCTACAATCGAAAAAGGGGGAGTTGTTCGTGAATATCCCATGGTACCTGGGATCGACCTGGCAGGTATGGTAGAAGAGTCCGTAAGTGGACGATTTGCTCCGGGGGACCGGGTGATCAGCACAGGTTTTGAGCCAGGGGTGTCCCATTTTGGAGGCTACAGCAGATACGCTCGTTTACGGAGCGAGTGGCTGGTTCCGCTGCCACCGGGTCTCAGCGAGAAGGAAGCGATGGCAATCGGTACAGCTGGTTTTACGGCAGCTATGTCGGTTGATGCTTTACTTCAGGCAGGGGTTACACCAGACATGGGCAAGATTTTGGTTACGGGGGCAACCGGCGGCGTTGGGAGTATGGCCGTGGCCATTTTGGCGAAGCTTGGCTTTGAAGTAACGGCTAGTACTGGGAAAAAGAAAGAGCAGGAGAAGTTGCTTATAGATCTGGGCGCCTCACACGTTATTACACGCGAAGAAGCTGACGCCCCGGCCAAAGGGGCGATGGGCAAACAGCTGTGGGCAGGGGTTGTTGATCCTGCCGCAGGCCCTGCACTGGCCGAACGCCTCAAGCAGGTTCAATATGGAGGTGCAGTTGCCGTATCCGGATTGACTGCTGGATCCCGGTTTGAATCTACCGTTTTTCCGTTTATCATGCGGGGCATTCAGTTAATCGGGATTGATTCAGTGTATTGTCCAATGGAGAGACGGGAACGCTTGTGGAACCTCCTTGGCGGGGATTGGAAGCCGGATCGCGCGCTGGAGCTGGGCATTCAGGAGATCACCTGGGCACAGCTGCCACACACGCTGGAGAACATTTTGCAGGGTGGCGCGGTCGGTCGTACTGTGGTAAATACGATGGCAGACATACCAACCGAATAAGATTCTATTCACCTAGACATGCTAATCCTACCTAAGATTGCCACGAAGCAAGAAGTGGTGTGAAAGGAAGGAAACGTATGCGTGTTGGAAGAAAAGGAACGCAGTGGGTATTAGGACGAGGTTCGAGGTCCTTGTTTGCTGGAGTTATGATCGTAATATGCCTGGGATCACTTGTTGCTTGTTCAAATGAATCTGCTCAGCAGGAGCGAAAGGTGTACAGCGGGCAAGCGACGGAAGAGGGCAATATGAGAGCCAAGAGTCAGGGACACGGCTTAAACGGCCCACTGATACAGGAGCTGGATAAAGCTTTTGCTGCCAAAGACATCAAGTTAATGAACAACATGTCCGCAGATGATGGCGAAGGTGGAATCTCCTATATGTACCTGCTGAATGGCAGCGGCCGACATATTGTAAAGGTTCACATTTTTGGTGATCCGGACATACGAACCGCACGAATGAAAGAAATGTACGGTATTTCTGACGAGCAGGCAGTGATTGAAAATGCACTTGGCCAAACAACGGTTCGGAGCAAAGGGTATGTGTCACTTGTATACACCGCTTCAGGTGGGGAGAAGGACATTTATGGAGAAAAGGTAACCCAGGTGTTCCAGCATGTGCTGAATCAGTTGAACTGATCCCAGAGGCAGGAAGCAGCAGCATCGTTAAAACTATTTGTTCATTCATGGGATGAATTAAATAAATGAATAGAAAACGACAAACCCGTCTGATGATTCAGACGGGTTTGTATATTTCACGCATCACATGCCGCAGCTCTGGAATAATGATTTTTTCCATTGCCAGCTTGACTGCACCTTTGGAGCCCGGCATGGAGAAAACAGCTGTTCGTCCAATCGTTCCCGCTACGGCTCTGCTCAGAATCGCAGCTGAACCGATATCCTCTGTGTAACTGAGGAAACGAAAGATTTCACCAAAGCCGGGCAGTTCCTTGTCAAGCAGAGAGGATACGGCTTCATACGTTGTATCTCTGGGAGCGATCCCGGTACCCCCACTGAGCAGGACGGCTTCAATATCATCCCGTACGGCTGCATCCTGCAGAATGGTGCGGATACGCTCGGTTTCGTCTGGCGTAATGATATATTCGGCAATTTCATATCCTGCCTCGGTCAGCAGTTGATGCATGAGTTGTCCGCTGGTATCCGTGTCCTTGGTGCGGGTATCGGATACGGTGACAATCATGCAAGAGACCTTGTCCGGTGCTTCTTGACGATGTTGTTCCACTGAGTTGGTCATGAGACATCCTCCTAATCCATATTTTCTCATAGCATAGACCATTCGTCAGTTTCAGGCAATGCGCCGGACAGAATTGCTCCGTATTGCACATTGAATGCAGGATGGTGTACACTCGCTAGATATAGAATTAGAATGATTTATACAATGGTCAGCCAGAGAGGTGTATAGCAATGAGCGTAACGAGTGAAAAAGAAAAGTCGATACCAGTATATATATTGTCAGGTTTTTTGGGGAGCGGAAAAACGACGCTTCTTGTGCAATTGATTGAACATTGGCAGCAAGCAGGCTTGCGTCCTGCAGTAGTCATGAACGAGCTCGGTGAGGTAAACCTCGATGGTCAGGTGGTAGATGCTGAAGTACCCATGACCGAAATGCTCGGGGGCTGCATCTGTTGTACGGTTCGAGGCGACTTGGGTCTTCAGCTTGCTGATCTTGTACAGGAGGAGTCGCCGGATGTCATTGTCATTGAAGCGACGGGAGCGGCCAACCCAATGGAAATTCTGGATGCCGTGACGGAGACGTCCTTGTACATGCGTCTTGAGCTGAAAAGTCTCATTACCGTTGTGGATGCAGCACATCTGTCAGGCTTGTACCAAGAGCAGAAGGGGCAGACGTTCAAGCTGATGCAGGAGCAGCTTCGCTGTGCCTCGGTACTGATTCTGAACAAAACAGACCGAGTCGGTGAACAGGAAATAAGTGATCTGAGGCAGCTGCTCACGAAGTGGAACGGTTTTGCCCCGGTTATTCAAGCCGTGAGATGTGAAGTCGACATGGATCTGCTGCTTCAGAGTGGGGATGGAGTGCATGCCTATCAGGCTGCAGCTGAATCGGATCATCAAGAGGCTGCGACAGAGCACGTCCATACTGAGGCATGTTCAAAGCATGGTTGTGGTCATAGTCATGAACATCATCATGAACATCACTCCCCGCACGCATCACATGAGCATGTTATGGTGTATACGCATTATTTTAACCAGCCGGTGAACAGCGAAGCTTTTGAGCGGTTTATAGCTGGATTGCCGCGGGATGTTTACCGAGCCAAGGGTATTCTCTCCTTTAGTGATACAGCTAGCCGTTTCTGGTTTCAGTATGCGTATCGGGAATCGGACTATATGAAAATCAAACCTCAGGGAGACGTGCCCAATGTGGCTGTGTTCATAGGTGAGCATTTTGACCAGGCTGTCATTCGCCATCAATTGCTGGAAATGGAATCCATAAATCAGGCTTGATGATTCAAGGTTCCTCCGAACTGGGTATTAAGAAGCATAGCAAACTTTGCCTGGGAGGTAACTTTAAATGACACAACAACAATATCAACAATGTATTGATGCTTGCCTGGAGTGCATGAATGCTTGCAATGTATGTTACATATCCAGCTTGAAAGAATACGATCTGGCGATGCTACGGGACTGTATCCGACTGGACCGCGAATGTGCCGAAATCTGTGGATTCGCTGCTCAAGCTATGACGCGTGGAAGTGATTTCATCGCTGAAATTTGCGAACTTTGCGTAAAAGCTTGCGAAGCATGTGCAGCGGAATGCAGCAAACATGAACACGATCACTGTCAGGCATGCGCTGAAGCTTGCCGTAAATGTGCAGAAGCTTGCCGTTTGATGGCAGCAGTAGCTTAAATAGATGCATGAATGAGCGGCCAAATGGATTTAAATAGGATTGGCGCAATCCCCTCTTGAAATTAACGCAGAGTACATCAAACCAGATGTGCGGATACGTTGCAATCAGGAGGGGATTTTTGCGATGACGAGCACTTGAAAGCATGCACCTCAAATGGGATGCCTACAGAACAGGTTAATAGAAGCGGGGCTGCCTTCATCGGGGAATGTTAATTTTCTACAGGTTGCCAAAGTCAGAAGCGATATGTATAATGATGGCAATGAATTGAAACGATGAATATCCGTGATCGGGAGAGTAACCAGAATCATGCTTAACAGCGAGCCGGAGCAGGTGGAAGCCGGTATGACATGACCTGTGTGAACCGCACCCGTGAGATGGTTATCCGAAGTGATGCTTTTTTGGAATGAAAGACGAAGCATCTTCATGAGGGTAATCCGGCATGCGGCCGTTATTCGCACCAAGCGGAGCAGCTTCGGGCGCCATATGACATGTGGCCGTACGAGGTTGTTCACCTAGAGTGGTACCGCGGGAACTGTCAGATCAGCTCTCGTCTCTTTTATAGAGACGAGAGCTTTTTTATTTTTATATTTTGTTAATCCATATCAGCAAAGGAGTGTTTATTATGTTAATGAAACAAGCGGCAGCACATCTTGCTCCTCTTACGGGGCTGGAGGAAGAAGAGGTTCTCAAGCTTTTGGAAATCCCGCCACAACCGGAGCTGGGGGATGCAGCATTCCCTTGCTTTGTACTCGCCAAATCACGCAAGAAAGCACCTGCAGCGATAGCTGCGGAGATCGCCGGCGAACTGAAGACAGCAGATTTTACAGCTGTAGCAGCAGGGCCTTATGTCAATATCCAGTTTAACCGGGTAAAGTGGTCCTCGGAATTACTGGAATGGGTGGGCCAACCTTCGTTCGGTAAGCTCAAGATCGGCAAGGATGCACGTGTATTAATTGATATGTCATCTCCCAACATCGCGAAACCGTTCGGAATTGGACATCTTCGTTCAACGGTTATTGGTGCAGCGCTATATCGGTTATACAGTGAAGCGGGATATGTCCCGGTGAGTGTTAATCATCTTGGAGATTGGGGAACCCAGTTTGGGAAACAAATTGCTGCCTACAAACGCTGGGGTAACGATGAAGCGCTTCAGGCAGAACCTATCCGCACCTCCCTTGAACTTTATGTACGGTTCCACGACGAAGCGGAGAATGACCCAACCTTGGAGATCGAAGCCCGTGAGTGGTTCCGCAAACTGGAGCAGGGAGATGAAGAGGCCAGACGGTTATGGACGTTCTTTGTTGAGGTGAGCATGAAGGAATTTGACCGGATGTATGAACGTCTGAATGTGCAGTTTGACCATACTCTCGGCGAGAGCTTTTACAATGACAAGATGGGAGCCGTTGTGGAAGATCTCAAAACCAAGGGTTTGCTGGAAGAGAGCGACGGAGCGTTAGTCGTGCGTTTGGAGGAAGAAAATATGCCGCCTTGCCTGATAATCAAAAAGGACGGAACAACCATCTATCCGACACGGGATTTGGCCACAGCCGTTTATCGTCATGATGTGATGAAGGCAGATAAGCTGTTATATGTCGTTGGGGGAGAGCAAAAGCTGCATTTCAAACAGGTATTTGCCGTACTGTCCCGGATGGGATATGAGTGGGCTGCGAACTGTGAGCATATTCCGTTCGGGTTGATGCGCTTTGAAGGACGGAAGATGTCCACCCGGCGCGGTAAAGTCGTCTTTTTGCAGGAAGTGCTGGATGAAGCGGTTGCTCGGGCTTTACAGATCATTGAAGAGAAGAATCCCCATCTGGACAACGCGCAGGACGTTGCGGAAGCCGTAGGTGTAGGGGCGATAGTTTTTGGTGATTTGCGCAATAACCGGCTGAATGATGTGGATTTCTCTTTGGAAAGTGCGGTCAGTTTCGAAGGGGAGACAGGGCCTTATGTGCAGTACACCTATGCTCGGATCAACAGTGTACTTTCCAAGGTCAAGGACACGAACATTAGTAGTGTGAATGGCCAAGCGACTAGCTCGAATGATCCAGAGATCAATACTGGCGCAAGTCACACAGCAACCGTTGGAGACGCCTCTTGGACGCTGCTTAAGTTATTGGCTGATTATCCGCAATATCTTGAAAAAGCCGTTGAGCGCAATGAACCTTCGGTGATTGCCAAGTATGCAATTGATCTGGCTCAGGCATTCAACCGTTTCTATCACGCTGAACGGATCGCTGATGCCCCCGCTGAAGTACGGCCGTTCCGGGTGAGTCTAACCAAGTGCACAGCTGAACGTATTGTCCGCAGTCTCTATTTGCTCGGCGTCCGGGCACCTGAGCGGATGTGATGTCCTGTGAAATGGGGGAAGCGTAAAACTGGTTGTGAAGCAGATGGTACTAAACATGATGAAGCAGGCAAGCAGCCCGAAGGGATCTCGCTTCAGCATGTGAGTAAACGTCTCGGAGGCGTATCCATATTGAGTGGGATTAATTTACATGTGGAAGCTGGAGAATGCGCTGTGTTGGTGGGCAGAAATGGTTCAGGTAAAAGCACCTTGCTGCGCACCTTGGCCGGATTCCTGGTTCCTGATCATGGTGTGGTGTGTCAGACGATAAAAGAAAAGAAGATGTACGCACTCGACGGATTGCCACGTTTGCCATTCACTTCAGCCGAATATTTGTGGGAAATGGGCCGGATTCGTGGCATCCGACCTGCGCTGCTGCGACAACGTATAAACGAGCTGAGTGAGATCCTTTTTCTTGGGTCTGCGCTCGATCAGAAATTATCCCTGTTATCCAAAGGAACGCTTCAAAGGGTTAACTTGATTCAAGCGATGCTGCCAGGTCCAGATGGGCTCATGCTGCTGGATGAGCCATTATCCGGCCTGGACCTTCCTGCCCAGGAGGCGGTCGTAACCCTGCTGCAGCAATGGAAAAAGGAAGGTACCTCCATTGTGACAGCTTGTCATGAACCGCTATTTATTGAGCGAATGGCCGATCAGGTCTATGTGCTTCAAAATGGTCGTGTATTACGGCATTGGAAACGCGATGATCTAAAAGAGTTCGGAGAGCCCATTGTCCAAATCCAGAGTTTAATGAAAGGATCGAATAAGGAGCTGCTAAATACATATTCGAAACTTGTTGAACAGGAAGGTGTTTTACAGATCCATCGTCATGGGGAGATGCGGGATCGCAACGAAGTAGTATGGGACTGGAAAGTTGAACGCAGTACCACGGATCATGTGATCCATGAAATTATTGCGGCTGGTGGTTCGATTGTGTCTGTTTTGCAAGAGGAAAGCCGAGTACATATGGAGCGTTTGCTGGAAGGTCATCATCCGGCCGATCATCGGAAGAAAAGCGCCACCGAACCTGCTTCCTCCCATTCTCGGTTGGACACGATGGAAGGAGAAGCTCCATGATTCATCTAACCCGGTATTTGCTCAGACAGTACATCCGTTCACAGAAGTATTTTGCACCCGTGGTGATGTACATCATCGCCATGCTCCTGATCTACTCATATCAGCCTAACCCGGTGGCGGACAGTTATAGTGTTACGGCCATGCTTCTATTTTTTGGGTCTGCCTGGCTGGGATTGACCGTAATGAATGCAGAGCCAGCAGGGCAAATTCAATTGCTTGTTCTGCATGCAGGAAACAGACGAAAAGTTATCCTAGGCCAATTATGGTGCACCTCGTTGATGCAATGTGCGCTTGTGGTGATCACCGTGTTGTATCCTGTGATGTTTGGTATGTTCGAGAGACCGCCGAGTGGCGGAGAGTGGATGATGGCGTGGTCGGGACATTTGGCATTATCTCTACTGGGTTTAGCTGTAAGTCTGTTCTTTCAAAAATCGTATATTCCCCGGCTTAGTCGCAGTCTCCCTGGATTGATTATTATGCTGCTCCTTTCATTTGTTCAGGGTTCACTCGCAATTCATTTGCCAGACTGGCTGCAATGGTTAAGCAAAGTCCCGCCCCCAGCTTTCTATCTTGTGCGTGAAATGATGTTATTTGAAGAAGCGAAGTGGGTAACTGTCTTATTGCCAATCCTCTGGGCGGTAATATACGCATTCGTCCTGTTCTCCGTTCATATATGGCTGGCTGAAAGAAGGGATTTGCGGAGTTAGAAGCCGTTAATCCCTACGACTTGAATGTTGCTCTTTCTTTAGTTACGATAGAGGAACATAAAAAGGGAAATGGGTACGGGAATGAAAGGGGCGCTCGCTTTTGCAAAACTCAGACATGCAGCATGGTGACATGCTGGATAGCGAACACTCCAGAGAATTGTTTGCATACTATGGATTAGCTGTTTACTATGGACAGGCTCTTGAGCAGCAGCTCGTCAATCTGATCCTGTTGATGAAAATGTCTCAAGGCAAAGTTGTATCCGATGAAGACCTGGAAGATCTGTATGAGCGGAAAATGAGCAGTTCACTTGGGCAACTCATTCATGAGGTTAAGCATCACTTTACGTTTTCAGATGAAGAAACCCGTCAGTTGAATGAATTGTGGAAGCAGCGGAACAGCATTGTGCACCATTACTTCAAGGAACGAATTCACGAAACCTTTAGTCCTGAGGGACGATCGCGCATGATCAAGGAACTGGAGGATTTCAAAGACCGTGCTCAGGAGCTGGAGATCAGCCTACAACAATACACGGGCGCCTGGATTGCACAGCTAGGATTAAATGCTGAGTCGGCTGCGGCGCTGCGGCGACTTGAACATATGCATTCTGAGAGCTCGCATGCCCAAAGCATGGAAGAGGAGAATCAGCTTGATTGAAGGCAAGGTGGGGGAACGAAAACGGAAAAGAAGAGGAAAGCGAAGCTGGCTGGTCATTGCCATTACATCCTTGGTGCTGATAGGAATTCTCTGGGCCCTAGTTACGGCTTGGCTGATCACGGATTACACATCTGACCAATCGACCAGACAAAGTGATGCAGCTGTCATTCTTGGTGCTGCTGTGGACGGGGATCGTCCTTCACCTGTATTTCGAGAGCGAATTGAACACGCTATTGCATTATATCGTCAGGGTATAATACCCATACTCATCTTTACCGGTGGTTCTGGACGTGATGGGGAGCGCTCTGAGGCGGAAGTGGGAAGGGATTATGCAGTTGAACATGGTGTAGATCCAAGTGATATTCTGATCGAAACACAATCGAGAATCACAGAGGAGAACCTGGTTAACACCATTGCGATTGGAGATCAGGCAGGATACCAAAATTATACAATTATAAGTGATCCGCTGCATATGAAACGGGCCATGAAGCTGGCAAGCGAGCTAGGCATGGATGCTGTTCCATCTCCAACACAAACGACAGCCTATCAGACCTGGCGCAGCCAAATTCCATTTTTGGCACGAGAGACTGTGTTATACATGGGGTATACGGTAAAAGGATGGATAGACAATCTGCAGTAGCCTTCAGGCGAATTGTGGGTTGTCTTTTCTTTTTGCACAACTGGGCAGCTGCGATAAGTCCATCAGTTTTCAATCAAACGCCTCCTCGTTTTATGAACCTCCTTATACACTTTGTTTTGTTTACAACAGAAAAACGCCCTGTGCGCAGACCGGAAAGTCTGCGCACAGGGCGGGAATAGAACTTTGGACATTGTATAGTCAATGAATGTCTAATGAATAAAGAGTTATAGATTACCTCCAGCCAAGGAAGGGGTTGTAGGGATAACCTGATCTGAGCTGCTGCTCTCATTTCCTCCGCCAACCGCTTGTGCGCCTTGTTGAAGCTGATACATCTGATAATATCGTCCTTGAAGTTCCATCAGTTCATCGTGAGCACCCTGTTCCACAATGCGACCGCGGTGCAGGACCAGAATCTGGTCAGCAGAACGAATGGTAGAGAGGCGGTGAGCGATGATGAATGTGGTCCGTCCTTTTTTGAGGACCTCCAGTGCATTTTGAATCAAGGCTTCCGTTTCGGTATCGATATTGGCCGTTGCCTCGTCGAGAATAAGAATAGCCGGATCGAAGGCGAGTGCTCGGGCGAAAGAAATCAATTGACGTTGTCCGGCAGATAGCGTACTTCCTTTTTCGATAACGGGTTCATCGAATCCCTGAGGCAGATGTGCCAGGATCCGTTCTGCTCCCACGTCACGAAGCGCCTGCTCGATCTGTGCGCGAGTGATACGTTCATCTCCAAGACTTACGTTAGACGCAATGGTGCCGGTGAACAGATATGGATCCTGAAGCACGATCCCCATATGCTGCCGAATCCACTGTTTCGGAAGCTCCTTGACGTTCTGACCGTCGATGGTAATCTTGCCTTTTTGCGGATCATAGAACCTGAATAACAGGTTAATAATTGAGCTTTTACCCGAACCGGTATGACCAACCAAGGCAACAGTTTGGCCCTGGGAGGCTTTGAACGAAATATTGTTCAGCACAAAGTCCTTTTTATATGCGAAGGATACATCGTCAAACACCACATTTCCCTTATACCTCGGCATCGAGCCATCGGTTACAGGTTCTCCCTGTTCGTCCATGAGCTCAAAGACACGTCCAGCGGATACGAGGGAGGAATCCAGGTTCGCCAGTTGGTTGACCATGCCGGTGATCGGCTGGAACAAACGGCCCAGAACATCGACGAATGCATACAGAACACCCAGTGAGATGATACTGGTTCCGCCCAGCACACTGGAACCGAAGTACCATAGAACAACGGCAAATGCGATATTCCGCAATACATTTACCAGGTTGTGAGAAGTGAAGGCGTTTAAGTTCAGCATTTTGTTCTGATGTTTCATATAATCGTCGTTCAGATCTTCGAATTCCTGTTTGGTCTGCTTTTGGTGACGGAATACGCGAATAATGGACATCCCTTGGATGGATTCATTAATGATCGCATTGATCTCACTCAGCCGTGAACGAATAATGGTATTGTAACGGGTAGCGAATTTACGATAGAGCACAATCCACAGAATCAGCATCGGCACAACGAACAACGAGATCAGTCCGAGGCGGAAATCCAGCAGGAAGAGGGCGACATATACACCTGTAATCGTAATGATCCCTGAGAAAAAGTTCGATAGCACGGCAACGAACAGATCCTTAACGGCTTCCGTATCGTTTGTGACTCTAGAAACGACTTTACCTGCGGGAAGATTATCAAAAAAGTGCACAGGCAGCCTTTGAATATGGGCGTAGACATCATTACGAAGCCTTTGAATAACCTTATTTGCTGAGGATTGCAGCCAGTAGGTTTTACCAAACTCCATAATGACCGAGATCACGAGAAAGATCATGTAATACACAATTAATTGATAGATGCTTGGCATTTCAGGTTTGTAAAAAGCGAAGAGTTCACCAGCGGAAAGCGGCTCTGCCGCATATTGGCCGGTCACTTCACCCGCACGCGTAACCGTTAAAGTTCCATTCTCATATGAACGATCTCCATCGGGTGCAGTTACGGGTTCATTGACGAAATAAAAGCTTTTGCCAGCCTGCAGTACTCTGACTTCGGCACCTTTCACTTCATCGGCTTCGAATCTGCCTTCTCGTTTGTAATTCTTGCCGTTGTATGCAGCGGCTTCGGATGAAGCCTCCGTCTCATAGAACGGCTGTTCAATGGCTAGCAGATGATTGTCAATCATCGACTTGGCGATGAACGGACCGGCGAGCTCAGCGGCTACACCGATCGTTAACATGATTAATGCCGCAATAAAAGTACCTTTGGCTTTCAGGGCATATTGAAGCAGCCTTTTGCCTGTATTCGACTTCAAAACGTTGACCTCCTACGTGGACAGATTGGATTCCACCTGCTGCCGTTCATATTGTTCACGGTACCAGCCGTTCATGGCAAGCAGTTCCTGGTGGGTTCCTTCTTCCGTAATTTTCCCGTGCTCCAGTACGATGATCCGGTCTGCGTGTTCAATGGCGGACAGGCGGTGCGTTGAGATCAGCGTGGTTTTGCCCGAGCGTTTGTTGCGTATATTTTCAATGATTTTGGCTTCCGTTCTTGCATCGACTGCAGATAAGGCATCATCCAGGATCAGAATATCCGGATCGGCAATAAAGGCACGTGCCAGAGATACCCGCTGTTTCTGTCCCCCCGACAGGGCAATCCCCTTCTCACCAACAAGGGTATCCAGTCCATCGGATAATGTACCCAAATCTCCATCAAAGGCTGCGGTACGGATGGCTTCCATAATGACTTCATCACTTGCACCCGGCTTGCCGAATTGAATGTTCTGACGAACCGACTTGGAGAACAGCACCTGCTCCTGCGGAACGTAACCGATCCAGCTGTGTAAGTCATCCTTGGCGATCTCCTGAATCGGATGTCCGGATATGCTTAGTGTACCGGAACCGGCAGGGTATTCATAAAGCAGCTGTTTGAGAAGGGTGGACTTACCGCTTCCCGTACGTCCCACAACACCGAGTGTCTGGCCACGGCGAAGCGAGAAGCTGACATGGCTAAGATTATCGACAGTGGAGCTTGGATAGCGGAATGTCACATCCTGCATCGAAATCTCTTCAGGATTCGTAATATGTGCTGGCTGATCAACGTCCTGGACAGCAGGTTCTACAGATAACGTTTCGTTAACCCGGTCCAGTGAGGCGCTGCCACGCTGCATGAGGTTAATCAGTTCGCCAATGGCAAACATAGGCCAGATCATCATCCCCAGATACATGTTGAATGATACGAGATCTCCGAGGGTAATTTCATTGTGAAACACGAGATAAATCCCGTAGGCTAACGCAATTACATAACTGAGACCGACACACAGCCGAATCGTAGGTTCAAACAGTGCATCCATCTTGGCAACAGCCAGGTTTTTGCGATAAACGTCTTCGGTGACATCAGCAAACCGCTTCTGATCCAGACGTTCCTGAACATAAGCGCGAACGACACGAATACCCGCGATGGATTCAAGAACCTGATCATTCATATCCCCGAACGCATCTTGTGCCAAGGTATAACGTTGATGGACGGCTTTCCCGTAGATCATCATGGCAATGGCGATAAATGGCAATGGCAGAATTGCAGCAAGGGTTAGTTTCCAGCTCACCAGAAAACCCATCGCGAACAATACGGTAGCCAGAAAGGCAGTTGAATCCGTTAGTGTCAGCATGCCGAAGCCTGCTGTGGTAGCAATGGAACGAAGGTCGTTGGTCGCACGAGCCATCAGATCTCCCGTTCTGTTCTTCTCAAAGAAGGGCGGTGTCATCCGCAGCAGGTGATCCATGAAACGCGATCGCAACAAGCGTTCAACCAGATTCGCACCACCAAACAGTTTGTGCATCCATATGTACGTGGTCAGATAGATAATAACGACTGTTCCTAGAATAAGTAAAATGTAACGTGTGAGTGAGGCGCCAGTAATGGAACCGCGCACAATCTCGTCAATGGCATTGCCTAGCAGACGAGGGGGGAGCAGTTCGGCTACACCCACGAGAATGAGCAAAATGACACCAATCAGGTATCGTTTGCGTTCCAGCCGGAAGAACCAGGCCAGGTTTTTGAGTACAGAGAACAAGTGGTATCCCTTCCTTTCAAGTGTCAGTGAAATACGTTATCTACTCATGTGTACCGGTTTCTACCCACAAAAAAAGACATACCGCACGCAGGCGGTATGTCTTGGATATCAATCATACGGCGCATGGCTCCGAGAGCAGAGCCACCGCTGAACATAAGTATCGAAAGTGTGCGCAGCAGTTAACCTTATTCAGGATTACTGCAGTGCTGACTTAAGTACGGAATAACGATTTCGAGGGCGCTCCGGTATTTAATTGTGAGCTAAATAGACCATCCATATGAATGTTAAACACCGTAATCACCCTTTCTGTTTTGGAAATAAATTGAATGTGGATCTCGTATGTTTGCATCTTAACACCGCCTTTTGGGATCTGTCAAACTTTTTTCACAATTGCATGAGCAGCTCTTTTTGTTTATTTCTGTGGTGTAATGTTTGAACTCAAGCCCATCAAGCGATATGATGTAACATATATATAGAGAAGGAGCTGACATCAAATGAGTACCATACATGTATCTGACCGCGCTGCCCGCTGGTATAAAGAGGAACTAAACTTGAACGAAGGAGACAGCATCCGATTCTTCGCGCGTTATAGCTCCGGCGGAGGTCTCCACCCTGGTTTTTCACTGGGAATCGCTGTTGAGGAACCGCGTCACCCGGCTGAACAAACAGAAGTTTCGGGGATTCGCTTTTTTATGGAAGATCACGATTATTGGTACCTGAAAGGCCACAAGCTGCATGTCGATGTAGTGGAAGAAGGACAAGATATCGAATATCGTTATACTGAGGTCTAATCAGGGTTGTTCTCACGATACCTTCAGTTCGACCTGTGTAACGAGGTGAAGGAACTGAATTGAAATGTGTCTAAGCATGGACTGTACCGCTGGCTTCTGCCGGCTTCGAACAGGAGGGATAGGAATTGAATCCGCCAGCCCGAGATTTGGCCCAATATATTGCACATCGCTCCCATATTGTGGTGAAGGCTGCAGTTTGGGCTGAAAACGAACGAGGTGAATTGTTGTTGATCCAGCACGCCGAGCAAGGTCATTGGCGTATTCCCGTTGGACTGATGCGTCCTGGCGAAGCGATTGAAGATACAGCTCATCGGGAATTGTGGGAGGAGACGGGATGGACAGCAAACAGCATGACACTTGAAACACTGCATTCGGGTCCTGACCTGAGACAGCTGCATTCCAGCGGGGATGAAGATTATTATGTGATCGCCCTGTTCCGAGCCCGAATCATTCAGGATCGTCTGGTGGAATCACGAGTAAACAGCGAGGCAGGGTTGAAGTTTTTTGACCCGAGATCACTTCCGGTGCTGAACAGTCTAAGTCGTATGTTGCTTGAACGTAAAATATTGGATTAAACGGCAAGACCAAAGAAGCCTTTCCAACGGGGGAAGGCTTCTTTGGTCTATATCACATGCGCATACAGAACTCTTCAGATCAGCTAGACCTGATCGAGCGGTTCTTCGTCCATCGCAAAATCAAAGTCATCAATATCAAATACTTGCACAGGGGCCGATGACTCTATAATTCGTGCGATCAGTTCAACCTGATCCGTGAGAATTGGGATGCTCAGGCGCTGTGAAGTGAGCAGCAGCTCTGTCTCAATCGGATCGAAATACTCTCCATACTGTGCTGTATCCACCGCATTGATAATGGCGATGGACACCTGATCACCAAACAGGATGGACGGGCTTTTTGCCCAAGGGACGGATAGGGCACGTTCGATCTTCTTCTTATTCAGCGGTTCTTCAAAATAAGAAATGATCTCGTTAATTTTCGATTTTACATGCTGATCATCAGCAGGGTTATCCATCAAAGGATCCGGGCTGACCTGAAATTCATATAACTCCAAGACGGTGGTATAAGGAACAATATATTCAACAGGCGCGGGCGGCGCGAGCAATTGACCGTAAATAGCCACCATCACGGCTTCTGTAATAAACTGACGTGACATGGTACCTGAATCCTCCTGCGGCCATTAATAATTGCGAGGTGAATCAATTTGGTTATGCAAACGAATACAAATTAAATTGATTTCTCTGCTATGGACATGGATGCATGAATTGCATGAATAGTAGTATATCATACAACGGTGGGAAATACAGCCAGTCAGTAGAATGTCAAGTCCCAACTTTAATCAGGATTTGCCGAGCAGCAGGGACAGTATGCCTGCCGCAATCAGTGGTCCTACAGGGACTCCTTTGAATAAGGCAACCCCAAGTACGGTTCCAATAAGTAACCCGGCAACAACTGTTGGCTGCGTACTCATAAGCGTAGCGCCCCGTCCACCCAGATAAGCCACAAGTAAGCCCACACCTATGGCGAGCAGCGATTTCCAGTGAAGGAAAGACTCCCCAATCGTCTGCAGACTCATCTTGCCGCTGGCAAGAGGCGCCATGACCCCGATTGTCAAGATGATAATGCCAAGCGTAAGTCCGTATTTTTCAAGCCAGGGAAAGGCTTGGTTCACATTCAATACACGTAACAGGAGCAGAAATACCATAGCTACAGTCACAGGTGTATTGCTGCTGATAATACCAAGTGCTGCAAACACGAGCAACAGCAAAGAGGTCATATCCATGGATTTCAATTCCCTTCAGCCTGCCCGCGTTGCCGACTTACGATATGCTCCGCAATATATTTTCCATGCCAGCGACCGGATTCGATGAATACTTCATTGGCATTTCGTCCTGAGGCGATGACTCCGCCAACGTAAACTCCTGGTACGCTGCTTTCCATCGTTTCCACATTATACACAGGTTTGTCCAAGTCATCTGACATTTCAACACCGACGGAAGAAAGCAGTTTGCGGTCTGGACGGAAACCGGTCAAAGCCAGAACGAAGTCGTTATCAAGTTCACTTGTTGATCCATCTGCATGAAGCAGGCGAATGGAATCATCCAAAATCTCATTAACCCGTGCACCGAGATGGAGCGTAATACGGCCTTTCTGAACCATGCTCTCAAATAGAGGGCGTACCCATGGCTTGATATGCTCGGACAGACCCGCACCCCGATATACCATGTCAATGTGGGCGCCTACACGGACGAGTTCCATCGCTGCATCCACGGCGGAATTGCTGCCTCCGATGATTGCAACACGCGTACGTGTGTAGGGATGTGCTTCCCGGAAATAGTGAGTAACTTTATCTTTGTCTTCTCCCGGAATACCGAGGTAATTCGGGTGGTCGAAGTAACCTGTTGCAACAACGACATTGCGTCCCTGATGAACAATGCTTTCCCCGCGGCGGTTGACCGTATGTACTTCAAAGGTTGCATCGTCTCTACGTTTGATTTCGCGGGCTTCCTCATAATTATGAACACGCAGGCCGAAGTGTTCGGCTACTTTGCGATAATAGGCGAGTGCCTCGTAGCGGAAAGGTTTGTCGTTTGGCGAACTGAACGGGACATTTCCGATCTCGAGCAGTTCCGCTGTGCTAAAAAATTGCATATGGGTTGGATACAGATAGATGGATTGTACAATATTGTACTTCTCTACAATGACAGCTGACAGACCCAGCCGTTCACATTCGATGGCAGCAGATAGACCACAAGGTCCTCCACCAATGATAATTACATCTTCCATGTTCTTACTCCTCCTTCATTCAAGCAATATTATCCTACCGTAAATAGTCATGTAATGCCAGTTCACGCCAGGAATTGACGGAAGAAAATTCCGAATAACAGGTTTGACTTTATAGAGAGAAAAGATTAACATAAAATTAGATATTTATCTAAATGAAAGAGGCGACGCCTATGCAACTGGAGAAAATTGTGGCTTACCACAAAGCCTTGGCTGATCCTACTCGGCTTCGTATGCTGTTATTGCTGTCTGAGGGTGAACTGCACGGACAGGCACTTGCCGAGAAGCTGAATTTGTCCCAGCCTACAGTTACTCATCATGCATCTAAGTTAAGAGAAGCGGCATTGATCAAGGAACGGAGGGAGAAAAATACAGTGTTTTTCTCTCTCAACCCATCCTTTATACGGGAGCATGCTCAGGCTTCCGTTGACTTTATTTTTAAAAGGGAGGAGGTAGCGGATATGAGTGATGTGAACGAAACGCTAAAAGCATCGGTCATGCGAAATTTCTTTTCCAAAGATGGACGCTTGCGTCAAATTCCGGCCCAGTACAAGAAGAAGCTGATCGTGCTTGGTCATCTGGTTGAACAGCTTGAATTCGGACGCAAGTATACGGAGAAAGAAATCAATGAATTTATACGTACGTACCATGAGGATTTTGCCACCATTCGCCGTGAGTTCATCATGCATCAATTTATGTATCGGGAAGATGGGATCTACGAGCTTAATCCGAAGGAAATGTGGACACGCTGGGATCAGGTAAAATAACGATTATCATATAAGATATGAAAGCAATGAAATTAAAACAGGCAGGCAATATATAATTAGGCTTGACAAAAGCAGAGTGCAGTCTGTAACATGTTGGATAAATCTACAAGGGAGGCGATGTTATATGACAAACCTAACGGCAGTATACGTTAATTTGAATATGGACAGCGTCTCCGGAACGGATCAAAGCATGTAAATGTATGTGGATTGGACAGGTATGTCCACATTCGCATAGAGTATAATTACATGTGCAGATGAAGTCACGGGTGGCGCACCCGTGGCTTTTTTTGATTACCGGAAAAGAAGGGTGTCCTGTATTGCATGCTGCAGGTTGTTAAACTTAACGTTCTGCGGATAGTGCTTATAGGAGAATCTCGATTCTGTTAACTACGAATTGCCGCGGGTGGTTTATCACTCGTGGTTTATTTTATTTGCGTTTAATCCGATCTGGAGGGCTCGTTCACATCATGGGTAGGTAGTTATAAAAACATAATTTAGGAGGAAATTCTAATTTGAACAATCACTTGGAGAAGTATGGCTGGTCTGCTAAATGGCAGGATTTTTGGCAGCAATCAGAAATAGAACAGCAAATGAGAAAACCTGCGCGAGTCATAGCTGACCACGGACAATTGCAGCGTCTTATTACAGCCGGTGGCGAATGCTGGGGAAGGGTATCGGGACGTATGCGTCATGACAACCTGGAGACTGGGACACTTCCTGCAGTAGGGGATTGGGTAGCAATTACGGGTGAGCCCGGAGAAGAGGCTACAATTCACAGTATTCTCTCAAGGAAGAGCCGTGTATCCAGGCAGGCTGCCGGGTCCGTAACGAAAGAGCAGCTGATTGCTGCAAACGTAGATACGTTGCTGATCGTCGCAGCGCTTAATCATGATTTCAATCTTAGACGGTTGGAGAGGTATATCATGATGGCTTGGAATGGAGGGGTTAGACCTGTCATCGTTTTGAGCAAGAGTGATCTGTGCACTGATGTTGAGGAAAAAAGGGCTATGGTAGAAGGGATTGCCCCAGGCATTGAAGTACTGGCGCTGTCAGCTGCCCAGGATCATGGAAAAGCTTCACTTGAAACCTATCTGCAGCCAGGGACCACAGTAGCCTTGACGGGTTCTTCAGGAAGCGGCAAGTCTACTCTTGTCAACTGGATGATGGGACGGATTGTACAGCTTACCCAATCCGTCCGGGAGGACGATAGCCGTGGAAGACATACGACAACCCATCGGGAGATGTTCGTTTTGCCGCAAGGGGCTGTACTCATTGATACACCTGGTATGCGTGAGCTGAACCTGTGGGACGAGGGCAATGATGGACTTTCCCAGGCGTTTGGTGAAATAGAGCAACTTGCTGAAGCCTGCAGATTCGTGGACTGCAGTCATACACGTGAAGCGGGCTGTGCTGTTACCGAAGCCATTCAAAATGGGTCTCTGGAAGAAAAAAGGCTAAACAATTACCTGAAAATGCAGAAGGAATTGCAGTATCAGCAGCGGAAAGAAGCAGTTGCTTCCAAGCGGCGGACTGCTACAAGCAAACCTGCAAATTCACGTAAACCCAAACATGCCCGGAGAGTAAACGATTGGGAAGAGCACTAAATTAGGCGCGCATCCTTATGGCTTCAGCATAGAATAGGTCAGGAGGGATGTCATAATGCCGGATTACAGAATTATTGTAGATCTGTCGGATCACATGTTATATCTTCTGGATGGCAATCAGGTAATCAAGGGCTATCCTGTGGCAACAGGCAAGATGCTCACTCAGACTCCGAGCGGGGAATTTACCATTGTCAATAAACAAGCCAATCCGGGTGGACCCTTTGGTGTGCTGTGGATGGGGTTATCTCTACCTCATTATGGCATCCATGGGACGAATGAACCTTCGTCCATCGGCAAGTCTGTATCACATGGATGTATCCGTATGTACAATCCAGACGTGCTGGATCTCTCTTCAAAGGTATCTATAGGCACAAGAGTAACGATCCGGCCATAGTGCCAGATCGTTACTCTCTCCTAAATTGGACATTATGGATGGATTTGGAATATGGAATCATCACGCTTATAATAATGTACAATCGCTACAATCTGAGAGGTAGGTGAGTGCTCGTTGATACAGATCAGACAAGCCCGTGAAGGGGATGCAGAAGGAATTGCCCATGTACATACTGAGAGTTGGAAGACGACATATCGCAATATTATACCGGATGATTTTTTGGATCATTTGACTACGGAGACAAGAATATCCCAATGGGAGCAAACCATACGCTCTGACGAAAAAAATCAGATTCTGATGGTGGCTGAACAGCCGGACGGGAATATTGTCGGATTTGCCTGCGGAGGAAGGGAGCGCGAAGGTAAGCTGCCTTATGATGCAGAGTTATATGCCATTTATTTGCTGGAAGATGTACAACAAAAGGGAATTGGTCAGCAACTGGCCGTGCAAGTTGTTCGGTATCTTCATTCTCTGGACATGAAGCGTCTGTTGATCTGGGCATTGGAGCGAAATTCGGCATGCCGTTTTTATGAAAAGATGGGTGGAAGTCCTGTCCATACACAACCCATACGAATAGGAGGGCAAGATCTGATTGAGATAGCCTACGGCTGGGAGAAGCTGAATGATTTTGCCCGACAGGAGGCACCTCCATCCGAATAGTAGAGTCTGAGTGACGCGTTTGCGCAATCTTTAATCAGGTTAATGAAGTACTACACTTCTTATAGAAGAAGAACATCTAATCCTGATTAGGAGGCGCATCCAGATGACTTTAATGGAGAAAACATCTGCAACCTGGACCAAACAGTATATTAATGGCGATTGGGTAGAAGGCTCCGGTGAGAAAACGATGGAGAACATGAACCCTTATACGGGGGAAGTGATTGCAACCTGGCGTTCTTCCAGTAAGACGGACATAGATCGGGCATACGAAGCCGCCCAAAAAAGCTCATTGGAATGGAGAAAGTCCCTGCCAGGTATAAAAGAAGGCATATTGCGAAAAGTGTCATCCTTGATGACCGATCGCAAAGAAGAAATATTGAATCTGCTGATTACAGAATCGGGTAGCACGCGTATTAAGGCAGAATCGGAGTTTGCCGCAGCGAAACGTATCGTGGATGAAGCAGCTTCGTTCCCATATAGAATGAAAGGTGAGCTGATTCCTTCAAACACACCAGGCAAAGAAAACCGAGTCATTCGCGAACCCAAGGGTGTGGTTGGAGTCATTGGACCATGGAACTTCCCGCTCCATTTGTGTCTTCGCTCCGTTGCTCCGGCCATTGCACTCGGGAATGGTGTAGTTATTAAGCCGGCATCGGACACGCCAATTACGGCAGGCTGGTTGAT
Organism: Paenibacillus sp. FW104-T2; assembly: GCF_058789975.1. Classification (NCBI taxonomy): domain Bacteria; kingdom Bacillati; phylum Bacillota; class Bacilli; order Caryophanales; family Paenibacillaceae; genus Paenibacillus; species Paenibacillus sp. FW104-T2. The sequence goes on along the minus strand of NZ_JBYTCE010000008.1, from coordinate 42,641 downwards.
TGCGGATTTATTTCATCAAGCCGGTTTACCTAAAGGTGTCCTGAATGTGGTTGCCGGAAGTGGTGGGGAAATAGGAGATTATTTTGTTGCTCATCCCATTCCCAAGGTGATTTCCTTTACAGGATCGACCAAAGTCGGGCAGGGGATCGGGAAGCTGGCAGGAGAACATTTGAAAGAAACAGCACTTGAGCTTGGCGGCAATAATGCAATGGTGGTACTAGAAGACGCAGACATTGAGCGAGCCGCCGAGGCTGCGGTTTTTGGCAAATTTCTTCATCAGGGGCAGATCTGCATGGCACTCAACCGGATCATCATACATGCCGATGTATATGACCAATTTGTTAAATCGTTCGTGGACAAAACGAAGCGCATACGGACAGGCGATCCCGCAGATTCAGAAACGATGGTAGGTCCCCTTATTCGTGAAAAAGAAGTACAGCGCTTGTTGGAATGGATCCAATCGGCTCAGGAAGAGGGGGCGCGTTTGCTTCATGGCGGATCAGGTAAGGGCAGTGTGTTGGAACCGACGGTGCTTGTGGATGTCAAACCTGAACAGGATATTGTCCAACAGGAACTGTTTGGTCCGGTGGCCGTCCTCATGCGTGCAGAGGACGAGCAAGATGCTGTCCGTCTGGCGAATGATACACCATACGGATTAAGTGGATCTGTATTTACGAGCAATCTGGAGAGAGGTTACCGGGTAGCTCAGAGTATTGAATCCGGCATGGTGCATGTGAATGACCAATCTGTAAATGATGAGGCACATGTCATGTTTGGCGGCGAAAAGTCTTCCGGGATTGGCCGCTTTGGCGGCGATTGGGCCATCGAGAAATTCACACGTACCCGTTGGATCAGTCTGCAGCACCAATACCGGGATTTCCCTGGCATCAATTAAACAGATCGTTCGAGATAGATCGACAAGGAATGCGAAAGTCCGCTCCTGCCTTGAGGTGACGGGCTTTTGCACGTTTTTACATCATGATTTAGGACGTGAAGAAATCCGAGGAAAAAGCTGTTTGGGGCTCGTTCAATCTGGTTATTTATGGATACACGGGAGTACCGATCCGTAAATCCAAAGGTAAAGGGGCTTGAATTCCATGTCCATTGACCGTTTTATTCTGAGAAAATTGAACACTTGTCAGGAAGAGCATACACGTGCCAATCTGGTTCGGCTGTTTGTCATTCGTATCCGCAGAGCTGAGATCGCTGAGGAGCATGAGACTACTTATGCTGTCAGCAAAGTGCATTAAAATAGATAGAGGAATCTTGCCTTCATCAAAAAAAGGAAGCTTGTCTTCATGGACAGCTTCCTTTTTCCTTGCATATGCAACTTCTTTACCGACTCTGCTTTAATACAGCGACAAGGCTAGAGAGTCATTTTCACTGCGGCTGTGCAGAATGGCCTCACAACCGACAATCTCAATGCTAATCAAAGAGTGCAGACATTTTTGCAAAGCGCGTTTACCATTACTGATTTTATGCTCAAGGGCACTGCTGAGCAGTCTTAATGTCTTTTGCATAGGTTGTTTGTTTTCTTGATTGAAATATACAGGGATTGATTTGTTTTGAAAAGTTATTAGTGTTCTCACTAGAAATCACCTCACGAGAGTTATTTCATACTGGTTATATTAAATTCCAATGCTTAAAATTACCTTAAAATCAGCTTATGAAAACATAAAGGTGGGCAATGTTTGAAAAGTGTTCACAATTTGATTGTGGACGAAGGAATAGGAAGTCCCGAATACAGAATATTCTCTCCCATTTATATGGAAGAAAAAGAAGTGTTTTCGCATCCTCGCAATAATTAACGTGAATAATGCCTCAAAAGTTCTGAGTCCATTGGACGATATTTTAATATTTATGTGGGTCATATGTAACAAAAATACAGGATGTACATTGCAAACAGGGTGTTAATGTAAGAAAATAGGGTTGGAATAACGATTCATCTGTATTTTTTTGATTTAATTTGACATTAGGACAATTTACATATGAGACCATGGAGGGATTATGATGATTCTTACCGTGTATTCCGGCCGGGAGGAAGGTGAATGGTTCGACATTGAAGTCCCGGATGAGTGTACGATTGAACATTTAAAAACATTACTGGGGGTGCGGATCTTTGGACAGGCGCCTGGTGATGGTATCCAATACATCCTTGAAGCCAAATTTCCCGAAGGTCTGTGGTTCTCTCCGCAGAACTCGCAGCAGCTGATGGAAACGGGTCTGCGGCAAGGAAGCTGTGTACGGGTTCAGCGGGCATTCTCCACCACTACGGAAGAAGCGCCTGTATACGGAAGACGTTCGTTATTTCAGCAGGACAGCAACGAATGAGTCCACTTGACGTATACATTCATTATCGAACCAATTATAAGGAGGTCTTCTCTTCGTGAATGTGTTATATCAACGTTCTCCAAGAATGACACCGGTTCTTAAGGAAGAAAGGCTGGAAATTCTCAGACCTCCAACGGAGCCGAGCAAACCTACGTTTTCAATGATTTCTATTATAATACCGATCATGATGACGATGGTCAGTATTGGATTCTACGTATATATCAACATGACGGGCAAAATGGGCAACCCCAGTTTTATGATGTTTCAGATGATGACTGTCATGATGATGCTTACGTCATATACCATTCCGTTTTTTGTGTATCTGAGTAACAAAAAGACGTATCGCAAAAAAATCGAAGAACGTAAGGCCATGTACCGAGCCCAACTGGATAAGCACCGTGAAGAGCTCAAGGAAGCTCAAGCCGAGCAGGTCAAGAGCCTGTACGAAATTCATGGTGATCCCAATGTTTGTCTGCAAGTCGTGAAGAATCGCAACAGCTCCTTATGGGAGCGTTCACCGGAAGATGACGATTTCTTGCAGGTCCGGATCGGTACGGGAGAAATTCCATTCCGAATTAAACTGCAGGTCCCACGAGTGGATGGTTATGAAAAAGATGAATTAATTGAGGCAGCTCATGAACTTGCAGCAGAATTTGAGACGGTATCCGATGCTTCCATTACACTCCCGCTGTTCCAGTCGAAAGTGATGGGATTGGTGGGGAATCGGGAGGAAGTGCTTGCTTCCCTGCGCGTCATCATTTCACAACTCACGGTGCGGCATTCGCCGGATGAATTGAAGATTGCTGCATTTTATGAAGAGAAAGAAGCGAAGGAATGGGACTGGCTGCGCTGGTTACCCCATATCTGGGATGAAGATCAGGGACAACGCTATATGGCCGACAGGCACAGCGGTGCGCATCAATTGGCGGACAGCTTGTTTTCCGTGTTAAACCGTCGTCGGAACAACAAAGAGGACCGATACAAAAAAAGTGTGCAGACTCCATGTTATGTGGTGGTTCTCTCGGACACACAGCTTATTGAAGAAGAGCCTCTTCTTCCATTATTGCTTGAATCTGCACAGGAGATCGATGTGTGTACCATTATTCTGGCGAACCGCAAGGAATCCCTACCGATGCATTGTCAATTGATCATGGAAGCATCCAAAGGCAAGGGCGTGTACATCAAAAAAACGGAAGATGCTGACGTTGTACAGCAGACGTACACACCAGATGTGATATCAAAAGAGACCGCTGAGGCACTCTCGCGTTACATGTCTCCCATTCGGCTGAAGCGATCTTCCGCTTCGGACATCCCGCAAATCCTTCCGTTATTTGATATGCTTGGCACCTCACGTGTTGAAGACCTGGATGTAATCACCCGCTGGGGCCAGACACGATATCCGGATACGCTGCCTGTACCCATGGGCGTGCGCGCAGGTGGCAAGAAAATTGCCATCAACTTGCATGATAAAATTGAACGTCAGGGTCACGGCCCACACGGATTGATCGCAGGTACGACGGGTTCAGGTAAAAGTGAGGTCATTCAGTCTATTGTGGCCTCCCTGGCTGCCGAGTTCCATCCCCATGACCTGGCCTTTATGTTGATTGACTATAAAGGAGGCGGGATGTCCAATACGTTCGTAGGCCTGCCTCACGTGGTGGGTACGATCACCAACCTGGATGGCAATTTGATTGAACGTGCCAATATCTCGCTTCGGGCCGAATTGGTCAGAAGGCAGAAGATATTGAATGATGCCGGTAACCTTCAGCACATTGATGAATATTACAAGATTTTACGTTCCAGACACGATCAGCCATTGCCTCATTTGGTCATTATTATTGATGAGTTTGCCCAATTGAAACGGGACCAGCCGGAATTCATGGACGAGTTGATTAGTATTGCGGCTATTGGCCGAACACTGGGTGTCCATCTGATTCTGGCAACTCAAAAGCCGGCAGGCGTAGTGGATGACAAAATATGGAGTAACTCCCGTTTCCGCATCTGTCTTCGTGTACAGAGCGAGGGAGACAGCCGGGATATGATCAAAATCCCTAATGCAGCATGGATTACCAAGCCGGGCCGCGGATATTTCCAGGTCGGCAGTGATGAGGTATTTGAGGAAATGCAGTTTGCCTGGAGTGGTGCACCTTATAACCAGCAGGAGGACACATCAACTGTACTGCCTGTCATGGAAGTGCGTCTTAACGGTAAGAGAGAACCACTTTTGACTGGCGAACGCAGGGCAGTCCTCAAAGGCGAAGATGTTCCTAAACAACTACAGGTCTTCATCGATTATGTGGCACAGTCTGCCGCAGATGCAGGAATCAAAAGATTGCCTGGTCCATGGCTGCCACCTCTTCCAGAGACGCTGGAATGGGACAGTCTGACGGATTGGCAGGATGAAGAGCACAGAGAGCTGCTGCTTGACGGCGGAGCCAGTGGCTTGAAGCCGGTGGTTGGTCTGCTTGACGATCTGCCTAACCAGCGTCAGATGCCACTTGCACTCCCTGTAGATCAAGGGCATTTGATTGTGTACGGCATGCCTGGTTTGGGTAAAACGACGTTTGTCCAGACTTTGCTGATGTCACTCGCACGTTCTCGTCGTACGGATCCATGGCATGGATACATTATCGATATGGGACGGATGATGAAGGACTTTACAGGACTGCCGCAGATCGGTGGCGTTCTGATGGCCGAAGAGGAGGATCGGATCAAGCGTCTATTCCGGTATATTCTGAAGCTGTCAGCACAGCGCAAGGATATGATCTCGGAGGCAGGGGTTAAAACGATTTCGGCTTATCGTCGTACAGCACATGCAGCTGTTCCACAGATTGTTGTTGTAATTGATGGTTATCTATCATTCCGCAATGCTTACCCAGAAGAGAATGAACTGCTGGAAACGATTCTTCGTGAAGGTGGAAGTCTTGGAATTACGTTCATTCTGACTGCGAATCGGGTGACAGATGTCTTCGAGAAGTTCAGAAGCAACATACCAAACGCGGTCTCCTTTGAACTATCCGATCCAAGTGACTATTATTATGCAGTTGGACGGCCTTCCAAGGCACCAAGCCAGCTTCCACCAGGCAGAGGTCTTGTAAAAGGACAGGTACCACCATTAATGTTCCAGGCGGCTTTACCATCGTCCGGTGAGGATGAAGGGAAACGTTCGTCTGCTCTCCGAGGGTTGATCGCAGAGATTCGGGATAGCTGGACAGGAGAAGAGGCTCCGCAGATTGCTCCACTTCCTGAAGAAGTGAAGCTCAAGGATTTACTTGTAAGTACGGGGGCATTTGCCCAAGCAGGAGAATTTTCGACGGTCAATGTTCCTGTAGGCTTGTTGACAGATGATCTCGAGCCTTTCCTGCTGAACCTGCGTGAAGGTCCGCATTTTATGGTCACAAGTCCCATGGAGGGCGGGAAAACAACATTTTTGTTGACATGGATGTTATCTCTGGCGTATCATGCTTCTCCTGAAGATGTGCAAATATATACGGTAGATATGAGATATGGTACCGGAGGACTGGGAGAGATCAGCAGTTTGCCCCATGTCCGCGGACATGTGTCTCGTGAAGAACAGCTTGCGCCTGTGATCCAACAGTTGTACGATGAAGTTCTAAAAAGAGGCGAGTTAAAGGGTGGACCGGAGATCGTGCTTGTCATCGATGATGCGGATACTCTGTCCAAACAGTTGAATGATTTTAATGTGAAAGATCAATTGGGGGCGATTGTTCGTCAAGGACGGGATCGCGGGATACATGTCATACTTTCGGGTGTTCCAGCTGATTTCCCAACGTTTGGTTCAGACTGGGTAAGTGATGTGAAGGCTTCCCAGAGTGGATTGTTGTTCGGGACTTTAGACCCTAACGATCTCTCGTTCTTCCGTATTCCTTATACCGAATCTGGAGGCAGCTCAGGTGGGCTGAAGGTACTGCCACCAGGTCAAGGTTATTATGTTAAACGCAAATATTCCAGGGTTAAAGGTGCAGTTCCATGTGATGACACCTGGAAAATGACAGATTGGATTTCTGAAATTCGTGACCGATGGCATGTTGTAGTTTGAGGGGAGGTGGCTCATAATGTTGACGGTTCATGATTCCAAGCAAAAGGTAGTCACTTTGCAAATAAAAGAACTTTTTTTCCTGGCCGGGATTCTCGGTTCAGACCGATTGCTTGGCGTTGAAGACCCCTTCCGCGGTTACATGGCAGAAGACATCGCTGTGGAATGGGAGCACGTCAAAACTTCTCTGCTCGAAAAGGGATATTTGATTCAGGATCAGGACAGCAATGAGCTGATCATGACACCGACCGTTTTCTCCAGAGTAGCCATTGCTGGATTGTCAGACAGGGCTTGCTGGATTCGCTACACATCCAGTGGCACTTCGTATGAAAGTTATATCCATTGCACGGACGAACGGGTCGTTGAAGTTTCCCGTGTTGCTGATGAACCGGACTCTTTCCGGTTATCCGATCTCGGGAACGTTCGTGAAGCGATTGACTTCCTGATTCAAAGGATGAAATGGAGTGGCCATTCACCTGCGGAGAAGCCGGCATTGATGTGCTCCAAGAAAAAATTCTATGATGTTATGAACGAGCTTAACAACAAAGAAGAATCTGCAGTTGCTGATGAACTGGCACAGGAGACGAACGATCCGGAAGGTTCGCTAGCTCTTGCACGTTGTCTGGTTAACAAAGAATCAGATGGTGAACTGCGATTGCTTGTATGGAACGGAGAAGGTTGGAAGTCACAGTCAGCAGCATTCGCTGCTAGCTCTGTATCCAACTGGTTGTTCCGCATGAGTACAGCCGCTTCAGATGATTGGCTTGTAGCGGCGCTGACGACGAGAGAACAGTTTCACGAGATGCTGCTGGACTGGCTTAAACAGCCTGCAGGGGAAGAGGAAAGGTGATGGTAAATGCGCATTCGTGTGGAACCGGATGTGCTTCGGGCACTGAGCAGGCAGATTCAGTATGCGGCGGAGCAAATACAGCAAAAGATGACAGTGTTGGAACAGGCAATCCATTCGCTGGAGTGGGATATTGAGGCCCGGGCTGCGGTGATGAGTGAATGGAGTCACAGCAAGCGACTTGGCGAAGATGCGGTGCGTCGTTTTATGGACTTAAGCGTACAATTGGGACGCAAAGCCTTGTTATTCCAGCAGGCAGACATGGAGTATCGTACAGTGCTGAGTCATGTGAACACAGCCTATGGCAATGCGGTCAATATGCTTAACGTTCTAGAAAACAATCGTGTAGGGGAAATCATGCCTACACACGCCGCAGCTGCTGCTATAGTATCCGATCCCCTTTCCGCGGTGGCGGCAGTATACCGGGTGCAGGATGCTGCGCCGCCCGACGGTTCTCCGGCTACATTGATCCAGGCGATGCAGCCTGAACCTGTAGCGTGGAGATTCACAGATCCCACCTTTCGGGGGAGAAGAGGAACCGAACCTGTGGTATCCTGATTAGGCAGTTTACAGAAGTGCAAATTAAGGACAGCAGAAAGTGAATTATTTATGTAAATAGTCTGTTAGGGGAAGTTTCAATCACCAAAAATGGGGTAAATAGGATTAGGTCCTTCGGCTTTTGTCCGATCGATCCTGGTATAGTACAATTTGAACAAGCAAAAATTTAATTGCACAAACCAAGGAGGAATTTACACATGGCAGGACGCATTTTAGTTACCCCAGAACAACTTGATCAGGTTTCCAACCAATTCAAACAAAGCGGTGAGCAAAGTCAGCAAATCGTTTCTACATTGACTCAATCCATCACAAGCATGGAAGGACAATGGGAAGGTATGACGAAACAACGCTTCTTCCAGGAGTTCCAGGAAGCAAGCAAACAAATGCAATCATTCGTTCAAACGCTGAACAGCATCAGCGCGGAACTGACGGCTATTGCCAACAAATTCCGTACAGCTGACCAAGCTCGCTAAACTGCTTTACATAGATCAGGCCGATGTCATGTCTGACCCGGCACTGAATCGTACGCAGGCAGCAAGCTGAAGATGTATAACTACAGCAAAAACCGGGCGTTTTACGACTCCCGGTTTTTGCTGCACTATGACAGAATGACAGAGAGAGGGATGAGCATGTCTTTTCAACCGAATCCCGGGGATGAAGTGGTGATCAATGACATTGCCTATACCATTGGGCAGCACCCGGCTGCGCCCGGTCTGGCATACGCCCAAGCCGGAAGGCAAGGGATCGTTTACCAGTTGATACCCCGAAATGGTTCAATAAGTGGGGCCAAAGCACTAAAAGTATTTTTCCCTAAATTCCGTATCCCGGCTATGGTCTATCAGTCTGAGCATATGGAGCCTTATAGTGAACTGCCAGGTTTGCAGGTATGCAAGCGTGATGTGCTCACTCCGGAAAGAAACGGAGCGCTCATTGGTGAACATCCCGATTTGTTGTACGCGGTTTTGATGCCGTGGGTGCAGGGTCTGACCTGGTTTGACGTAATCAGTGATCAGAAACAGCTGACTGCAGAAGAAAGTCTGAAGTTGGCTAGAGCACTAGCTGGGACTGGTTCGGCCATGGAGCAACGAGGACTTGCTCATTGTGATTTGTCCGCACCCAATGTGATGATTCCGTTTTTTTCCGAAGTGGAAAACCTGGGAGCCCCATCCGCGGTTGAACTTGTCGATGTAGAGCAGATGTACGGTTCTAAAATGGATCGTCCAGATGCCCTACTTGCCGGTTCACCTGGTTATGCAGCTCACCGGGCAGTACACAGTGGTCTGTGGAGCTCATATGCCGATCGTTTTGCTGGTGCAGTTATTATCGCCGAGATGCTGAGCTGGTCTGATTCGACCATTGTGGAGAAGGCATGGGGAGAAAGTTATTTTGACCAGCATGAAATGCAAACGGTGAGTGAACGATATTTTGCTATGCGGGATTCACTCCAGAATCGATGGGGTTCCAAAATATCCGATCTGTTCATCCGTGCCTGGGAGAGTCACGATCTGAGCAGCTGCCCCACATTTGGTGAATGGTTTGTTGCCCTGGCATCAGCTAATGCCAGTCAGGCGGAAGCGGCCGGAGTGAAGGAACCTGAGGACCAAGCAGCAGATGCGGCAAATGGTGAAGCGGCGAGCCAGACAGTCACAAGTGCACCGGATACTGGCGTAGCAGATTCGAAGTCAGCTAATGGACATCATTCGTCCACGTCGATACCTGAAGTTCCTCCTGGACAGGAAGCTGTGGTAAACAGACTCTTTCTGCAGGCCCGAGCTCTTGAGGATGAGGATAAGCCTGCAGCAGCCCTCGAAGTATACCGTTCGCTGTATCATTTCATTCCGGCTAACAGTGCGATGCAGATGGAAGTTGAGGCTGCCATCAACGGGCTGGATGCTAAACTGAATCCCAAGGAAGAAGCCGCACAGCCTGTCCGCGTTCCTTTTTACAGATCCAAAAAGTTCATGATCTCTTCCGCTGTTCTTGTTGTATTGCTGGCCGGTACCGTGCCGACTGTCAAAATTTTGGCTGATCAGGCCGAAGTCAAGCAGCAGGAGGAACAAGAAGCAGCAAGACTGGCAGAGATCAAGGCTGCCGAAGAAGCGGAAGCCGCAAAAGCTGCTGCGCTGAAGCAGGAGGAAGAAGAGAAGAAGAAGCAGGAAGCCGAAGCGGCGAAGCTTGAAGCCGAGGAAAAGCAAAAATTGGCTGAAGCACAGAAAAAGGAAGAAGAACGGAAAGCTCTGCAGGCGAAATACGATAAACAGGCAAAATACGAGGCTTATCTCGCAAAGCAGGAACAGCAGAAGAAAGAAGCCGCCAAGAAGGCGCTGCAGGAGAAGTATGACAAGCAGGCGAAGTATGAAGCCTACCTGGTCTGGAAGAAAGAGCATGATGCTCAAGTAGCGAAGCAGGAAGCGGAGCGCAAGGCAGCGGCTGAAGCACAGCGCAAACTGGAAGCGCAAAAAGCAGCCGAGGAAGCTGCTCGCAAGGCTGCACTCAAGAAAAAACGTGCTCAGAACGTGGTTACGCTGATTGCTCACTATAACAAGGCGTATAATGCGCAAATAGGTAACAAGACCGAAAACGCATTGTCTTATGCCCGTGATTTTAAAAATTTGTATAACACGGATGCCTCATATTTCAAAGGGGTAGGAAAAGTCGCAGCGCGAATGAGTGCAATTAATAAATTTTTGAGCAATAACAACTATAATCTTCCCAACTTGTAAATTATGTGAACGACGGAGGTGGCTCAGGCCCAGATGAACTATACAATACAAGCATCCCAGCGTACACCCGCACTTATTATTTATCTCATTGATATCAGTGCCTCCATGAATATGGTTCTGGAAAACCGCAGACGGATTGATGTCGTCTATGATGCCTTGGCCCTGGCCATACGCCAGATGGTGTTTCGCTCAACCAAAGGGAATCGATTGACACCTCGCTATAGGATTGCCATCCTTGCATACAGCGACGACGTCTATGACTTGTTGAATGGAATCAAGGGAATCGACGAAATTGCAGCGGTTGGTTCGCTGCCAGACCTGACACCTAAACGTTTCTCGGATTCGGCCAAAGCCTTTCTGCAGGCAGAGAAGATTCTGCAGGCTGAAATACCGAACATGCAGGATTGCCCTGCGCCGCTCGTCTGTCATATGACGGATGGAGTGGCTACCGGCGAAGACCCGGAACCGATTGCCAAACGAATTATGGGCATGAGTGTGCCTGATGGCAATGTACTCGTCGAAAATATTTTTATATCCGATCACCTATTGGAAGGTCCTATCCCTGAACCGAGAAGATGGAAAGGGATATCGCCGGAAACCGTACTTAAGGATGAGCATGGAGAGAAGCTGCGCAATATGTCTTCGGTTCTGCCTGAAAGTTACCGTGAAATGCTTGTCGAGGCGGACTATTTGCTCGCACCCGGTGCATTGATGATGCTGCCAGGCACATGTTCAGAACTGGTGTCCATCGGGTTTCAGATGTCTGCTGCTACGCCTGTGAGATAGGAGGGGATTATTTGAGAACGATGCGATTGGCAGCATTGCCTGCTGGTGAGAGAGGAAGCCAAGGAAAGCAGCGTCGTGGAATCTTTCGTTATGTTAGCGCACAGACCGGAGAACAGCCACTTACTCGTTATCAGGGTGCTTTTAAGTGTCGCTATGGCTATGGAAGAGCTGCAGAGACGGTTCATCAGGGGGATTCGGGTCAAGACTTTGCTGCCGTTCGCATGGACGGAAATGTATGTACGTTCGTCATGTGTGATGGTGTAGGCATGAGTTACCTTGGTGATTTTGCCGCGCGTTTTCTGGGCAATGCGCTCCTCGAGTGGTTGGAAACAACCTCTAATCCTACGGCAGAAGCGATGGAGCATCTGCTTCAAGAACTGACGGTTCCCGCATCCGAGCAGCTAAAGAAAATTCAGCCATTGGACAATTCGCCCCTGCTTTTACGCGAAGTGTTAATGGAGAAGCGAAGCAGAGGAAGCCAGGCGATGTATGTGTGTGGTCGAATTGAGCTGTCCCGCGGTATGGGGAAAAGTCGTATCTGGATGGCTTGGCAAGGGGATTCACGCATACGTCTATGGCGCAATGGTCAGGAACAATCCGGAGCTTTTCAGAACCACTGCCGGACGAATGAACGCTGGTCAACCCTGGAAGGGCCAGTTGGAGGCAAGCCTCATATTTATGAGGCGAAGCTATCCAATGAACCAAGTCGTCTGCAGCTGTACACAGATGGTTTGAATGATCTGGATGCCATACAGGCATATATCCCGGATGAACACATTCAGGTACTGCTGGATGCTGCACATACTGGCGGGCTTGAAGATGATGCCGCTTTCATTGAGCTGGAATGGTAGATGTACAACTTTCGAAAAGTCATCCGTCTTGAGTTTACTTAATTAGCGGTAAAAATCAGCTGAGAAAAAACTTGTCGTTATTGATTTAAAAGGCGCTCTTTTTGGGTAATCTTGTGAAGAATCTACTTAGTTAGCATGCTGCATCATGCTGATACACAAGTCTTGGATGTACATTCTTACATAATTGCTGAGAAGGAGTGGAATGGAGCATGACACAACATAACGACAAGTCTCGGTTTGCAAACAAAATAGCTATCATTACTGGAGCCGGTTCCGGCATTGGTAAGGCAACGGCATTAAAATTGGCGAATGAAGGTGCTCACGTTGCGTTATTTGATCTGGTGAATGATCGGATCTCTCAGACGGAAGCCGAAATTAATGCCGTACATCCAGGTGCTGCACGTGCGTTCGATGTGGATATCTCCGATCCGGCCCGGGTGGAAAAAGCGGTGCTGGAAACGGTGGAGCTGTTCGGCGGTTTGGACATTGTGTTTGCCAATGCAGGCATTAATGGTGTCTCGGCTCCAATTGAGGAAATTCAGGTGGAGGATTGGCAGCGGATCATTACGACCAATCTGGATGGCACCTTCTTTACAATCAAGTACGCTCTTCCACATCTGAAGAAGCGCGGCGGGGGAAGCATTGTTATTACGAGTTCCATTAATGGTAACCAACGGTTCACCAGCTTTGGGATGTCGGCATACAGTACATCGAAAGCAGGACAGGTTGCCTTTTCGAAGATGGCTGCACTGGAATTGGCCAGGTTCAAAATCCGGGTTAATGTCATATGTCCGGGAGCCATCGCAACCAATATTGATCAAAGCACCGTAAAAACGGATGAATTGCACCAAATCGTTATTCCAATGGAATTCCCGGAAGGGGAGCAGCCGCTTGCAGATGGCCCTGGACAGCCGGAGCATGTGGCCAATCTTGTCGCGTTTCTGGCATCGTCTGAATCCAAACACATTACGGGTGCAGAGATTGTCATTGATGGCGCCGAATCGTTGCTGCGTTAATACATCTGATCCAAAGTAGTCGTTCCTCTGGGACGGCTTTTTTTGTTATAATGCTAACATTCACTTTGGATTGATTATATATTGCATGGTGCCTTATGAATTAGGAGCGATAATATGAATATAGAATTACCGATACAACAGGTTTTGCCTGAGCTGAAACAGCTATTTCGAGAGCAGGATACGGGTGTGCTTATTGCAGAGCCGGGGGCAGGTAAAACAACCGTAGTACCTCTATCCCTATTAGAGGAACCATGGCTAAATGGGCGTAAAATCATAATGCTGGAGCCCCGCAGACTTGCGGCGCGCTCAGCCGCGGCGCGGATGGCCACTGCTCTGAATGAAAACGTGGGACAGACGGTGGGGTACCGTGTCCGCATGGACACTCGGGTCAGTCAGGCAACGCGGATCGAAGTTGTCACAGAAGGGGTACTTACACGCATGCTTCAGCAGGATCAGGGGCTTGAAGATACAGCCATAATTATCTTTGATGAGTTTCACGAGCGTCATCTGCACGGGGATCTTGGTTTGGCTCTGGCTCTGGAGTCACGGGCGATGCTGCGTCCGGATCTGAAGGTTCTGGTTATGTCGGCAACGCTGGACCCTGACCCAATCTGTACAATGCTTGGCGAGGGGACCCGTGCGATTGATTGTCCGGGACGCACGTTTCCAGTGGAAACCCGTTATGTATCAAAACCCGCTTCTGCTGTGCTGGAGGAGTTCACGGCTCAAGCGGTTGTAAAAGCTCTGGCACAGCAGGAAGGGGACGTACTGGTCTTTCTTCCAGGAGCCAGAGAGATTCACCGAACAGAACGGGAACTGTCGAAGCTTAATCTTTCTTCTCATGTCGAGGTGCATTCCCTGTATGGCAGCATGCCGATTGAACGTCAGGATGAGGCTGTGCGCCCAGCTGCGGAAGGAAATCGTAAGGTCGTACTGTCCACCTCCATAGCGGAATCAAGCCTTACGCTTCCGGGTGTCAGAGTGGTTGTCGATGCCGGACTGAGTCGTGCATCCGTATTTTCCCCGCGCACAGGCATGAGTCGGCTTGTTACCCAGCCGGTGTCCAAGGCTTCAGCCGATCAGCGGCGGGGTCGTGCAGGGCGAATTGCACCAGGGGTGTGCTATAGATTGTGGAGCGAAGAGGTTCATGACGGTCTGCCGGAGACAGCCAGACCGGAGATTGCCTCCGCGGACCTCGCACCGCTGGCGCTGGAGCTTGCCGCCTGGGGTGTCCAGTCCCCTGCAGAACTGCAGTGGCTGGACATCCCGCCTGCCGCGGCCTACGGCCAGGCACAGGCGCTGCTGCGGCAGCTGGGCGGACTGGATGACGCAGGCCGCATCACGCCCTTCGGGCGGCGGATGAACATGCTTGGCGTGCATCCGCGACTGGCCAGCATGCTGCTCCGCGCGGCGGAGCTTGGGCTGGCCAGCTACGCCAGCATGCTGGCGGCACTGCTGCAGGAGCCTGCCGGCCTCCGCAGCAGTGGCAGTGCAGGCGCGGGCACTGACCTGCGCCCGCGCGTGGAAGCGCTGCTGATGGCGAACAGCAGCGGTACGCCGCAAGCGGCAGCGGCGGTCGCAGACATCGCTGCCGTACGACGCATCCTCCAGGAGAGCCGACAGCTGCGCACGGCTCTCGGCCCGGCGCCGGAGGATCCGGAACGGCCGGACGAGGACAGCTGCGGACTGCTGCTGTCCTTCGCCTATCCCGACCGGATCGGGCAGCGCCGGGAGGACGGCCGCTACCTGCTGAGCAGCGGCCGCGGGGTACGGCTCAGCCAGGCGGAGTCGCTGAGCCGTTCAGCCTATCTGGTCGCTGCCGAGGCGGACGACCAGGGCGCGGATGCACGCATTCTGCTGGCTGCACCGGTGGGTGAGCAGCTCTTGCTGGACTACAGTGCTGATCTCATAGAGGAGGATGTGCAGATTGCATGGGATCGCAGCACACGAAGTGTGCGGGCTCATCGAAGGCTGCGAATTGGAGCAATCCTGATGAAGGAGAGCAGTATCGCACAGCCTCCGGAAGATCTGGTGCTGGAGGCGCTGCTAAGCGGAATCCGCATAGAAGGTCAGGATTGTCTGCCTTGGACCAAATCATCCAGGCAGCTGGCGGACAGATTGCGTTTTCTGCATCGTCATCTGCCGGGGTGGCCGGATCTCGCAGCGGATCATGTATCAGCGGAACTCGAAGATCAACTCAGCCCTTTTTTGGCAGGAATGCGTTCAGCTTCGGATCTGAAGAAACTGTCCATGCAGGACGTTTTACTTAGCGGATTGAGCTGGGAACAACGGCAGCAGTTGGACCGGGAGGCGCCAACTCATATTCAGGTTCCCAGCGGATCACGCATTCCGGTTGATTATAGCCGACCTGAAGATCCTACACTCGCGGTACGACTTCAGGAAATGTTCGGGCAGCAGGATACACCGCGTATTGCTGGAGGTCGGGTGCCGTTAACCTTGCATCTGCTGTCCCCTGCGCACCGGCCTGTTCAGGTGACCCGGGATTTGACAAACTTTTGGCGGGAGACTTATTTCGAGGTGAAAAAAGACCTGAAAGGCCGATATCCAAAGCATTACTGGCCAGACAATCCATTGGAGGCCATAGCGACCAATCGGGCGAAGCCGCGCAGCTAGAGCATTAAGACTTTTTTTCGCTCACCAATGCATATACAAAAGCTTGGATATTGATCTGGCTTTTCAGAGAAACCCTTTGATGAGTATGACTTCATAAGCTTATGTTTTATCAGCGAATAAAGCTGTATTTATTCGTATTTGCGCACGATATAATGGCTGGAAGCGTTTGAAAGAGAATGGTACGGGTAATAACATAGCGAAGCGAACTCTTAAATAATTAGGAGGAATTCACTATGCAGAAGAAAATCGTAGGTGTTTTTGATACAGAACGTGAGGCATCTCAAGCCATAGAGGGCTTGAAAGCGCAAGGATTCAATTCAGACGAGATTTCGGTAGTGACGCAGGATCGGGACGAGTTGAAGGCCATCCGGGAAGAGACGGGAACCAAAGCGCCGGAAGGTGTGGCAGCAGGTGCAGCCACAGGTGGCGTATTAGGTGGCGTAGCCGGGCTGTTGGCTGGTATCGGGGCTCTGGCCATTCCAGGTATAGGTCCGATTTTGGCGGCGGGTCCGATCGCAGCAGCGTTTACGGGAGCGGCAGTAGGTGCCGGTGCAGGAGGTTTGGTCGGTGGACTTGTCGGATTGGGTATTCCCGAAGAGGACGCCAGACAGTATGAGGAATATGTACAAAACGGCAAAATCCTTCTCCTGGTTGACTCCACCGATCGCGATTCGGATGTCTATGATGTATTTAGCAATACCAGCTATCTGAATCGTGATCGATACGCAGCCCATGATACAGATGTGCCAGCAGAGCGTACGGATCTTGACATGGAAGAGCGGAGACTGGAAGCTCAGAATAAAGCAGCACGATTTGGAAACAACACGTTCCTGTAAGCTTGAAAGGTTCAGGCTAGTACACTTGATTTTTCTACAAGGTTAAACAGGAAGTACACATATAATTCATGATTTTGTCAATGTGAGCCGTCAGGCGCTCAAAAGCCGGTTTCCTTCGGGGAAGCCGGCTTTTGTCCCTGTAATTCCACCTGGAATAATGATGCAGTGTTGACTGTGTGTAAAGGTAAGTCTAAGGAGCAGGGAATAACAATACATAGAGCAGAACAGCAAGTGCCAGGCCAATGACCAACAGTGTAAGCGTCAGGAAGCGAATCAATCGGGTTGAGGCTTGAAATGTTTGCTGATTAATTTGCCTGCGTTTGCGGTGATACGAAGCAGCAGAACACAGAATGATGGCTATGCCGCTGACGAGTGAGATCACTCCGGTTATAATGGCGGCAATGTGTGCAATCTGGTCATAAGAGGAAGAATTGAATCCCAATCCGGCAGCCAGGAATCCGATACCGGCCATGGCTATTCCGGTACGAACCCAGGCCAAAAACGTTCGCTCATTGGCCATATGCTGTTGTACATATTTGGAGTCAATTGTGGGGGTATCTAGTTCGGAATCAGCGATAGGAATCCCTCCGTTCATCTTTTATACGATTATCATTGTACTTACTTTTTACGGTAAAACCAAGAAAGGCGGCTGAACGTTATGCCACGTAAAGAAAGAATTGCTGAAATTGAAAGTTTAAGGGGGATTGCCTTTGCAGCTGTTGTACTCCAGCATTCCATTGCCCATTTTTCTCTGGTTCCGGAAGCTGGCCTGGAAGATGGGGTTCTGCTTGCAATCCTGCTGATGGCTTCCAAATTTGCCGTCCCATTATTTATTTTCATCACAGGCATGGTTTTGTTTTATAACACAGGAGAACAGCTGAAATACGGACGTTTCATGCAGAAACGATTAACGGATGTCATCGCACCATATGTCGTGTGGTCTCTGGTGTATTTCACCTTGACACCACAGGGGTGGGCCGGCATTGGCTGGCAGGATCTCCCTGAGATTGGTTTGAAGCTGCTTACCGGCAAGACCACATCTCATTTTTGGTACATTATCATGCTAATTCAATTTTATTTGCTGTTTCCCTTGTTTCTAAAGGCCGTACGATATGTATATAACCGCTATGATTCACATGGACGCCTGATTGCTGTCCTGATTACAGGAGCTGCATACCTCTTGTTAGCCGATCAATTGGGGAATATTGCACGAGTCATGGAGCGACTCCATATTCCAGTACTGACCGATCTATTTACAACCTATGCCGACCGCAATTTCCTGTATTTCTTCTTTTATTTTGTACTAGGTGCTGCTGCCGGATTATCTGTTGAAAGCTGGAACAAGTGGATTCATCGGCTGCGCTGGGTATATTGGACGGTGTTTATAACCATGGGTCTTCGGTTTACATATCTATTAATGCTGGAATTTCAAAAGCCGGAAGGCATTCAGATCACATTTTATACCGTTAGCTTGATCAGGCCGGATATGGCTCTCTTTCTAATCGCGTCGATCATGGTCATGTATCAGCTCGCAGGCAAACTGCATAATCAACTGGCCGTGGGCTGGCTTGGATGGATCGGCAGCGTTTCTTATGGCGGTTATCTCATGCATATGCTCATGCTGCGCTACAGTTATATTCCAGATGAATATGTTTACGTTGCATGGGGCCTAAATCCGACTGTACGAATGATTCTGACATGGGTACTTGCTTTAGCTCTATCCTGTGTGCTCACTTGGTGCATTTCGCGTGTAAGCTGGGGAAAATGGATCGTGGGCACAGTACCGAAGGACAATTTCAGAAAGTGAAAGAGGCAATGAATGAAAAATTCACAATAGAAGTCATCTTCTTGAGGGTAGTGATCTATAGTTGTGGATGCAAGACAGCAGTTGCTTTTGTCGAACTGAAACTTAATTGGATTTTCGTCTTAAAAAATCATTATATGAAAAATTCATAATAATAACCCTAATAGCGTTCTACCACACGATTCTGCGTATCTATCCTGTGCTTTTTTCTCACCTGCTGCTTATCCGGGAAAAACGGAGAATGATGGCAGAAACCGAACACAAGTTTTATAATATGAAGTAGAGCGGTAGAGGATAGGGGGGAACAAGCATGGCTTTTATGATCGCCCAGCGGGCATTTATCAAGCTGTATCTCATTACCATGGTTGAACAGCACAGAGGATATGGTTACGAAATGCTGGAGGCCATGAAGCAGGAATTTAAAGATTACGGTTATGTTCCGCCTCAGAGTGAGGTATATCGGGCATTGCATGAACTGGTACAGCAGGGTGTATTTTATCGGACGAAGAAGTTGAAGGGCAGCGATCCCAAAGTGGATTTTCAGGAAATCGTTTTATATCACTTTACGGATGATGGAGCGGAAAAAGCCGAATTGTACAAAAAGCAGGTCAAGGCAGACCTAGACCGTTGTCTAGGCATGCTGCACAAGGCAGAAGAGGACAATTACGGGACGAAAGGAAGATGAGCATGAATAAGCAGCTACAGTGGGGAGTACTCGGTACTTCCACCATTGCCAAGAATGCGGTAATTCCGGCAATCCAGCAATCCGAACGGGGAGAAGTGCTTGCTATTGCGAGTCGAAGCAAGGAGAAGGCTGAAGCGCTCGCCGAAGAATTGGACATTGCTAGATGCTATGGAAGTTACGAAGAGCTCATTGCGGATCCGGATATTGAAGCCGTATATATCCCGTTGCCTAACCATATGCACAAGGAATGGACGATCAAAGCAGCTCAGGCCGGAAAGCATGTATTATGCGAGAAGCCAGCTGCACTGAATGCGGACGAGTCTGCCGAAATGATTCAGGTATGCAAGGAGCACGACGTTCTATTTGCAGAGGCGATCATGTATCGATATCATCCCAAGCATCGGCGTGTTCAGGAGATTATCGCGAGTGGAGAGATTGGTGCTGTTCGTGCCATCCATGGCAACTTCACATGTAATACCGCGGATGATAAGGATAATGTAAGGTTCAAACGGAAAATGGGTGGAGGCTCGCTCTTTGACCTTGGTGTATATCCCATTTCCGCAGCACGGATGTACCTGGGCCAGGAACCCGAAGCAGTTACGGTACATGCTCTTTTTTCCGATGAACATGATGGAGTGGATATGATGGCTTCGGGGCTCGTGGAATTTCCGGGATCCGTGGCGTTAACGTTTGATTGCGGCATGTGGGCTTCCGGGAGGGCGGAGATGGAGATCCTCGGAACAGACGGACGAATTGAATTGCCAAAAGTCTTCGGCTGGGAAAATAGTGATATCCCACCGCAAATTATCGTTCACACGGATTCGGTCAGTCGGGAAGAGCGGGTATCCGTATCCAATTCTTATGTTCTGCAGGCGGAAACTTTTGCAGCAGCTGTGCTAGATGGAACACCACTGCCGTTTACTCCGGATAATACGATAGCGAATATGCGGGTGATTGATGCCTGTTTGCAATCGGCAAGGACACGGCAGCGCGTTTCGTTGATTTAAAAAAACGATTAGAAAAATGAGTAAACCAGACTCCATCCTTCAGGATGGAGTTTTTTAGTGTAAACTCAATCGACTAAACGTTAAAAAAATTTTCACGAAGGGGTTGATTTCCAGAAATTCTCCGTTAAAATAATATTAACATTAAAATTATTTTAACGTTGAAGGGCGGAATGGATAATGAGCGAAGGCACAGCGGTAAATAAGCAAGGGATTGGTGAGCTAATACGAGTTAAACCTTATATGCAGTTTATGCTGGGGAAGATGGTAGCGAGGTTTGGTGATTCCATTGACTCCATTGCATATAGCTGGATGGTGTACATGTTGACAGGTTCCAAACTATTGATGGGTACGCTGCTCGCAGTCAACTTTCTGCCGAATATTCTGCTCGGCCTTTTTGCAGGAGCGGTCGTGGATCGCATGTCTCCCAAGAAGGTCATCGTTCTGACGAATTCGGGCCGGGGACTGCTTGTAGGTATAACTGCTCTGTTATTTGGTTTGGGAGAACTGCACGTATGGCATTTGTTCGTCGTCACGATTCTGAATTCGTTGCTTGAATGCTTCTCATCACCTGCCGAAATGTCCAGTGTACCGCGATTGCTGCCGCAATCGATGCTGCTTTCCGGCAATGCTATGTCGTCGTCGGCTACTCGACTGGCTGAACTTGCCGGGCTTGCCGTAGCAGGTGCGCTCATTGCAACTGTCGGAATGACGTGGACGATTTTGATGGATGCTGGCCTATTTGCATTAAGTGCTGTGCTAATGAGCCGGGTTGTCTATCCATCCGATCCCGGTACGGAAGAAGTATCCGCGGAGAAGTCATCTTCCACAGATACTCCCAGAAGTTTGCTTTCTGAAATGGTCGAAGCCTTTCATTTCATGCGCAAACACGCCCTGCTGCTGATTACCTCCATTTTATTTGCCTTCGTTAACTTCTGCCTGATGCCCTTCAATGTTCTCCGAACTCCATATGTTATCGATATTCTGCAAGCTGGAGCATGGGGTTTAAGTTTGCTTAGCGGGTTAATGGTGGGAGGCATGGTGCTGAGTGGATTGTGGATGACTCACAGAGGCAGCAGCTATCGGAAGAGTGTATTGATTATTAGTGGAATCATCATGCTGGGTCTTAGTTATGCCATGACCGCGCTTCCTGCGTATATGTCAACTTATCAACTACCGCTTGCAGCTATGTTTTGCCTAATGATGGGGCTCGGCATACCATTAGCTACAACACCTCTTGCCTCATATCTAATGGAGGTTACGCCAGCCGGTATGCTCGGCAGGGTGTCTGCACTACAAAGTATGCTCTGTGTAAGTGCTGTACCGCTTGGAAGTCTGGTTGCGGGTGCTGCAGCAGAAGTGCTGTCCACGCCTGTCTTATTTATTGCTTTTGGCATTTTGCTTGCCATGTCAGCCATAGGGCTCCTGCTCAGCAAAACATTCCGGCGTTGTTTATAGCCTAATTCCTGTATCTTTCTGTAAGACCTGTTTTGACCGGGGACCGGACTGAACGGTATAATATGCATATATAAGGACAACAGGTACCCCGGAAATGAGGATACAGGTATGCAGCAGAAAGTACTGTCAACGATCGAGGAGATCAAGATCTACTCCGACCCGTATCGGATCCAGATCCTGAATATGTTTAATAAACAGGGAAGGCCTTCTACCGTGAAAGAAATAGCTGATAAGCTGGGAGAAGTGCCCGCGAAAGTACATTATCACGTGAAAAAGCTGGAGAAGATCGGTTTGCTTACCATCGTATCCACACGAGAGATTAATGGAATCATTGCCAAATACTACGAACCCTTTCAGGGAGAAATTCATCTTCGTCATGAAGATGAGGACCACTCGCCGCTGAAGCAGGTTTTTCGTTCAGAGACGCTTAAACTGTTAAATGAAATGTACGAACAGAGCCGCCAGATGTTTATGAAACAGGCGGAGCATGGTGAGAACATGTTTGGACAAATCTCGGACATGACGTTATATGCGAGCCGTGAGGAAGTAGAGAAGCTGTACAGGGATATCACGAAAATGTGTGAGCCTTATACGAAGCGGAATGAACAGAAGGAAGATCAGGAGGTTTTTCAGCTGTTTACCACGTTGTCCCAACATGTGGATGAACCGACTGGAGCACAGAAAAGTAAAGTCCCACCTCATCAGCCGGGAGATCAGAGTTCCGATTCGAATGACAATGCAAAGGAAAGTTGATCTAGGGAGACCGATGCGACAACAAAGAAAAGGCCGCCTGAAGGCGGCTTTTTGATGTGTGATGAGGACCAATGATGACTGCTCAACCGTACCTTATATTCATGGAGAGAGAGGCCGGCAATCATTGTCAGAACTACATGTTCTCATCGTAGTCTCGAACTTCACGTTTGGCTGCGGTAGCTGGCGAATTGGATGTACCGTAATCCTCAACAGCTTCCCAGGCTTCGGCATGATCAAACTTGCCGGCATTCCGCTGTCTGACCTCACCGGCACCACTTGGGGGCATGGTCATCACCTGCTCTTCCACAGGGCGGTCATTGCTGAGCTCACGGTTCGGTGTATCGTCAATACAGTAGGCCGTGTATGGAATGGCCTGAAGCCTCTCAAACGGAATATCCTGTCCACAAGTGACACATGTTCCGTAAGTTCCTTTTTCCATACGCTCCAGGGCATCGATCACCTGGTTAAATTCATCTGTTAATGTATCGTCTACGGCCAGATCACGACTGCGTTCAAACGTCTCCGTCCCCGCATCAGCCGGGTGGTTATCGTATGATGACAGCTCGCCTGTAGAATCTTTGAGCGACGCAGTTGGAGCACCATCTTCCATGTTGGATTCAAAATGACGCTGCAGATTATCCCGCTGCTCCAGAAGGGCGCTCTTAAGTTCCTGAAGTTGATCTTTGGTTAATGTACTCATAACGACATGCTCCTTTCCCGCTTTAGGGGTGTGTAGTCTGTCCTTACCCGATTTTGGCGGTTTACAATCATTTTTGCGTCTTTGAAGAGGCGTTTGATTTTATATCTGGCCGATAATGTGTTATAAAAAATAGAGAGAGAAACTGCCGCGATTTCCCCGTGAAGTCGTATTGCACCGTGCTCCTTGAAGAGACGGTCCCGGCTGCTTTTGAACATACGTCGATAGACGTTTTTCTTATAATGGAGGTTGTCAAGATGGATGAACATATGAAACGAAGATTGGATAAACAGAGACAATTGTTTAAACAACTGGGCGTACAGCTCGATGCCTTATCAATTCATGAAAAACAATTCAATTATAAGCTCCGTGGCTATGATCCGGATGAAGTCGATGCATATCTTGACCTGGTCATCAAGGATTACGAACGCTTTTATGCCAATATTGCTGATCTGATGGATAAATGGCAGGAGCAGCAGCTCACCATTCGGGATCTTAAGTCGACGGCCAGACCCGTGGATGATCCGACGAAAATCGATCGCAAACAGCTGGATGATATTGTGAAGCAGCTGGAATACAGCGTGCGGCAGTTGAAAATCAAGGCACGTCCGGAACAGAGTCTGTTCCCTGAATAGATTGAAGCACCAGGATTATATTACGTTAAAGGTGGTTAATCATGAGTACACATTTTTCGGTCAGTGTGCATTGTTTGTTGTTGTTGTCCTTCAGCGCGCCTGAACGAATCACTTCCGCAATGATTGCAGGAAGCGTCAACACCAACCCTGTTGTCGTACGACGTATTTTGGGCGGACTGAAAAAGGCAGGTCTGGTCGATTCCTCTCCCGGAACGAGAGGTTTTTATCTCGCCAAGCCGGCTAGTGAAATTACCTTGGCCATGATCTATCAGGCTGCCAAGGACGAAGGTCCGCTATTTCCGATTCATGGCAATTGCAACCCCAATTGTGATGTTGGTCTTCGCATAGACAGTCTGCTGACGAATCTGTATCAGGTGGCAGAGGCAAAAGTCGAACAGTTCTTCGCATCCATTACGCTTGAAGATATGGAACGTTCCTGCTCACAGATGGAGACTGTGCCTCCTTCTGCTGATTAGGGTATCGTCTGAACCAGGGAGGTGTGCTTGGATATGAAAATAATCGTGATCTCGGATACGCATTTGCCCAAAAGAGCTAAGCAGCTGCCGGAGCCATTGCTCCAAGCTCTGCCGGAGGCTGACCTCATATTACATGCAGGCGACTGGTCGGATTGGAGTGTATACAAGCTGTTAAGCGAGTATGCTCCGGTTGCAGGCGTAGCAGGCAATACGGATCCGCCGGAAATTGGCAAGAAGCTGGGCTTTTCCCGCATCGTGGAGGCGGACGGTTTGCGTCTAGGTCTGGTTCATGGCCACCAGGGATCGAAAACGACTGAGCAGAATGCCATTCATACATTTGCCGGTCAGCAGGTAGATGCCATCATATTTGGCCACTCTCACATTCCCTTGATGCATACCGTCAACGATGTGCTAATATTCAATCCGGGTTCACCGACGGATCGGCGCCGCCAGCCGCAGTATTCGTTTGGAATCATGACGACTCGTCTTGGAAAATTGCATGCTGAGCATGTGTTTTTTGATCGAAAATAGATAACGACTAAATTAATGAAATAACTTATGACATCCCCATTCAGAATGAACATCTGAACAGGGATGTTTTTTTGCGTAGGAATATACCCTGGAGAAGTATGGTGACATCCACCGCAGCCAAGTTACAGTTATCCCTGAATGGGGAATGTTGCCTCACGTTTATCTCTAATTCATCTGTTGGAGCAGAACACTATTTGTGCATATGCAGGAATGATACAATTCGTTTATCCAATAAATTTGAATACGTTTACATAAGGAGATGACCAAGATGAAACTGTCTGTATTTACTGTAGCGACGCCTGACCTGAACGCAGAAGAACTGGCTGCAGCGGCAGCATCAGCAGGTATCGACGGAATCGAGTGGAGGTTCCGCGGAATACCGGAAGACGCACGTACGGAGGAACCATCTTTTTGGAGGCATAATCGGAGTTCAATCGATCCGGCCAAATGGGAGGAACAGGTCCCTGATTTTCGTGAAGCCACTTTAAAACACGGTAGACGTTCCATTGCACTAGTACCGTATCTGAGCTGTGGAGATCTTCAAGCGACCGAGCAGGCGTTTCAGGCAGCTGCTGATCTGGGTGCGTCCATGATGCGTGTAGGTGTGCCGGGATATGACCGTAAAACCAGTTATCCGGAGCTGTACAGCAGAGCAGTTAGGTATTTATCCGAAGTGCAGGAGATGGCTCAGCAGTATCACGTCAAAGCCGTGGTAGAGACGCATCACCAAACGATCGCTCCAACCGCTTCACTGGCCTACCGACTGGTGCAGTCGCTGGATGCCCAGCATGTTGGCGTGTTGTATGATCCAGGCAACATGGTACACGAAGGATATGAAAATTATCGAATGGGACTGGAACTATTGGGTCCTTACCTTGCCCACGTCCATGTGAAGAATGCAGCTTGGTACAAGGAGGAACAAAGCGGAGAGAGTGCAGGGAGTTCTGTATCCGCGAAATGGAGATGTCATTGGTCACCGCTGACTGAAGGTATCGTGGATTGGATGCAAGTGTTCCGTGACCTGAAATCAGTGGGATATGACGGATACTACGGTATTGAAGATTTCAGTGGAGAGTTTAATTCTCAGGCGATGTTACAGCATTTTGCTGAGGTATTTGGCGAAATTGAGCGTCGTGTGGAAGAGGAGGTACAGGTATGAGTTTAATTCGAGTAGCCGTCATTGGTATTGGAAACATGGGTGCCGCACATGCCAGAACGCTGATTGCCGGAGATGTGCCTGGTGCAGAGTTGGTAGCCGTATGTGATGTCCGAAAGGAAATGGAGAGCTGGGTAGCCAGTAATTTCCCGGCTTCGGTCAGTTACTGGCAGGATGCAGAGCAGATGATGGCATCCGGCACCATTGATGCGGTCATTATTGCAACACCTCATTATGATCACCCGGAACAGGCCATTCAGGCTTTTCAGCACGGTCTGCATGTCATGATCGAGAAACCAGCCGGTGTTTACACCAAACAGGTGCGCAAGATGAACGAAGCTGCTGCAGCCAGCGGCAAAGTGTTTTCCATGATGTACAATCAGCGGACGAATCCTCTGTATATCAAACTGAGAGATCTTATTGCTTCAGGAGAACTGGGGGAAGTAAGACGCACGAACTGGATCATCACGAATTGGTACCGATCCCAGAGTTACTATGACTCCGGCGGTTGGCGGGCAACCTGGGCAGGTGAAGGCGGTGGCGTGCTGATCAATCAGGATCCTCACCAGCTTGATTTGTGGCAGTGGACCATCGGCATGATGCCTGTACGAATGCGTGCATTTTGTTCGTTCGGAAAGTACCGGGATATTGAAGTGGAAGACGATGTGACAGCTTATGTGGAGTACGCAAACGGAGCAACAGGCGTATTTGTAACTACTACGGGTGAAGCTCCCGGTACCAACCGATTCGAGGTTAACGGAGACCGCGGTAAAATCGTGATTGAAGATGGTCAGCTGACATTCTGGCGCCTTCGGGAGTCCGAGCCAGAATTCAATAAACGGTTTACCGGAGGTTTTGGACAGCCGGAATGCTGGAAGTGTGAAGTTCCGATTACGGGTACTGAATCCGGCCACCCAGGACTGATTCGTAACTGGATTGACGCCATCCGAACAGGTGCCACGCTCATTGCTCCAGGAGAAGAAGGTATACACGGATTAACCTTGTCCAATGCGATGCTTCTCTCGACCTGGACGGACAATTGGGTTGAGCTGCCTATCGATGAAGAGTTATTTTATGAACATTTGCAGGAGCGTATTGCTAGTTCGAACACCAAGAAAGACAAAGGTTACAGCAGCAGCCAGCCTGCGGACCTGACGCAAACATTTAAGTAGGCCTGTTATATCAATCGTTGTACTTGAATCTAATAAAAGGTGGAGATGACGTGGCTAAAGATGGAATGTTTTATGCACCCAAAAGTGTGAAAAAAGAGGTTGTATGCGGTCCTGGTGAGTTTATTATTGCTGCTGTAGCACTCGATCATGGGCACATCTATGGTATGGTTGGAGGTTTGGTTGAGGCAGGGGCAACGCTCAAATGGGTATATGATCCTGATCCAGCCAAAGTGGAGGCATTTCGCAAACAGTTCCCACAAGCACAGGCCGCAGCTTCGGAAGAACAAGTGCTGGCAGATGATCAGGTGCAGTTAGTGGCCGGAGCAGCCATTACTTCGGAACGTGCGCCACTAGGCATGAGAGTTTTGGCGTCAGGCAAGGATTATTTTACGGACAAAGCCCCATTCACTACCTTGGACCAATTATCAAGGGCTAGGGAAGAAGTGAAACGGACCGGGAAGAAATACATGGTTTATTATAGTGAGCGTCTGCATGTGGAAAGTGCGATCTATGCCGGGCAGCTGATTGAGCAAGGAGCCATCGGTAAGGTTGTGCAGGTGATGGGCACAGGGCCGCATCGATTGAATGCTCCAGGCCGGCCGGAGTGGTTTTTCCAGCATGATAAATATGGCGGCATCCTCTGTGACATTGGAAGTCATCAGATTGAACAGTTTCTCACGTTCGCTTCATGCACGGATGCGGAAGTGGCGTTCAGCCGGGTGCATAACTTCCATCATCCACAATTCCCTGAACTGGAGGACTTCGGCGAAGCGTCTCTCATTGGAAACAATGGGGCTTCCGGTTACTTCCGGGTAGACTGGTTCACACCAGACGGTCTCGGGACATGGGGAGATGGGCGTACTGTCATCTTGGGAACTGACGGGTACATTGAATTGCGGAAATATATCGACGTCGCGAGAGAGCCGGTGGGAGATCAGGTCTATCTGGTTAACCATGAAGGTGAATACCGTTACAGTGTCAAAGGACAGGTCGGCTATCCGTTCTTCGGAGATCTCATCCGGGATTGTCTGGAGCGGACGGAGACAGCTATGACACAGGAACATGCATTTAAAGCTGCAGAGCTTTGCCTGATTGCGCAGCATAAAGCCATGAGTGAAAGAGTTGTCTGGAGCACCGGCGCGAAGTAAACGTTATTCAAGTGAATCAATAGTTCATGAGTTATTTTCAATGTGGAGAGGGCAGCCTGCAGCCAGGTTGCCTTTTTTTATTAGATGGCTTCGCAAATGGCATTATATGGGTTATCATGGATGAAGTTGGTGAGTTGTTAAAAATAATAGTAAATATGATTACATAGATTTGAAGGATATTTTTTAGAATTGAGAGTCGGTAGTAAATCAATCACAAGGGGGGATTTTTATGAAATTTATCGTCTCTGCAAGTGTAATCTTCCTTAATGAAAATAACGAGATTATGTCGAATTTACTGAATAGGAGAGCTAACTTATGAGTAATACGAATAAGATACTAGGTGCGGCGCTGATGTTGGGAAGTGTAGGCTTGGCAACCATAGAGCGAATCTCCGTAAGGCTATCTGCAGCGATTGTGGAAGCAGGTTATGCGTCCGGTGGCAATTCAAGAGAGATCGTATCAATGAATGACAATGGTTCAGGCTTGCTTGTTTACTTCCTGTTTTTTATCGGATTTGTGCTGCTCGTTTCCGGCTTTCCGGGAAGTTATCGGAGGAGAGATAAATAGGTGTCAAAATGTGAATTGGAAGAAGGGTGACCACATGATTATATATCGATTTGTTACGAATGAGGATATCCCTCATATCCAAACCATTGCTCGTGATACGTGGATGTTCACTTATGGGGACATATACTCCAAAGATTACATTCATAACTTTCTAAGTGTTGCTTATTCGACTGAGAACTTAAGTCGTTCTGTAGAGAGAGACCAGCAAAGTTCCAAACGAAAGTTTTTGATAGCAGAATATAACAACGTCATCGCTGGATTTGCCCAAACAACTCAAGTTCATGAAGAAGAGTATGAATTAACCCGAATCTATATACGGCCAGAATATCACAAGCTGGGAATTGGATCAGGCTTCATTCGGAGATATATTCAAGTGTTAGCACCGATAAAGTATCTGTTTGCCTGGGTAGCGAAAGACAATGATATAGGAATAGGGTTCTATGAGAAGTGTGGATTTAAAGAAACGGAAGAAAAGGTTGAAGTAATCGGAGGCAACTCCAAAAAACAGCTTAAATATGAATTGGAATTATAGATGTGAAAGCTGGATCTTCATGAACGTAATGGAGTTACAGACAATTCAGTAACAAAATGGATTAAAAGAAGGGTGATTTATATTGTTAGATTATACGAACACCACTACACAATTAACTGAACACAACCTGGATACCGTCGTTATACCCGTAGGTGCAACAGAGCAGTTCGGCCCTTATCTGATTTACTGATAGGCATAGGACTAATACATCGAAAAAGAATAGGAGTTAAAACTCTATGATCATTAGTGAAACCATGGTGTTAAATCATAACGTTCTAATTAGGGAGATAGCGCACGATGATATCCCTCAGCTCTACGAGCTGATATATGAAGAGGAACAACCGGAATGGAAAAAGTGGGACGCTCCTTATTTTCCATTGGAGCATGTCAGTTATACTGATTTTCAAGAATATACGAGTAAGGAAATGCTAAAAGACAGTGAGCCCTCTCACAGAATGATTATTCAAATTAATGATGAGATCGTGGGCACAGTGAATTATTATTGGGAGCACAAACCGTCCAATTGGATGGAAGTGGGGATCGTCATATATAAACCTGAGTATTGGAATGGTGGATATGGAACGGCTGTTTTGAAGATGTGGATCGACTATTTGTTCAATAAGCTACCTATAGTCCGAGTAGGATTAACAACTTGGTCAGGAAATGAAAGAATGATGAAGGTCGCAGAGAAACTGGGTATGCAGCTGGAAGGAAGACTTCGGAAGTGCCGCCTCTACAATAATACATACTATGATTCGATCCGTATGGGATTATTAAGAGAGGAATGGATGACCCAACAATTTTGATTATACTTGCCATTCACTTCAGTTCATTTAGATGAATACTAAATTAGAACCGTAGGAGGTTATTGAATTGGAGAATAAAGAGACGTTTAATTCAATTGCAAATGAATATGAAAAATATAGACCTACCTACCCAAATGAAATGTATAACGATATATTTGATTATTCAAATCTGGATAGAGAAGATAAAATTCTGGAGATTGGTTGTGGGACAGGCCAAGCCACGGGAGGAATGATCGAAAGAGATTACAAACAAATTACCTGTATTGAATATGGTGACAGATTGGCCCAGTTCACTGCAGAGAAATTTAAATCCTACGAAACGATCAAGGTGATTCATAGCTCGTTTGAAGAATGGAGCGGTGAAGGGGTCCTTTCAAGTTAGCCATTTCAGGCACAGCATTTCATTTTATCGAACCCAAGTTTGGTTATCGTAAAGTATGGGAACTTCTTGAGAGTTCGGGTTCCATTGCCTTTTTTTGGACCATACATGTGCCCATGTTTGATGAGCTCCATAACGAAATACGATCTCACTATAAAGAACTTGCACCACATTTGGACGATTCAACGTTCCAAACCCCCGAAGAAACCATCGAAGAAAGAAGAGCAATCACGGAAGATACAGGAATCTTCACCAATGTAATGGTGCGAGAATATACTGAAATTCTTACATATTCAAGCGGCGACTACGTTGCATTACTTAACACGAATTCGAAGCATAGACAGCTTCCCTATAAACAAAAAGATATCTTATTAAATAAGATTAAAAATTCAATTGATAGATCAGGCGGAACAATTTATAAAGAACACAGATTGGCATTGTTTTTAGGGAGAAAATTTTCGTAGGAAGAACGAAACATATCCGGAGGAGATGGGTCAATGGATTTTGTATATGGAGAATATCTTATTAGTGATAACAAAGAGAAGATTGACCTTCCTACGGTAAAAGGCTTTCTTGCAAGGAGCTACTGGGCGAACAAGCGCTCAGAAGAAATCATTGAGAAATCCATCCATTCTTCCATATGTTATGGAATCTACAAAGCAGAGATCCAAGTGGGATTTGCAAGGGTGGTAACTGATGAGGCTACCATGTTTTGGCTTTGTGATGTTTTTATCCATGAGGAATATCGAGGACAGGGACTTGGCAAGAAACTCATTGAAATTATTACACAATCGGACCGTTTCAAAAATGTAATGGGATTACTCGGAACATTAGATGCACATGAACTATACGAACAGTATCAATTCCATAGAAACCAGGATCGATTCATGGTAAGACTTCCAAATGATTTGAGGGAACGGTAAATAACGATATATCAGTAGATCTATAAAAAACGTACAAAGGGAGGGAGCATGGAATGATGTCTGAATACTATTGGGACAACAAAATTGAATATCTGAGGAATACGCGGGGGCTCTATTATAATGATGATTACCTGCAATTTCTTGTACAGTGCGTGTGGAAAATCACCAATCCTGTAAGCATTATTGATTATGGTTGCGGGTTCGGATATCTAGGTCTTAAACTCCTTCCATTGTTACCTGAAGGTTCAAGCTATACGGGGGTGGACAAGGGGGAGGAATTGATAAAAGAAGCGAGAGAGATGTTCTCAAACGTTCCATTTCAGACTGAGTTTATATCAGGGGACATAGAACAATTAGACGTAGAAGAGAAGTATGACATTGCCGTGAGTCATGCTTTTTTATTACATATGAATAACTCAGAAGTGATCCTACAGAAGATGATTGATAGTGTGAAGGATCAAGGAAAGGTCATCTGTTTCGAACCACATTGGATTGGTAATATGGCGAACTGTCATCTGGATGATGTTGAACAAAGCCAAATAGTGAAGTTAGGCGTCCTGCAAAAGCTATTTGAGAACGACTACAGACGTACAGGTAAGGATGGGAACATTGGGATAAGGTTGCCTATACGAATGAGTCAATTGGGTTTACAGAACGTGGAGTGCAGGATGAGTGATAAGGTTAACTTTTTGGATCAGAACATGGATATGGACAGCAAAAGCGCTTTGTTTGGTTCATTGAGAGAAGAAGGGTTTGGCCAGGAACCTGATGATTCCGATGAGAGCTTAGACAACTTAGTGAATAGAGAATTACAGCCAGAGGAAGCACGCGAGCAATATGAAGCTGAATTAACGTTTTCCAAGAGATTCAATCAGGAGTCCTGGCTAACGTATGCACCCAGTATGAAAATTTCGTTCGGAACGGTTAAAAGAGCGTAATTCGTAGGAGAGATTTAAATGAAAAAGATTTTAATCCTGGGTATTGTGGCAAGTGGCAAAACGACATTGGCTAAGGAAATCTCTCAAAAAATAAATATACCGTGGTATGAGCTGGATACGATCGTCCATCATGAGACACTTTATGGTAGAAATAAACGTACACCGGATGAGCAAATTGCTGTGATTCAGGACATTGACCTTCACGGAGCATGGATATTCGAAGGAACGGATCGGGCATCTTACCGATGCTTATGGGATATGGCAGATACGATCATCTTTTTGGATACACCGTTGTGGAAACGGAAAATGAGAATTTTCTTGCGATTTATTAAACAAAATCTAGGAATTGAAAAGAGTCATTACACATCTGATGTACAGATGTTAAAAATGATGTACAAATGGACAAGGGATTTCGAGAGAAATCGGGTGGATTTTGAAAAAAGATTGCATCCATATCATCACAAACTGATCATCTTAAGGGATAACAAAAAACATGAGTTTCTCCACTCATAACTTTTATGAAGGAAATAAAAAGTGAAGCATCGCGGAAAGAGAGAGCCCTCATGCATTATGATGACATTCAACAAACGTTGATTACGGAGCGGCTGTGCCTGAGATTGTTCGACGAATCTGATGCTGCCACCGTCACTGAACTGTGTAACAACTACAATATTTATAAAAGCACGCTTACGTTACCTTACCCTTACACGCTGGATTGTGCGTTATCCTGGATTCAGTATCATCGACAGAATTTCGAGAAAGGGAAACACTATGAATTTGCGATTTGCAATAGGGCAGCAGGAACACTATATGGTGCGGTAGCCTTATCTTGTGATCATCGGTATGATCATGGCGAAATTGCTTATTGGATCGGTGAGGCGTATTGGGGAAAGGGTTATGCGACAGAAGCTTCACAAGCGATGTTTGATTTTGCTTTCCATGTGAAAAAATATCATAAAGTATATGGGCGACACTTTGCTTCTAATCCGGCATCTGGAAAAGTTCTTCAAAAGATTGGCATGAACCAGGAAGGTGTCCTCATGGATCATGTGAAGAAAGAGGGTCAATACGAAAACCTGGATCTATTATGGAATTGTAAAAAGAGAATAGGACTAAACGCAGCTTATGATTTCTCAGGATTGTAAAATAGCAGAGAGAACCTTCACAGCTTTATTTCCAAATAATTTAAAGGATGAGCAGACAATGACGGGCTTGTGTAGCCGTTCATTTTCTGCTTCTTTTTTAGGTTTCGGAAATGATCCATCCCTCCTATATGAGTAAATCGATACTTCTCTTTCCATTCAGAAACTAACAAATCTCCTCCCTGAAGATAGTTGTTTATCACATCATTTAGTGCATTTATTTAATTTCAGGACTACTAATACCCTTGAATGTTTTACAAATCCGATGATTTACCAAATCATTCTTCTTACATTCAACTTGTATCCTACTTGTGTACCAGAGAAATATCCGGTATGAAATCAACCACATTTCAGGAGGGTATACATTGTGAAAAATAGTAAACGTAAAAGTTATCAAAGCTTGATCCTCTCGCTTGTATTTATGCTTGTCATCCTGTCGGGATGCGGGGCCTCAGCTAGCTCAAGTTCGAGTGAAGGTGGAATGCCCGAAGTCATCCGAATCGGTATTATGCCAAGCGAAGAGGGCGAGATGAACCGTTCCCAGGAACAGCTAGCAACAGATATTACAGAAGCAACCGGTATCCCTGCTGAAATTTTTGTAGCTGAAGATTATAACATGGTCATCGAAGCCCTGCGTGCAGGCAAAATCGAAATTGGACTGATCGGGCCGTTTGGTTACATCATCGCTACGGAACGAGCCAATGCCAAGCTGCTTGTCCGTTCCGAAAGTGATCAACAATCGAATACGGTCATCCTCGTTCGTAATGACTCTCCATATCAAAGTGTACAGGACCTTAAAGGGAAAGATTTTTTGTTTGCTGATCCAGCATCAACCTCCGGTAATTTGTACCCACGTGCCACATTAATGAAAGAGCTGGGTCTTTCCAATAAGGAGCTGGATTCCTTTTTCGGCAGTGTAGCGTTCTCTGGTGGACATGACAAATCACTGCTTGCACTGGCAAACGGCAATGCGGATGCGATTGGTACGTCAAGTCTCATGGTGCCGATGATGGCAGAATCAGGACTTATTAAAGAAGAAGATTTCCGCGTGATTGCCGAGTCGGATCCGATCGTTGGCGGTGCTCCACTGCTTTATCGTCAAGACTTGCCAGAAGAATTGGTTACACAGCTGCGTGAGCTCATGCTGGACTATGATACGAAAAACCCTAAATTCCTCGAAAGTGTAGGTGCAGCCCGTTTTGTAGAAGGCAGTGACAGTGATTTTGATCCAATCCGGGAAGTCGCCAAAGCACTGGATATGTCCCCAGAGGAACTGTTGAAGAAATAGAATTCAAACGTGAAAGATAAGGAGGAAATAACATGACACTTTTAAAGGTGGAAGGGTTGTCCAAGGTATATCCTGACGGAACCAAAGCGCTTGATAACTTGAACCTTACGATTGCTGCCGGAGAATTCGTTGTCGTCATTGGACCGAGCGGCGCCGGGAAGAGCACCTTGCTGCGAAGCCTGAACCGAATGATCGAGCCGACAAACGGAAAGATCCAGTTTAAAGGCAGTGAAACCATGGGCATCAAGGGGAAAAAGCTCCGTGAACTTCGACGCCATATGGGTATGATCTTTCAGGGGTATAATCTGGTCACACGGGTATCCGTTCTTAATAACGTGCTGCATGGACGATTAGGCTACATGAATCCGCTCAAAGGCGCACTGGGTCTCTACTCCAAAGCAGATACAGAAGCAGCCAAGGTCATGCTTCACCGTGTTGGTTTACATGAACAGATGTACAAGAGAGCAGATGAGCTCAGTGGAGGTCAGCAGCAGAGAGTAGGCATTGCACGTGCCCTTTCGCAGAAGCCGGATTTGATACTGGCGGATGAACCGATAGCCAGTCTCGACCCTGCTTCCTCGGAGACGATCATGCATTATCTGTATACGATCTGCAAAGAGGAAGGCATTGCCTGCCTGTGCAATCTGCATCAGGTGGATATCGCGAAGAAATATGCAACACGTATCATCGGCATTCATAAAGGGTCCAAGGTCTTTGACGGAACACCTGAAGAACTGACGGAAGATATGATCCGGCTCATTTACAACCAGACCAATCCCCAAGTGAAGGAGACAGCCTGACATGAATGCGGCTCAGTTGCAATCTGCCCGAAAAATGAAACGCATGCAGACGATATTGTTCTTTATCGTGCTGTTGGCTCTTATCATCTGGTCTTCCATCGGCGCAGAGTTTTCATTCGGAGCTTTATTCGCAGGGATAGGAGAGAGCTTCCGATTTATCTTTTTTGATTTTCTTCCACCTGATCTTTCTTCGCTTTCCCAGCTCATAGAACCTGCACTGCAGACCCTTTATATGAGTGTGGTAGCGATGGTCATCGGGTCGGTTGTAGCAGGAATGTTATCCTTTTTAGCCGCAGCCACGACAAGCCCGCACCCTTACCTTCAGGTATTTGTTCGTGCAGCTACATCGCTGTTTCGTAACATTCCGGTCATTATCTGGACGATACTGCTTGTTGCAGCGTTTGGACTGGGTGCTGTAGTCGGTACAATGTCACTGATCCTGATCTCGATCGGTATGCTGACGCGTTCCTTTGCCGAGGTGCTTGAAGAGATTGATATGGGGCAGGTAGAAGCGGTTCGTGCTGCCGGCGGAAGTTATTTTCAAGTGTTGTCCCAAGCCGTATTTCCACAATTCCTTCCCGGATTTATCGGCTGGAGCTTGTACAACTTCGAAATCAACGTACGTGCATCCACGATTGTAGGTATGGTTGGAGGCGGTGGCCTCGGATTTATCCTGCAATCCAAACTGAAGTTGTTTCAGTATCAGGAAGCCAGCATGGCCGTGCTGCTTGTACTCGTTATCGTTCTTGTTGTGGAAACGATCACCAATCGCGTAAGGGAGCGAATCATATGAGTATGCAAATGAACGAAGTGAAGCCATCTTTTACGCTGTATACTTCCATGCCAGAGCCACCCAAGCCGAAAAGGAACAAGCTGTTAGTCATTGGTCTGCCGCTAATTGCTGTGCTTTTTGTGTTCAGTCTCGTCCAGCTGCAGTTCGACTATGCCAAGATTGCCCAAGGCTTTACGAAACTCGGCGGTTACATGGGAACTATGTTTCCACCTGATTTCTCAGCCTGGCGCCATGTCCTGCTCGCGGCTGTAGAGTCATTGCAAGTTGCCATTCTTGGATCAGTGCTGGGGATCGTCGTAGCGTTCTTTCTCTCCTTTTTGGCTGCAAGCAATTTGACGCCTCATCCGTTCGTTGCTTGGATCATTCGTAGTGCGGCTTCCTTGCTTCGTGCGATTCCTACGATCGTGTGGGCTCTCATCTTTATCGTGTCTGTGGGTCTTGGACCGCTTCCCGGAGTGCTTGCGATTGCTGTCTCAGCGGCAGGTATGCTTGTCAAAGTATTTGCCCAGTCCCTGGAGGAAATCGACAAGGGCGTACTCGAAGCGATGCAGTCGACGGGTGCCAGCTGGCTGCAGATTGTCATGCAAGGTATTTTGCCTACAGTGAAGACAGCTTTTATTGCCTGGTGCGTGCTGCAGCTAGAAGGCGGTATTGCCGAATCCACAATTCTTGGTGCGGTTGGCGCAGGAGGTATTGGATATGAGATGACTCATGCCATGAAATCCTATAACTTTGCAGCAGCTTTATTTGTCGGGTTGGTCGTGTTCGCCATGGTATTCAGCGTGGAGTTTGTGGCAAACCGATACAAAATGAAGCTTAAAACACGTCAGAACTAATCCATTACATTCATAATGATGAATATTACTTTGAGGAGGAAGAACAATGTCAACATCTAATTCACTTTTAAAACAAGGCCCTACGGTTCAGGCTAAGTATAGCGAAAATAACGGGATAGCGTTAGCCTGGAATATGGCAGAGAACATGGTGGTGGAGGCAGTTTACCATTCTGTTAGTCCGGAATTTATTGAATCCAGCAGCACGCTGCTAGATATACAGATTGATCCGGCAGGAGCGGTATTTACGAGAACGGTGTCTCCTGGCCGCAACTATTATCATGTGAAGTTTACGAATGGGTCGGTGTCAACCATTAACGACCGCATGATCTACACGGATGGCGTAATTAATTTCCGGGATATGGGCGGTTACCTTACAGAAGATGGCCGCACGACCCGTTGGGGCACGCTGCTGCGATCTGCTGATCTGCATGAGCTTAGTGAGCAGGACCTGCAAACGGCATCTGCGCTAGGCATTGACTGGATTTGTGATTTGCGCAGCGATTTTGAAGTAGCCAGCCGTCCAAGCCCAGCCATTGGTCATGCGATCAACACGAATATTCCCTTTATGGCGGAAGCAAGTCCGGAGGAAATGCAGAAGATCGGACATGATCTGCATGCCGGCTACAAAGCCATGATATTAAATACGGAAAAATGTGCACTTATCCTCAATGAACTATTAAAAGAAGAGCGGGATACTTCCTTATTCCACTGTGCCGCGGGTAAAGATCGAACCGGAGTTGTATGTGCATTGATTCTTCTTACCTTGGGTGTGCCGCGAGAAGTTGTTATTGAAGACTACGAGCTGACGAATCTCGCAGTGGACGGACTCATGCAGCGTTTCCTATCGGGAAGCAACGAGGACTATCAGAAATATATGGATCAAATGCCTGAACTACAGGGAGCGATTCCGGAGATGATGAAAGCGGCCTTCATACAAGCTGCACTCGAAGCAATCGACGAGAACTACGGGACTTTCGAGCATTATCTTACAGATGGACTAGGCATTACTGTAGAGCAGAGGACAGCTCTTCAAAACAAATACCTGGTTTAAAAAAATGGAGTCCAGACACTGGAATACAGTGCTGGACTCCTTCTTGCCTCCGTCTGGTTGCGCAACTTCTTCTAAGACTGGTAATATAGGGTGAAATGTGTAGATCACGTTAAAATTCAAATGAAGTCCTCATCAATGGGAGAAAGGGATTATGATATGAACAAAATATCGCTTGTCGATACAGCATACATGATGCTGCGTGAGCGAATGGTCTGCGGAGAATTAATGCCCGAAACCCTGCTATCCGAGAACGAATTGGCGGAGGAGTACCAGATGAGCCGTACACCGATTCGTCATGCCATTGCTCGTCTTGAATCAGAAGGTTATGTAACTGCTCTCAAAAATCGCGGTGTCTTGGTTAAGGATGTAGGAGGAAAGGAGTTTCTTGATCTCATCGAACAGATTCAGTCTATGCTTTTTTACTCTTTTGAAATGATGAAAAACCCGAACCGAGAGATCTATTTAAATCTGGAATCGCTCGCAGCTCATGTGGAGGTTCAGCGAACCGCCGAGAAAAGGAATGATTATCCTTTATATACCGAACATCATTTTCTTTTCATGCGGGAGATCGTTGAATCCTTGAATAATGGCGTCATGCTGAACACATTTGATTCCTTTCGGGATAAACTCTACATGTATTCCATCGTCCGCTTCAAACGAACTCCACATATCAAACACTACAGTGCGATCGGGATTAATCGGGATACGCTGCACGCCTTAT
The DNA here is from genome assembly GCF_058789975.1 of Paenibacillus sp. FW104-T2. Taxonomy (NCBI): domain Bacteria; kingdom Bacillati; phylum Bacillota; class Bacilli; order Caryophanales; family Paenibacillaceae; genus Paenibacillus; species Paenibacillus sp. FW104-T2. The sequence goes on along the minus strand of NZ_JBYTCE010000008.1, from coordinate 3,707 downwards.
CCAGCAATGATTACAACGCAGCTCAAGAGGTTGTGTTATCTCTTATTCCTATTACCAGAGAGCGTATGCTTGCTACAGGTCAGTTTTAACTTTTTTTCTATGAAAATGGTATGGTTTATTTTCATATGGCAAATGCTTCAGAACTGGAAAAAACGCTGCCTCAACGGGCAGCTTATTTTGTTAGAGGAAGGTGAAGAAAATGACTGTTGTAGGTATACTTGGAACCATTCATAATCCGGAATTGAGAGAAAAATATAATTGTTCACTCGCCCTATACGAATCTCTTATAACTGAATTTAAACCGGATATCATATGCGGAGAAGTACATCCGTTAAGCTGGCAGAAATACATCAAGGACCGCAATAGTAAGGGATATTGGGGAGAGCCGGCAAGCGAATATTGGGAGCTCATATTTCCATTATGTGAGGAAAACCAGATTGAATTTGTACCCATTGACTGGTTTGAACTAGATGTGTGGAATCATTTCGATCCGTTTGGAGGTTACTCTGAAGTGGAACGTAAAGAGTTGGAGAAAAAAGACGATGAATGGTTTCTCAAACAAATGAGTACACATGCAGCTGGAGACATCCCCTTCAACTCGGTGGAGTTTGATGAGATGACCCGCCTGAAATATGAATGGTTAAAACAGATCAATCCAACAGCTCACAACATTCGCTGGGTCGTGCGTAATCAAATCATGATTCAGCGGGTGAAAAACATAATGGATTCGAATCCGAATAAGAGAATTCTGTGTATAGTAGGAGCGGATCATAATTATCTGTTCCAAGAGACACTTATCAAAGAACCGATCCAACTGCTCTATCCATTAAGGTAGTACTGAAATGATGATGTCCATACTTTTTTAATACAGCAGAGATCATTTCGTATATAATAGAGGACACGTATCATTCTACATACTACATAACAACGAGGTGCACCAATTTATGGCAACCATCTATGATTTTACAGTTACCAAAACTAGCGGAGAACGATTCCCGCTCTATCAATATGAAGGAAAGCCCGTGCTGATTGTGAATACGGCAAGCAAATGCAAATATACACATCAATTCGATGATATCCAGAAGCTGTACGATAAGTATAAGGATCAAGGTCTTCAGGTTATCGGTTTTCCATGCAATCAGTTTGCTGAACAGGAGCCCGGAAGCAGTGAAGATGCGGCTTCGTTCTGCCAGATTAATTATGGTGTGAAATTCCCCATGTTCTCTAAAATGGACGTGAATGGCGATACGGCACATCCCCTGTATGACTTCCTGAAAAAATCAGGACCGTTCGCAGGATTTGACGAGTCCGATGTGCAAGCCAAACTGTTGAAATTAATGGTCGCGGACAAGGCACCTGAATGGCTGCACGGAGATGCAATCAAGTGGAACTTCACGAAGTTTCTGATCAATGCCGACGGGCAAGTAGTCAAACGCTTCGAACCTGTGGATTCCATGGATGCAGTTCAGGCCAGCATTGAGCAATTGTTGTAATTATAGAGATTTTGAAGAGGCCATGAGTTGAACCGTGAACAGCGGTACGTTCATGGCTTCTATTCTAGATAAGAAAACCTCTCCCATAGGGGGCGCTCAAAATGACACGTATGCATCAGTTTAATGCACCGCTGGAATACAGTTATCGTTCCACGCGCAATTTTTCCAGCGGGGCGTCAGACGGATTTCATTCTCATCCGCACTATGAGGTCTATTATTTTCATGCCGGAGAGTGCACCTATATTATAGGTGACCGTGTGTACAGCCTGGAACCTGGCGATCTGATTCTAATGCATGGGATGACGCTTCATCGGGCTCATCCGGTACCTGGCGGCTTATATGAACGCACAACACTGCACTTTGATCCATCACTTATTCGCAGCAGCCTTCATCCAGATCGAATCAGCGAGGTACTTATGCCTTTTGATGAGCTCCGAAACTGCCGAATCAATCTGACGGGTGACATCCGGGCGGAATTCGAATCCCTGCTGCTGAACCTGGATCAGCTATCGGTCCATTCAGGCGAGTTCAGACAGGAACGAATGACAGTACGTTTGTGCGACCTGTTATATTTTGTGGCTGGCATTTGCCATGGGATCGTGGTGGATCATCGCCCTTCATCGGATAAGGAGCGTCATGTCCAGCACATCATGGGTTATGTGGATACGCACTATATGCAGGATATTGGTTTGGATGATCTGGCGAACGAGCTTCATTTATCCAAGCCTTACCTGGCGGGGTTGTTCAAAGAAATGACAGGCAGCACCATATTCAAATATTTGTATGACCGCCGTATTAATCAGGCCAAACTGTTATTTCAATTTCAACCGGATATTTCGGTTACTGAGGCAAGTAGGTTGTCGGGGTTTAAGCGTTTGTCACATTTCAGCCGCATATTCAAACAAAACGTGGGCTGTGCACCTGATCTATATCGTACTCGCTTACACAGGACCCAGTGATGGAATACGGCATGATATTTACCCTTATCAATACACACAATTGGTTCAAACCGAAGGAGGTTTTAATGGAATGACAACGGAACTACCTTATGCATTTCAGTACAGAATTGGATCATCCGAATCGGACTATAAGTCATTATACAAGCCTTCCGCATTGCTGGAACATATGCAGCTTGCAGCAGACCGCGATCTGGCCCGGATGGGTATTACGGTATCGGAAATGCTGGATCAGGGGCTGGGCTGGATGTTAATTACAACGGATTTGACTATAATCCGCCAAGCTCGATTGGAGGAAGAAGTCAGTCTCCAGACCTGGTATAAAGGCAACAAAGGAGTCATGTGGCTGAGAGATTATGTTCTTACCGACACAGAGGGGAATCACATCGCGGAGGCACGGACTTCCTGGGCGCTTGTCGATTTGGAGAAACGAAAGCTCCTCAGACCAGCAGCACTGCCGTTTGAAGTGAAGTCACATCCCGAATTATCGCTGGGTGAACCCCCGGAGAAAGTGATGCTTCCATCAGGACTGGAGCCACAGGAAGATTATCGCCTGAACGTTCGATACAGCAGCACGGACAGCAACGGTCATATGAATAATGCGAGATATGCCGATGTGTGCTGTGACGCACTTACTGCTGAAGAACTTGCTGCTCGTCTGACAGGCATGCAGATATCGTATCACCGGGAAATTCGAATGCAGGAAGAACTGGTTGTGGAACGAACAAAAGCGATAGATGGCGTAATCTGGATTCGCGGACGATCAGGAGCAGATGTGCAGAATATTATTTTTGAAGCAAGATTAAGTTTTGAAGAGGTCGATGCTTAATTATTGAGATTGAAGGCTGCCCAAATCCTCGGGGTGGTCTTTTTGCTGTGTTTAGAAGACATGCAGAAAAGGTAAAGAAAGGGTAATGAAACCAGAGGAGGCGTTTAAGAATGAAAAATCAAGTTCAGGGTCAGAATAAAGAACCGAATAAGGCACATGCGCACGATAATCCCGAACAATACCCGACGGAGAAGGAAAGTTTGCTTGACCAGTATGAAGAAGAGCAGACCGTGGACCCCATCCCCTTGGAGGACCTGAATATGGAACAGCAAGAAGAGAAAAATAAGGATCAGACCAAGAGCAATTCTTCGACTGAAGAGAAATACCGTGCGGATTATAGGGAGAGCGATAAAGATTGATTTAGCATATTTTCATCTTTAGTGAAAATAGAATAGTTTGTTGACTAATGTATGTTACTATATTATAGTT